>CAZZNB010000026.1:0-19147 GCA_964655375.1 uncultured Candidatus Saccharibacteria bacterium
CGATCTTAAAAGAAATTGAAAAATTATTACCTGATAAAGCAGAATTAGAAAATGGAAAAATAATATCACTTAATGAACTTAAAATTAACGATATTGTCTTAGTTCGTCCAGGAGAAAAAATTCCTGCTGATGGAATTGTTATTGAGGGGAAGTCAGAAGTTAATGAAAGTATGATTACTGGTGAAAGTAAGCCAGTTTTAAAAGAGATTGGTTTTGAAGTTATTGCTGGAACAATTAATGGTGATGGGGTTTTAAAAATAAAAGTAACAAAAATTGGTGAAAATACTTTTTTAGCAGGAATAAAAAGGTTAATTTTAGAGGCTCAACAATCAAAATCAAAACTTCAAGTTTTAGCTGATGTTTTTGCTAAATATTTAACTTTTATAGCAATTGGCATTGGTTCTTTAAGTTTTATTTTTTGGTTAATTTTACAAAAAGATATTGCTTTTGCTTTGGAAAGATTAGTGGCAGTTTTAGTTGTTGCTTGTCCTCATGCGCTGGGACTTGCTGTTCCTCTTGTAGTTTCTATTTCAACAAGTTTAGCAGTACATCATGGATTTTTAATTAGAAATAGACTTCAGCTTGAACTTGCAAGAAAAATTGATATTATTTTATTTGATAAAACAGGAACACTAACAAGCGGGAAATTCAAAGTAAAAGAGATTATTACCACGGATGAACAGGGAGGTGATAAAAACAAAGTATTGTCCGAACACTCAGTGTTAAGTCCGGACCAGTCCGTGATATTACAAATAGCTGCTTCATTAAATCAATTTTCACAACATTTTATTGCTCAAGGGATTTTAGAAAAAGCAAAAGAAGAAAAAATTGAGATTTTAAAAGTTGAAGAATTTGAAAATTTACCAGGTAAGGGGATTAAGGGTAAAATCGATGGTAAAGTTTATTATCTTGGTGGGGAAAATCTTTTAAAAAGTTTAGGATTAACACCGCTACAAATTGAAACTATAGGAACAACTTCATATTTAATTGATGAAAATAAAAATATTTTAGGAGCAATAATTTTAGAAGATGAAATTAGAGAAGAATCATATAAAGCTATAAAAGAGCTTCATCAATTGGGAGTTAAAACAGCAATGATTACGGGTGATAAAAAAGAAGTAGCTGAAAAAATTGCTAAGGAACTTGACATTGATGAATATTTTGCTGAAGTTTTGCCTCAAGAAAAAGTTGAAAAAGTAAAAGAGCTTCAAAAAAGAAATTTGAAAGTAATGATGGTTGGGGATGGTATTAATGATGCTCCAGCCCTTATGCAAGCAGATGTGGGAGTAGCTATTGGTGCTGGAACAAATGTGGCTATAGAATCTGCAGGAATTATTTTAATAAGAAATGATCCTAGAGATATTGTGAGTTTGATTAAGCTTTCAAAGGCAACTTACAGGAAGATGGTCGAGAATTTATTTTGGGCAACTGGTTATAATGTTATTACTCTTCCTTTAGCTGCGGGTATTTTAGCCTTTAAAGGAATTTTACTTCCACCAGCCTTAGCAGCAATTTTTATGTCCCTTTCAACAATTATTGTTGCTATTAATGCCTTAAGATTAAGAGGAGTAAAACTATAAAATGGATAAAGAAATAAAGAAGAAAATTTTAAAAAGATTGAATATAATTAAAGGACAGGTGGAAGGTTTAGGGAGAATGATAGAGAATGAGAAATATTGTTTGGATATTTTAATTCAAGCATCTGCTATAAAAAATGCTATTTCTTCAATTGAAAGAGAGGTTTTGAGAAATCATTTAAAAACACATGTTGTTGATCAGATTAAAAATAAAAAAGAAAAAAAGGCAGTGGAAGAATTAATGAAAATTTATAAATTAAAAAAATGAAAAACCAAGAATTATACATAAATAACAATACAAATGAAGCGCAAATTAAAATATTATTAATATTTTTGTATCTTTTAATTTTAATATCTGTTTTTTCTTTTGTTTTTGCTCATTCTGAAGATTTAGAATTAAATCAAGAAATTCAAAAAGGGGAAGAAATTGTGGAAAGATTTTATCAAGGAAAAGTAAAATGTCAAGATTTAACTGATGAAGATTTTCATTCTGTTGGGGAATATGTGATGGAACAAATGGTTGGAGGAAGTGATCATTTAAAAATGAATGAAATGATAGAACAAATGCATGGAAAAGAAGGGGAAAACTTGATGCACATTAATATGGGGAAAAGATTTTTAGGTTGTGATGGGAGCCAAAAAGGATTTTGGGGGATGATGCCAATGATGATAGGAGGGATGCCAATGATGGGATATTGGGGTTTTTGGAATTGGCGAGGTTGGGATTTTTTAGCTCCAATTATTAGCATTATTAGCTTTTTGTGGCTCTTAGTTATTTTGTCTTTTCCTATTTTAGTTTTAATTTTACTAATTTTAGGTATAATTTACTTAATCAAAAAATTAAAACTAGAAATTAAGAAAGAATAATAAAAATATGAAAATAATAGAAAAAGAAAATAAGTTATACTACCAATGCGAAGAATGTCAACATATTTATGAAAAAGAAGAATTAGCAAATCAATGCGAAAGTTGGTGTAAAGAACATAAAAGTTGTAATTTAGAAATTGTAAAACATAGCATAAAAAATAAAAACAAAATAGATTTTAAACAGCTTCTTTTAGGAATTTTAGTAGGAGGATTAATAATTTTTATTTTATCGAATACAAAAATTTACCCACTATCTAATAGAAACTCCCTTGATAATCCTACAGGTTTTAAAGTTAATTTAATTGAAAAAGATCTTGAAAATATAATAAAAGAAGTCTTGCCCTCAGAAGGTTTTAAAACAAAATTAGTTTTTGGTGACACTGTCAAAAAAATGATTGATTGTGGGGTTATTGATTTAGAGAAAATGAAAAAATTATATAAGGGCGACATTCCTGAATATATTCAAAAAGCAATTAATGGAAATAATGAACCAATAGTTATCAATCAAGAAACAGCTAATTATTTACTTAATCTTTTTTGGCCCTTAGGACTTTCAAATAAAACTGAATTTAATAAAAATATTCCTTTTAGCGAAAAAGAGCTTCCTTATTTAGCTTCAACTGGTGGTTGGTGGTTAGGAAAAGAAAATAACGGCGCAGTTTATTTTAATAAATGTGAAATAATTAAATTAACTCCTGAGCAAGAAGAAATAGTCTACAGGGTTGCCCAAAATACTTTTCGTCCCTGCTGTGATAATTCAACTTTTGCTCAAGATTGTAATCATGGTTCAGCTCTTTTGGGTGCATTAGAACTTGCGGTCAGCCAAGGATATTCTGAAGACGAACTTTATAAATTAGCTCTTCAGCTTAATTCTTTTTGGTTTCCTCAAAATTATATTGAAACAGCAATTTATTTTAAGGTTTTTGAAAATAAAGATTGGCAAGATGTTGATTCAAAATTGGTAATGTCAAGAGAATATTCATCAATTTCAGGATGGATTCAAAATGTCAGTAGAAAGGTCGCAAAATTAGACTTGCCGCAGATTAGACAAGGAATTGGTTGTGGATTATAAAAAATGAAAAACAAATATTTATTAGGGGGAATCTTTATCGGAATTTTGATTTTTGGGCTTTATTATTTTTTTACTACGGATAAACACGGATATAATACAGATAAACGCAGATATGATTTAGTTGCGATTGTTTATAAAACACCTCAATGTGGTTGTTGTGAAAATTATATTTCTTATTTAAAATCAAATGGGTTTAAAGTAGAGAAAAAAGAAGTAAGTGACGAAGAGATTGAAAATTTAAAAAGAAGTTTAGAAATACCTTCTAATCTTTGGTCTTGTCATACTGTCCTCTTAGGTAATTATTTTGTTGAAGGTCATATACCAATTTCAGCTATTGAAAAGCTTTTAACTGAAAAACCAGAAATTGATGGCATTGCCTTGCCAGGTATGCCTTCAGGTTCACCTGGAATGTCAGGTTTTAAACTTGAAAAATGGAAAATTCATTCAGTAAAAAATGGTCAAAATCAAGGAATATTTATGGAAATTTAATTTCTAATCTTAGGTATCAAAACTAAAAAACAAAATTATTTGTGCACTAATTCCTTCTAAAGTATTTTAAAAATAATTTATAATTAAATTAACTAAAAATAATTAAAATAAATTGATGATTAAGTTGATGTTACCATCTTTATTTAAATGTTGTTATTTTAAATTTTTAATTTACTTTTAATGAAATGATTAGTTTAAAACCAGAGATAATTTTCAAAATTGGTAATATTAATTTAACTAATACTTACTTTGCATCAATATTAACAGTGATTTTAATTTTATCTTTTATTTTGTTTTTTAGAAGAAACATAAAAGAAATTCCAAGCAAGTTTCAAATTTTATTAGAAATTATTTTCGAAAATTTTTATAATTTTTGGACTAATCTAACAGAAATAAAAAATTTAAAACTTTTTGTTTTTTGTTTTACTTTTTTTATCTATGTGCTTCTTTCAAATTGGTTAGGTATTTTACCTGGTTTTGGTAGTATTTATATTAAACATCACGAAGAAAAAATCCATCTTTTGCGAAGTACATATTCTGATTTGAATATGACTTTAGCATTAGGTTTAATTTCTGTAATTGGGGCTAATCTTCTTGGGTTAATGAGATTAAGATTTAATTTTATAAAAAAATTTCTATCTCCCATCGGTTTGTTTGAAGTATTTTCTGAGATTGCAAAAATTTTATCATTTAGTTTAAGATTATTTGGAAATATTTTAGCTGGAGAAATTTTAATTATTTCAGTTGGTCTTTTAATTCCATTTTTAATTCCCATTCCATTTTTATTATTAGAAATTTTTGTAGGTTTTATTCAAGCATTAATATTTTTTACATTAACCAGTATATTTTTGAAGGTCGCAATTAGTCATCATTAAATTAATGAGTCCAGATATTTTCAAGATCATCATTCCAGGATTAACAATAATGCTAGGCGTAATATTCCCAGCTCTTGCAATTGGCAAGATTGGTTCAGAAGCAATGAAAGCAATTGGAAGGAATCCAGAAGCATCTTCGAAAATTCAAACTGCAATGATTTTAGCTATTGCTTTTGCTGAAGCTCTTGCTATTTATGTTTTAGTAATTGCATTAATTCTTAAATTCATCTAATGGGTGAATTACTTTCTGCTTTTGGTATTGATTATAAAATGTTGATAGCGCAGATTTTAAATTTCTTTTTAATATTTATTATTATTTATAAGTTTCTGGCACAACCTTTAAACAAAATTATTCAGGAAAGACAAAGCAAAATTATAGAAGGCTTGAAAATGAGAGAAGAAAGTAAGAAGTTAATAAGAAAAATAAAAAAATTAAGAACCTCTATTTTAGAAAAAGCCTATCGAGAAAAAGAAAAAATTTTATCTGAAGTCGAAGAATTAAAAAAACAAAAATTAGAAGAATTGATGAAAGATATACGTGATTTACGCGAAAAAATGCTAGCTGAGTTAAATAAAGAGAAAGAACTACTGGAGCAAAAATTTTATTCTGAGCTTGATCAAAAACTACCAGAGATTTTAATTAATGTGTCTAAGAAAATTTTTAGAAACAAAGAGTTAAATGAGGAATTTATTAAAAATATGTTATCTAAATAATGAATGAAAAAATTGTAGGCGAGGTAATATTAAAATTAGCTATTAAGAATAAAAGAAAATTAATAGATAAATTAATAGAGAATTTAAAAAACGAAGGCAAGTTGCATATTCTTAAAAATATTATTGGTTATTTAAAATTAAAAAATATTAAAATGAAAAATCAAGAACCAGCAAAATTATTTTTAGCATTTGATTATGACAAAAAAGAAATAGTAAAATTAATAAAAGAAAAATTTGGTATTTCTACTCAAATAATAGAGAAAAAAATTGATCCTAGTTTAATTTTAGGCGGAAGAATGTTGACCTTGAATTATATTATAGATTTTTCTCTTAAGAATGTGATTAACAAAATATTTTATACTAATATATGGAAGATCTAAGTTTTTTAATAGAAAAATTAGAAAAGGAATTAGAAAAAATTGAAGCTAAACCAGAATTTGAAGAAGCTGGTGAAGTTATTAAAGTTGGTGATGGAATAGTTTGGGTTTCAGGTCTTTATAAAGCATTTGTTTCAGAGATATTAATTGTAGAAGATAAAAATATCCCCCTCATTGCTTTAAATCTAGAAGAAGGTCTTATAGGAGCTGCTGCTTTAAGTGATTTTTCTAAAATTAAACCTGGTGATATTGTAAAAAGATCTAAAAAAGTAATTCAAGTACCTGTAGGAGAATCTCTTATTGGAAGAGTAATTGACTCCCTGGGAAGACCCTTAGATGATTTAGGTAATATTGAAACCAAAGAATTCTATGCATTAGAAAGAAAAGCACCAAGTGTTATTGAAAGAGAACCCGTTAATACGCCTTTGCATACAGGAATTAAAATAATTGATGCATTAATACCTATAGGTCGAGGGCAAAGAGAACTTATTTTAGGTGATAGGCAAATAGGTAAAACCTCAATAGCTATTGATGTAATTTTAAATCAAAAAAATGATCCATTAGAGACTCCTATTTGCATATATGTAGCCATTGGACAAAAAATGTCTAAAATCAGAAGGCTATACGAAATTTTGAAAAAAGAAGGTGCTTTAAATTATACTATTATTGTAGCTACAACTTCAGAAGATCCACCAATTTTACTTTACTTAGCTCCTTATGCAGGTT
This sequence comes from uncultured Candidatus Saccharibacteria bacterium, assembly GCA_964655375.1. Lineage (GTDB taxonomy): Bacteria > Patescibacteriota > Minisyncoccia > UBA6257 > HR35 > JAGDVT01. The sequence continues at coordinate 6,698 of CAZZNB010000026.1, forward strand.
GCAGCATCGGAGAATATTTTAGAGATAAAGGAAAAGACGCTGTTGTAATATATGATGACTTGACAAAACATGCTTGGGCTTGGCGAGAACTTTCTTTGCTTTTGAAAAGACCTGCCGGTAGAGAAGCTTATCCAGGCGATATTTTTTATACTCATTCAAGATTATTAGAAAGAGCTGGCAAACTTAAAAATGGTGGAAGTTTAACTGCTTTACCTATTTGTGAAACTCAACTTGGAGATATTTCTGCTTATATTCCTACAAATTTAATTTCTATAACTGATGGGCAGATTTATTTAGAAACTGATCTTTTTAAAGGCAATTTTAGGCCAGCTATTAATATCGGCCTTTCTGTTTCACGTGTAGGTTCAAAAGCACAAACTAAGATAATGAAAAAAATTGCTGGGAAGCTTAAATTAGATTTAGCTCAATTTAGAGAATTAGAAGAATTTGCAAAACTTTCTACTGAACTACCGCCAGAAATTGCTCAAAAAATTAAAAGAGGTAGAGTTTTGATGGAAATTCTCAAACAAGAAAACTTTAAGCCATTAACATTTGAAAAAATAGTTGTTTTAATTTATGCAGCTAATAATGGATTTTTTGATGATTTTGAAATAAGCCATATTAAAAAAATAGAAAACAAACTTTTAAGCTATTTAGAAACAGAAAAAAAAGACATCTTAGAAGAAATTATGATTAAAAAAGATTTAAATGAGGATTTAGAAAATAAAATCAAAGAAGCACTAATTTATTTCTTTGAACAAATCAAAGAATGAAAACAAAAAATTTAGTAAGTTTAAGAAAAAGAATAAAATTTTTAACTAATTTCCAAAAAATTACTAAGTCTATAAACTTAATTTCTGCAATTAAATTTCAGAAAGTTTACCAAAAAATTGCTAATATTCTAAGAAACGTATTTTATTTTTTAGATATCTCTGAAGAAATAATAAAAAGACACCCCAAAACTATAAAAGAAATTACTAAATATAAATATGTGCTTACGGGTAAAAAATTAATAATTTGCATAGCATCAGATAGAGGATTAGCTGGAAGTTTTGACAACCTTATTTTCGAAAAAACAGAAGAATTTTTAACTAAAGATTGCTATCTTGGAACTATTGGCTTAAAAGCAGAGAAGTATTTTAAAAAGAAATATAGACTACTTTTTAGCTTCAGTAAATTTGAAAATATTTTACCCGAAGAGTTTGCTAAAGAACTCTTAAGTTATATTCAACTTTTAATTGAAAAAGAAAAAATAAAAGAAATTTATCTTATAAGACCCAATTTAACCTCAAGCGGCTTTATAGTTGAGAGCTTAAAAGTTTATCCATTTGATTTAGAATCAATAAATGATCTTTTAGAAAAAATTAAAATTAGGACAAAAGAATTTGAAAATTTGAGAAAAGAACAACCTCGATTTAAGGAATTTCAATATATTCTTGAGCCTTCCCCAGAAGTAGTGGTTAAAACAATATTAGATCAGGTATTTTATTTAGTTTTTTATGCATTAATTTTACAAGCACAAGCAAGTTTGGAGTTTGTAAGAACAATAACAATGAAAAAAGCAAGCGAGAATGCAGAAGAACTTAAAGAAAAAGAAATTTTAAATTATAATAAAATGAGGCAACAAAAAATTACTGAAGAATTAATCGATATAAGAAGATGAAAGGAAGAATAATCCAAATAATAGGTACAGTAGTTGATGTAGAATTCGAAGAAGAAACACCAGAAGTTTACGAAGTTTTAAGAGTTATTGAAAATGGGCTACTTTTAGAAGTAGAAAATATTATTTCTTCTAAAAGAGTAAGATGTATTGCTTTTGAAAGTACTGATGGGCTTTATAGAGGAATGGAAGTTGAAAGAACTTATAGAAAACTAACCGTTCCTGTTGGTAGAAATGTATTAGGTAGAGTTATTAATGTTTATGGAGAACCTATTGATAACAAAGGCCCAATTGAAGGTGAAAGATGGGAAATTATAAGACAAGGACCAAAATTCGCCAAACAAAAACCCGAAGTTGAGATTTTAGAAACAGGCATAAAAGTTATTGATCTTTTAACTCCAGTAATTAAAGGAGGGAAAGTTGGGCTTTTTGGAGGCGCCGGAGTAGGGAAAACTGTTCTTTTAATGGAACTTATCCATAATATTGCCTATAGATATCAAGGTTTTTCAATTTTTGCTGGAGTAGGTGAGAGAACAAGAGAAGGAAATGAACTTATTTTAGAAATGGAAGAAAGTGGAGTAATAAAAAATGTAGCTATGATTTTTGGACAAATGAATGAAGTACCTGCAGCTAGATTTAGAACTGCTTATGCAGGGGTAACTTTAGCAGAATATTTTAGAGATGTTGAAAAATTAGATGTCTTGTTATTCATTGATAATATTTTTAGATTCGTACAAGCAGGTTCAGAGGTGTCGGCACTCTTAGGTAGATCACCTTCTGCTGTTGGTTATCAACCGACTTTAGCTACAGAAATGGGGATGCTTCAAGAAAGGATTACTTCAACTGAAGATGGTTCTATTACTTCTTTTCAAGCAATTTATGTTCCAGCTGATGATATTACTGATCCAGCACCCGCTACTGTTTTTGCACATTTAGATTCAACTATTGTACTTTCAAGAGAAATAGCAGAACAAGGAATTTATCCAGCAGTTGATCCTTTACAATCTAATTCATTAGCTTTAGATCCTAAAATTGTTGGAGAAAAACATTATCAAGTAGCTACTGAAGTTCAAAGAATTTTACAAAGATATCAAGAATTAAAAGATATTATTGCTATTTTAGGGATAGAAGAATTACCTGAAGAAGATAAATTAATTGTTTATCGAGCAAGAAAAATTCAAAAATATTTATCACAGCCATTTTTTGTTGCTGAAAGTTATACAGGTAGGGAAGGGAAATATGTACCCTTAGAAAAAACTATCGAAGAATTTGGAAAACTTATAAATGGAGAATATGATGAAATACCCGAAGATGAATTTTATATGAAAGGAATTTTAAATGAAAAATGAAGAAATTTAAATTTGAGTTAGTAGGAATAGAAAAAAATTATTTAGAAGAAGAAATTGAAGCTTTAATTTGTGAGACCGATTTAGGAGAAATTTCTATTTTAGCTAATCATCATCCATTGATTACAGTAGTTAAAAAAGGTGAAATAAAAATTAAGAAAAATGGAGAGATTCAAAAAATTCTTTTACCATTTGATTCAATTTTAGAAGTTAAAGAAAATAAAGCGCGGATATTAACAATGTTCCCAATTTAAAAATGTATATAATTTTAGCTTTGCTTTCGGCAATAACAGCAAGTTTAGTAGCGATATTTGGCAAATTAGGACTAAAAAGTGTTGATCCAACTCTTGCAACGACCATAAGATCTTTAATCATGACAGGATTTTTAATATTATTAAGTTTATTTTTGAAAAAGTTTGAAAATTTTACTTTTAATATTTTTTCATCAAAAGATTGGCTTTTAATAATTTTAGCGGGCATTTCTGGTGCTCTTTCTTGGCTCTTCTATTTCTGGGCGCTTAAATTTGGCCCAGCAAGTCATGTAGCAGTTATTGATAGATTAAGTTTAGTATTTGTGATTTTACTTTCAGCTTTAATATTAGGCGAAGCTTTTAATTTAAAAATAGCCTTGGGTATGATTTTAATAATAATTGGTGCTATTTTAATAGTTTTGAAATAATAATATTTAAAAATTAAAAATGAAAAGAGTAATAAAAGTTAAATTTAATGGTAATTTAAAAGAAGCAATTTTAAAAGCATTGGAACCGTTAGGAGGAATTCAAAATTTTGTTAAAAAAGGAGAAGTTGTTTTGTTAAAGCCTAATTTCAATACTGCTGATCCATTACCTGCTGCTACTGATTATGAATTTTTGAAAGCCGTAGTAGAAATAGTATATTCTGTTGAACCTAAATTAGTTATGATAGGTGAAAGTTCAACTATGAGTTTTAATACAAGAAAAATTATGGAAAAATTGAATATTTTTGAACTTCTAAATTTAGAAACACCTCCAAGGATTTATGTTTTTGAAGATTATAAATGGATAAAAAAAGAAATTCCACAGGCAAAATATTTAAAATCTGTTTCAATAACAGAAATTTTAGAAAGAATCGATAAAATTATATTTCTTCCATGCCTTAAAACACATAAATATGCGCAATATACAGGTGCATTGAAATTAGCAGTAGGGTTTATGAAACCAATTGAAAGAATTAATTTGCACCTATCTCATATTCAAGAAAAGATTGCCGAATTAAATACTTTATTTAATGTGGATTTAATAATAATGGATGCAAGAAAATGTTTTATAACAAAAGGTCCTGCAGAAGGTGAAGTGAGAGAACCCAATTTGATTTTAGCTTCAAATGATAGAATAGCTATTGATATTGAAGGAATAAAAATAATACAAAGCTTTAAGGGAAATTCACTAAAAAATATTAATCCTTGGGAGTTACCACAAATAAAAAGAGCGGTTGAATTAAACTTAGGAGTAAATTCAGAAAAAGATTACGAAGTTATAGAAATAGAATAAATGATAGATTTACATGCGCATTTAGATGATCCTAAATTATATCCTGATTTAGATAATATAATAAAAAGAGCAAATGAGTCAAAAGTTTATTATATTATTTCTCCAAGCATTAATTTAGATTCGGCTAAAAAAATAATAGAAATTTCTAAAAAATTTGAAAATGTTTTGTCTATGATAGGAATTCATCCTTCTGATACTGAAAGTTTTAAAGATGAAGATTTAAATGAAATTAAAAAATTAATAAATAATGAAAAAATAATTGGTATAGGCGAAATTGGTTTAGATTATACTTATAAAACCGATAAAAAGAGACAAAAAGAAATTTTTGAAAAACAACTACAATTAGCAGAAGAATATAAATTGCCAGCAATTATACATATAAGAAATACTTTTGATGAAGTTTTTGATATTTTGGAAAATTATAAAATTATCCCAATTTGGCACTCTTGCACTGGCAATTTAAAAGAAGTTGAAAAATTTTTAGAAATAGGAGGATACCTTTCATTTTCAGGAATAATAACTTTTAAAAATGCTTATAAATTAAGAGAAGTCGTTAAATTAGTACCCTTAGAAAGAATATTTTTAGAAACAGATTCTCCTTATCTAACTCCTGAACCTTATCGTGGTAAAATTAATGAACCAGCTTATGTAAAATTTATTTATCAAAAATTTGCAGAAATAAAAAATATAGAAATCGAAAAGCTTGAAAATATTATTAATGAAAATTTTAAAAAACTATTTAGATTACAAATTTAAAATAAAATTTTTATATGATTCAAGAAATAAAAGGTGATATTACCAAAATTGAAGCAGATGTAATTCTTAATGCTGCTAATACGAAGCTTATTCATGGCGGAGGAGTTGCTTTGGCTATTGCAAAAGCAGCTGGTAAAAAATTGATTGAGGAAAGTAAGAAAATAGGTTTTGTATCAATTGGAGATTTTGCCGTTACTTCTGCAGGTAATCTTAAGGTTAAAAAAGTTATTCATATTCCAACAATTGATTATGTGAATGATAAAAAAATAACTTACAAAGAATTAGAAAAAGTTTTAAAGAAAGTTTTTAATTATTGCAAAGAAAATAAATTTTATAAAATAGCTACTCCTTTATTAGGTACTGGAGTTGTAGGCCTAGAAAAGACAAGGGTAAAAGAAATAATTAAAAATTTATCAGAAAAATTTCCTGACTTAGATATTATTATCGTAGAAAAATAAAATTTCTAAACTTTCAAATAAAACTTATTTTTAATTTTCTAACTCTTGGTCCGTCTAATTCTATTAAAACAATTCTTTGCCAAGTACCTAATAATAAATTTTTGTTTTCAAAAGGAATCAATAATGAGGTTCCTATTAATGAAGAAAGAAAGTGATCAGGAAGGTGCTCTGGATTATGAGGATGTCTAAAATTTAATTTAGGCACAATTTTTTCTAAAATATCTAAATAATCTAAATCTGTACCTGGATCTAAATCTGCAGTTGTCAAAGCGCACGTTGTATGTAAAGCAAAAACAAAAATTAATCCCTCATTTTTATCTTGTTTTTTTAGAATTTCTTGAACTTTTTCTGTTATATCAATAATTTCTCTTTTTTTATGTGTTTTAATTTCAATAATCATTGTATAATTATAAAATTATGAAAGAAACATTAAAAACTTTAGTAGAATTTAAAACAACTCATCAAGAAGGAAACAAAGAAGAATTTAATAAAGCTTTTGATTTTATAATATCACAGATCAAAGATTTTGTTAAAGGATTTAAATTAATTGAAAAAAATGGATATAAAAGTTTAATTTTATGGAAAAAAGAAAAACCAGAAATTATTTATATGTGTCATTTAGATGTAGTACCTGCAAGAAATGAAGACTTTATTTTTAGAGAAACAAAGGATAAATATTTTGGAAGAGGAGTTTTAGATGATAAATTTTCTATTGCAGTCTTAATTGAAACCCTAAAAGAATTAAAAGATAAAAATATTTCCTTTGGTGGGATAATAACTTCAGATGAAGAAATAGGAGGTTTTAATGGGGCAAATTATATTATTAATAAATTGAAATTTTTAGGAAAAGTTTTTATAGTTCCTGATGGTGGTTTAAATTTTAGTTTAGAAACAGAAGCCAAGGGAGTATTGCATTTAAAAATTGTATTAAAAGGTAAAAAAGCACATGGGTCAATGCCTTGGCAAGGTAAAAATGCTTTAGATGAATTTTTAAGAGGCTATAATAAATTGAGAAAATTTTTCCCTGAATATAAAAAACCAACTTGGAAACCAACATTAAATTTGGGAAAATTATCTGGAGGAGAAGTCGCTAATCAGGTTTGTGATTATGCCGAAGCCTTATTAGATTTTAGATATCCATTTGGTTATAAAAGAGAAAAAATTTTAAGCATAGCTGAAAGAACATTTCCTAAGGCAAAAATTCAAATAATTGCAGGAGGAGATCCTATAAAGACAAATCTTAAAAATGAATATGTTAAAAAATGGATTTTAATTACAGAGAAAATTCTAAAAAGAAAGATTAAATTAACTAAATCTTATGGAGCTACAGACGCACGATTTTTAGCAAAATATAATATTCCATTTATAATTATGCAACCTAAGGGAGGTAATTACCATTCAGATAATGAATGGATTGATAAAAAATCTTTAATTCAATTTAAAGAAATCTTAAAAGCCTTTTTAGAAAAGTAAAAAATTGCTTGACATTTTATTTAAAATTTTATATTTTCTATTGACAACAAATAAGGATTTTTTTTAAAATTCTTTTGAAGCACACTACAAAAAAGGAGGGATGTTTTATGTTCTTCCGGACGGTTGTCGTTACTTTAATTACAACATTAGTAGTTGTAATATCAGGATGTGGTGGAGGAGGTAAAAAACCTCTTCCACCAGTAGAGAAAGGATTTGTTAGAGTAACAATCAACTGGTGGAATACACCGGTTGATACATCTACGTTAAGAGGAAGGTATATTCCTACAGCAGTAGATAAAGTTTCTGTAGTAATATATGATGCAAATAATAATATAGCAGGCAGTGGTGTTATACAAAGACCAAATAGTGAAATTGTTATAGAATTGCCTGTAGGAAATAATTATATAGCAGAAGCAAAAGGATATGATAGAAATAATATATTAATAGGTGGAGGAACATCTGATAGGTTTGAAGTGAAAGCAGCTACAACAACAGACGTTAGAGTAACTATCATAGGAATAAATGAACCAGCAAATAATTCTCAAGGAGGGGCATTAGAGTTAACATTTTCAAACAATCAAGCAACAGGTAGAGAGATATTCCATACATCAAAAGATTCTGTAGATTGGTTCAGATTTAATTCAAGGAATGATAAAGCATATACCATACACTTTTCTGTATTAGAGAGTACAAGCGATTCAAATAATTGGCGGATAAAGATATCTTTGTATGATGGAAATACTTTAGTAAAAGAAGCCTCCTCTCCGTCAGATGCTGTACCACCTGCACCGGTGACAATTTCAAAACCGGCAAGTGGTACAGTCTACGTTAAAATAGAAGTAACAGCCGGCACTTTCAAGGGCTGGTACCAGGTAGATGTGTACCAGTTAGACCTTGGAAGTGCCAAGGTATCTATAGATTAGTATTAGTAAATGGAATAAAAAATAAAAAAAATATTAAAAACATAAATCATAAGCAACCTGCTAATAAACGGCCTGCCATATGCTATAGGGCAGGCCGTATTATTCTTGACTTATATATTTTTATATAGTATAATTAATAAATTATAATAAACTTACAATTAAGACGTGGGGCAAAATGGAATTAGAAAATAAAAACAATAAAAGAAATAAAACAATTATTTTCGGTTTAATTGCTTTAATTTTGATATTGCTTTTTTTAATAATATCAAAGTCTCAAATAGTTAAAAATTTAAGATTATCTCTTGCTAATATCCTAAACCCATATAAAAGTTCTTTAGAATTCAAAATAAATGACCATTCTTATGATTTTGAAACAAAAGATAAAAATTTAAATATTAAGTGGGAAGGATCTAATGTAATTTTATGTGTAGCTTCTTCGTCTCCAGAAATAGAAGAATGGGTAGGAGAAAAAAATATCAAAGGAGAAGAGAAAATTTCTATTAATACTTCAACTACTTTTAGTTTAACTTGCGCTGGTCCAGGTGGTTTAATTTCAAAAGAAATTTCTGTAAATTTAATTTCTAAAAAAGAAGCAGAATTAAAACCACTTTTTAAAAAAATAGAAATTAAAAAAGCTGAAGAAAAAGAAAAGGAAAAAACTAAAAATATTTCTAAAATAGCTACAGCTAAAACTACCGCAAAAATTACAACTCCAACAAAAAAAATAACACCAAGTACTAAAAAGCAAGTTACTCCTGTTCCATCTTTGATATTCAAAATTAACAATTCTGAACAAGAAATTAATGTAAAACCAGATGAAAAAATTACTATTGTTTGGGAAGCTAAAAATGTAAATAAATGTTTAGCTTTTTCTCAACCAATAAATTTTGATTGGAATACTCTAATTAACCTTAAGGGTACAAAAACAATAGAAAAATTAGATCAATCTACTACTTTTGGGATATTTTGTACTTATGAGAAAGGTTATATAACAAAAAGCATAAAAGCAAATGTTTATATCCCAAATCCATTAAAAGTCGAAATAAAAGCAAATGACCAATCAGAAAGAGTTTTTGTTTATTATAATTCTGGGGTTACTTTATCTTGGAATACAGAAAACGCAGAAAAATGTGAAGCAAGTTCACTTCCTGAAGTCGAAAATTGGAAAGGGGAAATTCCTTTATCAGGAAAGAGATCAATTACAAATATAACTAAAGATACTAAATTTTCAATTAAGTGTTCTAATAAATATCAGACAATGGAAAAATATGTGGAAGTAAAGGTTATTTTTGGAGGCGGCGGTGGTGGTAGAATTGGAGTAACTGCTTCTACAGGAGGAGATACTTCTATAACTACTACACTGCCCTCTATCTCAGTTAATTTGAAAGTTAATAATCAAGAAGGACCAATAAATGCAAATCAAGGAGATTCTGTAACCTTAAGTTGGCAAGCTACTAATGCAAACTCCTGCACTGTTTCAGCAAGCCCTTATTATTCAGAATGGAGTGGATTTAAAGAACCCCAAGGTAGTATAAATATCACTTTAACTAAAAGTGGTACAACTACATTTTCTATTTCTTGTGTAGATGAAAATGGAAATGATGCAGTAGATCAAGTTATAGTTTATGTTAATGAAATTACATTAACCAAGTTTGTAGATCTTAAGGTAAACGGATCAGATAATGCTAAAGTTGTGAAAGGAAGTAGTGTTAATGTTAAATGGAATTCTTATGGAGTAAATAGTTGTACTGTTTCTTCAAGCCCTTATTTACAAGAATGGAGCGGAGTAAAACCACCAACAGGTGAAGCAATTATTGGACCTATAAATGAAAGAACTTCCCTTTCTATCAGTTGTTTAGATGAAGAAGGAAGAGATTATACTGATCAAGCTATAATTGAAGTGGAGTAATTGACAATTTGATTTTTAAATTGTATAATTAAAATAGCTAACAGTCTTAAAGGAGGTGAGAAAATTGAGAAAGTATGTGTGGTTGATGATGTATATTTTATTTGTTTATAGTTGCGGTGGTAATAATTTAAGCTTAAAAGAAAATCCTGTATATCCTAAAGAAAAAATAGAAATATGTTTACCAAAGAATATAGAGATAATGTATGAATTTGTAAATAATGAATATAAGAAAATGCAAATAGTATCTGAAAATAATGAAACTCAAATAGAAGTTTTAGAAAATGGGGGAATAATTTACCAAGGGACAGCGAATGTAGAAGTTAAAATAAATAAAGGCCTTATTCAGATAAAAGGAAGAAGCAGTACAGATAATAAAGTTAACATTTTATTATTATAAATACTATATAATAATTTTTACTAGTTTTACTAGACTAAATCTTTAGGGGGGCAAGAATAATTTTTCTTGCCCCTTTTTTATAATTTAATTAATGAATTTAGTTTTAGATATAGGAGGTACAACAATAAAATTTGCCTGCTTTAAATCATTAAAAGATTTAAGAAAAAACTTTAAAAAAATCCCCACTCCCCAAGATTATATGAGTTTTTTGGATTTTATTAAAAATGAATTTCAAAATTTTCAATTTAAAAAAATTTGTATCGGTTTTGCTGGCATGATTGATAAGGAAAAAGGTAAAATAATAAAAGCTCCTAATATTTCAAATTATGAGAACAAATCAGTTAAGCAAGATCTAGAGAAAATATTTAATTGTAAAATTTACTTAGAAAATGATGCTGCCTTAGCTGGTTTAGGAGAAAGTATTTATGGAGCAGGGAAGCAAAATAAAATTGTTGCCTATATAACTTTAAGTACAGGAATAGGAGGAGCAAGAATTGTAGATAAAAAAATAGATAAAAACTTCTTTGGATTTGAACCAGGGCACAGTTTATTTTTAATTGATTTTAGCAAAGTAGAATTTGAAGAAATAGAAAAAATAATATCTGGCAAAGCAATTGAGAATATTTTTAAAACGAAGCCTGAAGACATAAAAGATAAAACTTTTTGGAAAACAATTAACAAAATTTTTGCCGGATTTTTAGTAAATGTAGCATTATACTGGTCACCAGAAATAATTATAATCGGTGGTTCATTAGTCAAAAGCTTAGATTTTGATTTATTAAAAATAAATTTTGAAAATTTAAAGACAATGCCATTTAAAGTAAAATTAGTTAAATCTAAACTAGAAAATTTAGCAGCATTATATGGAGGTTATTATGTTTTAAATTATTTCAGATAATCAGAAACATCTATAACTAGCAAGCCATTAGTATCATCAGCTACATATAATATTCCATCTTTTACGTAAGTAGCTAAAGCATTACCTGGGGTATCTATTGTTTTTACTATATAAGGATTATTGGGGTTTTTAGCATTTATAATTTGAACGCCTGCACCGCCATCTGCTAAAAATACATATCCACTTGTAGCAAATACCTTACCTGCAAAACCAGGAGTGTCTAATTGACTCAATAATATAGGGCTATAGGGGTTAGAAATGTCGAAAGTAAAAAGGCCAGAAAACCCTACTCCTACATATGCTATATTATTCTCTAAAAAAACTCCATAACTACCTTCGGGTAGCGAGTATATATAGGTAGAAGTAGGAGCAGAGGGGTTTGAAACATCTACAATATGAAAAGCCTTGCCGTTTCTATCTGGAACATAAGCATAATTCCCTTTTACCTTTACATCATGTGCATACCAAACTGGATAAGTAGATAACCAAACCAAAGAATTTGGATCAGTTCCATCTACAATCCTTAAACCTCGATATCCTGCTGCAAAGTAAATTATGTTACTTTGAACATCCACCCCTCTACCATGCCAATGTCCTGGACTATAGCAACCAAGTTGCTGAATATTAGATGGATCTGAGACATTCAAAACACAAACTTTTGCTGCTCCTATATCTGAATTTCTCATATAAGAAACATAAGCATAAGGAAGTAAAGTTTTTACACCCCAAGAAAAACTGATATCTTTATATTCTCCTAAGATGACTGGATTAGAGGGTGTCGAAATATCTATAACTACTAAATCAGGTATAACAGCAATAGTGGATGTAGGATCTGGAGGGCCATCTCGTGCACAATATCCTGTAGTAATATATAGAAGATTACCAGCAATATCTACATGATTTGAACACCCTACATATGGTTGATTATCATAATAACCGTAAAAATTAATATGTGCTAATAATTTAACTGTGAATGAGAGCTCCACATTAGGATTTAATAAACCCTTATCACTTCCTCCTTCATATAAATATATATTTGTTCCATAATCATTAGCAGAAACTGAATTTTCTCCTTTATTTCTTTCACTTTCTAAATATGCT
>CAZZNB010000027.1:0-6751 GCA_964655375.1 uncultured Candidatus Saccharibacteria bacterium
TCAGGTCTCTTTAAGTGCTTTTTAGTTTATACTAATTGTTTATTATTATTTAAATTCTAATAAGAAAAAAATTATGAAATATCTCTAGTAATATCCTAAAACCATTGAAATGAAACTAACAGCTAGAAGAAAACGTAATACAACATTAGAAAATTCTCTAAAATAAGCTTATAATTTCCTCTAATTTAGAACAAAAATCATAAAAATTAAAATAGAAAAAATTAGAAATAGATTAGATACTCTTTAGTAAGATGGGAAAGCAGACAATCAAATTGGGGGTATTTGTTGAAAAAAGAAAAAATTGTAAATCTGGCTCAACAGGTGAAAATCCTAATATGATTTAAGTTTCTAAACTTAAATTTTCTCTGTGATAGGAACAAAAATTATTTTTTCTTTTTGTTTGTATTTTTATTACTTCAAAATGCAAAACCTTTTTATAAGGTTCCCATTTTAGGTCAATAACAATATCAATTCTTCTATTTTTAGAAAGTTTTAACCAAACAACAAGAGCAGATTTACTTTCCCCAACTATATGCCATTTAAAAATTTCCTCTTATTTTATTTCTAGTTAAAAACTTAAGCCAGAAAATTTTTATATTATGCTTCTTAAATAGAAAAAGTCCATAGGAATATCACTACTACCTAGTCTTCTATAAAATATTCCTTTAAAAGAAAAAAGTGAATTGTAAGATATTCCTATTTTTAATTTCAAAATTACTTTGTTGTGATTAAGAAAATATTCTTCCATTTTTATAAATGGTATGGGGGTTATATTGGTTTTTATATAATTTATTAGTTTATTTTTGATCACGTCAAGTTCTTTTAAATTTTCAAAAGATATAGGATCTAATTCTCCATTATCTTTTATTCCTATAAATATAATTCCCCCATAAGTATTAGCCATAGATGTTATTGATTTTAATAAAGTATCTGGGAAATTTAAAGAATCTTTCGATTTAAATTCTATCAATTCATTTTCCCCTTTACGAACTGCCTCTTCTACAGAAATATCAGGAACTTCTTCTAGTGTTATTCTTCCAACAAGCTTTCTTTTAAAAAATACATGTATAAGCAAAAATGTTGCAAATATAAAGATAGCAGCTAAAAACAAATGGTAAATAATATTAACTTTAGCTCCAGAAATTGCAAAAATATAATTATTTTTATCTAATCTGAAAAATATCAAGTCGTTAGTATTTTTATCAAAATAAATAATAAGGGGTAAATTTTCATAGTTTATTATCTTATCCAGATAATTTTTAGGCAAAAAGGCTGGAACACCCCAACCCCAATTCATTACCTTGCCATCTTCTCTAACAATTTGAAAAGCATCCGCTTTTATTTCTCCTTTTAGAAACTGGCGACTACTTTGTCTCTCGTGTCGTGATAATAATCTAGATTTTATAATTTTCATTTCTGCCTTCAATAACTCACTAAGATCTTCTTTAACTTCAAATAATCTCCATGGTACTTTTTGGGCTATTCCTAACATAATATAATATTTCTTTCCATTAACTAGAATATGATCCGTATATAACAACCATTCTTCAGAAGTAATTGATTTATATTTTTTAGGTTCGGTAAATTTTTTTAAAAATTCTACATCGGAATAACTAAATGGGCTTTCTATAAATTCGTTTGTTAAATCAATAAAAAATCCATTTTTATATATTATAAAATCAGCTGAGAGATCACTTTTATTTATATCATTCACCCACTTTTCAATATCGCATTTCTTCTCATCGCAATCGATCAATGAAAGAGTATACAAGTTTTTGGTTTTTAAATCTTTATTAATTTTGTAAATAGTTACTAATAAAAGAACAAGTAACAATACAAACGAGATTATCAAACTAAGTGCAATTTCATTTATAATCAACTTTTTATAAATTCTTTTCCTCTTCATTTGGGTTAAATCCGTATTTAATTGCTATTTTGAAAATTCGTAATGCATATCTTAGTTGTTTATCTGAAAGCTGATAATTTCTTTTAATTAATTCAGCTATGTTATATGCGAATGATCTATCTTTGGGTGAAAGTCTATGGTTTTCTTTTGCCCATTTGGCTAATTTTTTCCATATTTTATAACTCTTACTCTCAAATAAATTTGGAAGATTTTCCGAGGTTTCTTCTAGTGAAATCTCGACACTAACACTTTTTGTAGTAGTGTTTTTTGCTGAACTTACATTCTCTTTAGAAACCTCCTTTTTTTCCAAATAAGAAGTTATTTCCTCTTCATGTTTTTTGTCTTTATCTACTTCACGCTTGGTTTGTTCTTCTTTCTTCTGATTCTCAACTATATTATTAATTTTTTCTATTAATCTCTCAATATAGTCATCGGGATCTTTCCAATATCGGGTAGATGGTATTCTTAAAATTATCCAGCCCGCTCTTTCCAAAATTTCCTGTCTCTCAATATCATCAATATTTAATTCCCCATACTTATCATAATGTTGCCAACCATCACATTCTATTCCTATTCTTAAATTCTCAATAAACAAAGCTAGATCAATTCTATAACCACAAGCTTCATATTGCGGATATAATCTATATCCTTTTTTTGTTAATCTTTCATAAACATCTCTTTCAAAATCACTATCAAATTTTTCACTTATAATATCAGAAATATTAAAACCTTTTGCATAGAAAAGAAAATCTTTTAATAAATTAGCCGGAAATTCTTTTATATCTCTCGAAATAAAAAATACCATTTTTCTTCTTGCACGGGTTAAAGCTACATTTAATCTATTTTTCCCAAACTCACTAGATGAAAGTAACGAGCTTATTATTTTAGGTGATGAGTTAGGAGCATACCTTAAAGAGTAAATAATAACATCTCTTTCATCTCCTTGAAATCCATCAGCAGTAGATATAAGAACTGGCTCATTATTATCTTCTTTTTCTTTACATATTCTGTGTAGTTCTATATCTTTTTCTTTTTCTTCTATAAATCTATCCAATATATAATCAGCCTGTTCCCTAAAGAAACTAAGAACACCAAAACTATATTTTTTATAATGAGGATCTTTTAGGCATTTTTTTAGGTATTTTATAACTTCTTCAGCTTCCTTTCTATTCACTTTATTGATATCCTCCGCGTTTTCTACTTTATAAAATTCGAAAGTATTACCAATTCTTTCCAACCCTTCCGTCATTATCCTTAACATACCCCCATAAAACTTTTCATTACTAAATTTAATAATTTCTGGTAAACATCTAAAGTGTTCTTTTAACATAATTCTATTTGGGGGTAATAATTTATCAGGGAGAAGATTGGCAAGCTTTAAGCAAGATGAATCTCTTGTTATTTTAAAAACATCTACAAGTTCGTCATTAGATAAGTTTTCTGCTTGAAATTTAGAATTAGACATTTCTTCATCAAAGAATAAAAGCTCTGGGCTTTTAAGCTGTTTATCATCCCCTATAATTATTATTCTTTTTGTAATAAATAAGAGTGGTAATAAATAAATTGGTAGAAGTTGTGATGCTTCATCAATAATTACATAATCAAATAAAGCTGGCTTGAATGGAAATAATTTAAAAACATCCTCTATTTTTACTACCCATAATTTGAATAGATCTAGAATTTTGATATATTCCGATTTGTTTTTAATTTCTTCAATCTTTTTAATTTTTTTAGTTTTTAAAATTTTCTTTAAAGATTCGACTAAACCCATATTTTCTGCGTTGTTGTTGAATTTATTGATTCTATTGCTAATTAAATTCGAGAGAATTTCTTTAGAATTTATATTTATATCTTTTTTAATTTCGTCTAACCTTTCTTTTAAACTATCAATGTCATCAAAAACTTCAATATTTTCTAATACTTCTTTGAGGATAATACAAATAAAAATTTTATCTGGATTAGTTATATTATTTTCATACAAAAAGGTAGATAACTTATAAAAATTCTTATATTCCTCTAAACTTAAATCTTTAAGTAAAATTATTTTTTCTAACTTTACATCATTTATTAAAATAGTCTTAAGAGCATTAAGTTTAGTTCTAAAAGAATCAATCTTTGTTATAAAATAATAACTATACTTTAAATTTTGATCAATAAAATCTTCTCTGTCTTTATAAGTTTCTAACAAAATTTTTATAACCGGATTATTTTCTTTATTTAATAAAAAATCAATAATAACTCCTATTAAGGTTAATGTTTTATAGGTTTCATAAAGTTTATAATTCGATATTAAGCTTTTGTTTATTTCTTCATTAATGAAGGTAATAGCTTCATAATATGAAACCGTTAAATTTTTTTTGTAAATTTCATTTTCGTATTTTTCAAATATATTAGCTATTTGTGAGATCAGATTAAAAAAGTTTATTTCCTTCAAATAATTAAATTTTCCGAGATATTCATTAATTCTAGAAATTGTTATTTTTCTATATCTTTCATTATTTAATAAACTACTTATATCAATTTCTAGAATCCTTAACAAGTTTTTATTTTTATTTAATAAGTCTCTAATCTGTTTTTCCAATAGCGAATGTTCTTTGTCTAAAATTTTACTAAAAACCTCAATTATAGTATAATAAATTGCTTTTAATTTATTAGGTGGTCGAAGTATTTTTTTGAATTTCTCTAACGAATTTTGCAGTTCATTTATACTGTTTTCGATTTCTTTTATTTTTTCTATAGTAAAATAATGCACGTCTATATTTTTTAATATAGAATTCATAAAATTTAAAAAATCAGAAATTTCTTCATACGAAATTAACCTACTAAAAACACTTTGTAATTCACAAACCATATCATAAAGTAAGCTTAATTCTTCATTCTTTTTTGAATTTTTAAGTTCGAAAATATATTTCAAAAGTGAATCAAACATTTCTCTATCCTTTAATTCATTACTATATTCTTCTATAAGCTCTAATTTTTCTAATGTAGTATTGATGTTATTTTGGAAAATCTCTCTTTTTTCTATATCAACAAAAATATTAGATAAAATTTTTGATAAACATTCAAAATCTTTTTCTAAAATCTCTTCCTCGAAAAAATTAAATTGTTTGAAATAGGTAAAGATATCAATAATCTTAATGAAATCTTCATAACTAAATTGCCTTAATTTCAAGTTTAACTTCAAATCGGTTATTAAACCTTCAAACTGATCTTCTATATTTTCGTATGGATCTATATTTTTTATTCTTTCAGTGATAAATTTTGAAACATCATCCTTTAAATCTCGTAAAAAATAGTTCTTAAATGTACTTTCAATTTCATTTAAATCTACCCTATCATTAAAAAACAAATTTTCATACAAAAATTCTTGAAAAAATCCAAATATTTTTTGATTTTCATAGTATTCTTTAAATTTTTTCTCAATTAATATTCTTTCTTTTTCTAAATTTTCTTTCTTAATAAACAAAACATTGGATTTATGCTCCTTATAAATTTGATATTTTATGTTTTCCAATTTACTTAAAATTATTTCTTTTGATTTTCTTTCCCCCTTAAGCCATGAAATATATAAATAATCGTGAATTTTTAGTTTTTCAAGAAAATTAACTATAACTTCGAGTGCTTTCTCTTTGTAACTGGTTATAAGAACGCTATAACCTTCTTTAATAAGATAAAGTGCTAAATTGGTGATAGTATGTGATTTACCTGTTCCTGGGGGTCCTTCTACGGGAACAACTTTATATTTGAGAGCAGACTTTATAACTTCTCTTTGTTCCTCATTAGCAGGCAAGATTAAATCATTTGAGATCAATCTTTTTTTATCCTCATTATCATCGTCCTGTGGTTCAGTGTGTTCTTCGTCAGAACTAAAAACATCAAAAATTAAGCTTCCTTGATTATATGTATAAGTCTCATCTGGCTTTAAATCTTTTAACTCTTTTAAGGCTTTTTCTAAATGATAATCAGGTTTACTTAATAACCATAAAACTAAATTATTAACCAAATATAAGGTATCCTCCTTTAAATTATCTAAATCACTTTTTTTATATACTCTTTGTAATTCTCCTAAGTTCTTATTTTGAATATCTTCTCTTTTTAAAAATGGATTTATATTAAAAATTGTGTATATGATTTCTTTTATAAGAGTTTCATCCTCAATGTTAAAAAGATTAATCTCTTCTGCTTTAGAAATAACCTCTTTTTTTTCTGGAAGATCATCTATAAATTTAGAGAGAGAATAAAGATTAAATTCCGTCTCTTCAATTGGTTCAATTTTTATTGAATTATCCCTGAGCTCATGATAAGCATTAATCTCAATAAACCAGATTGGAGTATAATATAGATTTTCATTTCTTTTAAAGATTATAAAGGGATAACATAAATATAACTTTTTCTTGCCTGTTTCAGTTGATTGTCTGCTTTTTTCAATTAGTTTAAAAAGTGATTTATATTGATTTAAATCATTTTCTATATCATTTTCAGTTTCCTGTAGGAAGCTTTCTGTTTTTGTTAAAAATTCAGTAGAAAAATGTTGAATAATGTTTTCAGGTATTTTTATTTTTAATGATTCGTTTTTTATAGAAAATAAAGGGTTTGTGCCCTGTAAAACATCACATAAATCTACAAAAAGACTTCCTTTTCTTAATAGATTATTTCTTTCTGAAAGTTTTTTTGAGGATAAACTTTTAAAAATTTCAAAATAATAGTCTGCTAATCTATTTATCCTCTCTAATGCCTTTTCGCGCTGTTCCATTTACACTTATAAAAACTAGGAGAGTAATTATTTTTGCTCGCCTTTATTTTTGATCTGCGAACTTTAGATAATTATAGCATAAGTCAGGTTTT
>CAZZNB010000028.1:0-15437 GCA_964655375.1 uncultured Candidatus Saccharibacteria bacterium
TGCAGTAGTAAAAATAAAAATAAATCCTATTAATGATCCACCACAAAAACCAATAATTATACTACCATTAGACAATTCTACTATTACTCCCAATCCTTTAATTGTATTTAAGGCAAAAGATGTTGATTCCAAAAAGTTAGTGTTCAGTATAACTGTGGAAAAAGGAAATATACGGAAAACTTTCTCTAAATATGGGCTATCTAACGTTACCACATCTATTTCTATACCAAAAGAAAATAGCTTAGATGAAGGAGAATGGACAATCAAAGTTAAAGCTCATGATAATATTGATATCAGTGAAGAAGCTGTTATTAAGGTTTATGTTAAGAGTGATTATAATATTCCTCCAAGTAAACCTATCGTTATCTTCCCATATAAAAATTTCATGAGAATGCCATTTTTACTTATTATTGCTTCATCTTCAGATCCCGATAATCAAGAAATATTTTATAGAATTTCTATTTCGAAGTTAAAGTTAGAATATAACCAACTTACAAAAGAGGGTATAAATACTGTTTATTCTTATAAAACAGATTTTTATAAAGCTGGTGAATACGCATATTTTGCTGCTTTTTTGCCTGTAGGAAGATATAGAATATTAATATATGCTTCGGATAAATTTTCTGAATCAGAACCTGCAGAAATTTTTGTTAATATTACAACTAGATGGTATTAAGAAAAATTTTAATTATTATTTTAAATTTCTTTTTTCTCTTTTATTTTAATAATTTTACTTTTGCGGAAACATATAAGTGTAATTTAAATTTATTAAAACCTGTTTATTATAAACAGAAAAATATTTATGTAAGAAATGTACAATATTGCCTCATTGAACTAGGTTACGAAATAAAACCAAAAGAATTAGGATACTATGGTCTTTCGACCCTTAAAGCCGTAAAGGAATTATACCAGAAAAACGCAAAAGAGATTTATAAGTTAGCTAAAAAAACAAATAAATTATGGGAAATTCAACGATGGAGCGGTAGAAAAATAGGAAGTAGTGGTTTAACTTTTTTAAGAAATAAAATCTTAGAAGAAAGAAAATCTAAAATGACCAAGACATCTTTAGATATTAATTTTATTCTTTCTCTTCTGATACAACAATTACAAAACAAAATTAGAATTTCTACTTCAGGAATTTCCGACATGAAACCCACTTCTACTTTGAGTACTCAAATTTCATTTTATTCTATAACTTCTGGAAGCCAACAAACTGCTTCAAATATAAGCGATAATATATCTAGTAGTGTTTCAGGTGGAGGAGGTCCTTCAACTCAACCCACTCAAACCCAATATAGAAAAATTGGTATTTTAATTAGTGATGCTTCTGATATAAATATAAAATTCGTTAAGAGATTAGATCCAGAAAACTTTTTTATTATAGGAGAAATTGGTGATAAAAGTATTTTTATTGGTAAATATAATGTGACTTCAAAAATATTGAATTCAAATATTTATAATTCAAATAATAATATTAAACTAAATTATGTCCTAGATACAGGAGACTCATTAATATTAATAGGAGAAATGGAAAATAATAATGTCTCTTTGTTGATAGGTAGATTAAGATTTGATAGTAAATTTGATTGGTTTTATAAATATGATTTAGCTAATACTAATTTTTATTGTACAAAAGCCTTCCAAAATGTTTATAACAATTCTAACCTAATTAGAGTATTTTGTACTAATGAAGATGTTACAACAGATAATAATTATATTTTTTCTTTATTATTAAAAATAACAGATGGTACAATCGCTACGGAATATCTTAGCGGCGTAAATGTTAAAATTCTCTCAGCTTCAAATTATTTATCTTTAAAAGATATTATCCCTGTTGGCAATGAATATTTTGCTTTAATAGAGGGCGTAAACAAAGAGAGTTTTGATCAAAACTTAATAATATTTAAACTCAATCAGTATTCTGGGGTTGTAAATCCAATAAAGATAATTTCAGCTCCGCAAAAACTTCTAGGTTTTAAAATACTAAAAATCGATAATGATTTTTATGTCATAGGAGGTTTAAATAATAATAACAATATAGACATAGCCTTTATTCAATTAGATTCTAATCTAAATTTAAAACTTAGCAAAATTTATTCTGATAATTCTTTAAAAACAATTAATGCTTTTTTATATGATAACAATTTAATAATTGCAGGAAATAGGAAAAAAAATTTGGCTTCAAATCCTGACATTGTATTTTTATCTTTATCTAAAACAGGAAATATTTTAAGTTCAAAAATTTATACTTCTTCAAATGGTTCTGTTGTAAATGATTTAATAAAAGATAGTGATTATTATATTTTAACTGGGAATAAAATAGAAAACCTTTTAAAAGGTTTAATTATTACAATAGATAAAAATGGAGATTCTAATTTTACTCAAAATGCTAATTTAAACATCTCGAACTTATCATTAAATACTCAAACTATAAACAACCTCGAAATAAAAGATTTTAATTTTGATTCTATAGGTGCTTATAATCCCTCTTTGTTTATAAGAACTAATGTTAATTTAAGTGAAACTTCACAAGATTTACAAGTTTATGAGATTATAAACCAGTAATAAGGATAAATACATCTTTATAGGTCAGGTACTTAACTTTTTAGTTTAATTTGCTTCGCATCTATACAAAGTTTGCATTATTTTGCGTTAACTAAGTGCACATTTATTCCTATAAATTTTTAACGATGTCGGACGTCGTTAGATCGCACTAAAAATATTACTCCTTGGGGCTATAAGAACATATGTACGTATAGTCCCAAGGGTTTTTAATTTTTAAGTAAATTTTGTTGTTATTGTTTTTTATAAATTAGATATAAGAAAAGATAGAGAAATAGAGATGAGATATTTGCAATATAACAATTTTCAATTGCGGAGGGGGTGGGACTCGAACCCACAAGGCCACTAAGGGCCACCGGTTTTCAAGACCGGCGCATTAGCCAATTCTGCCACCCCTCCTCTTTTTAAATTATACCAAATACTCTAATAAACAAATTTTCAAGAACAGATTGATAATCTATTTCATTAAGTTCAATTTTATCCATTGCCTCTTCTAGTTGTTTTGTAAAATTTTCTGAAATCAAATCAGGGTATTTTTCTTTTAAATATTCATAAATTATCTTCCCGTGCTTAGTTGGAATTAAATATCCTTTATTTAGAATAACGTATTTTCTTTCAAACAAAGTTTGAATAATATTAGAATATGTAGAAGGTCTTCCTAGGCCTCTATTTTTCATTTCCTCTATTATTGTTGCGTTAGTATAAGGAATAAATTTAGGCAATCTGATTAATTTTAAATTAATAACATCATAAACTTTATTTTCTAAGGGAATAACCTTTAAGGTGTTTAAAAATTCATCAAAGCCTCTATTTTTTATTTTATAAATAAATTCTTTAGTTTCTTCGATAATTGGTATATTGTCAATTTTAAGAGTAATTTTAACTAAGTTTTTTTCTATTTTAGCTGGTTTACATTGCGACGCTATGAATCTATTAAGAATTAAATTATATAATCTTAAATGATTTCTAGATAAAATTTGTTCTTGCCTAAGTATAGCTTGTTCTATAATATCATCCACAGTAAAGGGTTTTGTAGGCCTAATACATTCATGTGTGCCAGGAGCTCCCCAAGCTCTTATATAAATTAAATCTTTTTTAAGTTGCTTTTCTAAAAACTCTTTAGCTAAGTTTCTACCAAAATCTGAAACATAATAAGAATCTGTACGGTGATAAGTTATAAGCCCTCTTTCAAATAGATCTTGAGCTAAATTCATTGTTGTAACGGCATCCAATTTTAACAACTCCCATGCACTTTTGAGAAGATCGCTAGTTTGGAAAGGAGGCGGTGGGTTTATATTCTCTTCTCTCTTTTCTAAAATTATTGTTTCTAATTTAAGATTTTTTTTATTTTCCCTGATTTTTTTAGCCAATTCCCTATCTTCAAAGTTAAATTCTATAAAATTATTTTCATCATAATAAAATCTACCTAAATAATATTTCTCTTTCCTTCTTAATTCATCATTTAAAATAATCCATCCTAAAACTGGTGTTTGTACTCGACCTGCAGATAAGTTAAGATTTTTAAAATGCTCCTGTAATTCTTCGCTCAATGAAAATCCTATCCATCTATCGGATATCCTTCTAGTCAATTGAGCGCACACAAGTGATTTATTTATATCTCTAGTTTCGTTAAATCTTTTCAAAAATTCTTCTTTAGTAATTTCATGCATTTCCATTCTTTTGATGTTTGTATTATAAGGATAAAGATAAATATATAGATCAAAAGCAATTTTTTCGCCTTCAGTATCTGGATCTGTTGCTATATATATTTCATTAACTTCATTAGCTAATTTTCTTAAAAATTCAATTAGAATTCTTTTATCTAAAAATGAGCTTGAGCCACAAATCTCGCATTTATCCTTTTTTATACTTACATGTCTATTGCATTTTTTACATATTTTAAGTGGTTCAAAAACAGGAATAAAATAATTATTATATCTTTTAACCCCATAAAATCCTTCTTGATGGACTAAGTCAACAAAATGCCCTAATGTTGCTATTATATTTACTATATAATTTCCTATGCTTATTTCGTATACCCAATAATTTTGATAACTTCTTCTAGAAGGCTTTCCAAAAAAATTAGCTATAGTTTTTGCTTTTGTAGGAGATTCTACGATTATTAAACAAGTTTTAACAGGATCTTCAAATTCTTCTATTTCTCCTACCATAAATTTCTTTACAACTTCTCTATCTTTGTCTATTTCTTTTATTAATTTTTCTAAAAAGTAATTTTTATCTAACTCTTTAAAATTTATTTTATATCCTAATAATCTTAATTTAGTTTTAAGATGTTCAAACACCTTATGATTTTCTACTAATAATAAGCTTAATCCTTTAGTTAAGCCTAAAGGATATAATCTAGAAGTTCTTCCTGAAGCTTGAATATATCCTCTTGGATCAGAAATTAAAAGAAAAAGATTATTATTTTCTTCAATAATAGAAAGTTTAGGATCTTTTTTAATTTTTTCTATCATCTCTCTATCAGTTAAAATTTGCTCCAATTTTTGTTTAATGACTTCTATTTTATTTTTAAGATTTTTATTTTCTAATATTTGTTCCTCTTTTAAAAAACTGTATTTTCTTAAAAATATAAGATCTTTAGTAAATTGAAAATCATTTTCATAATAATTTCTAATGTAATCCTTTAGAGACAAAAATAGATTAAATAAAGCTCTTGGAGAATAATTCAGTTTTAGGGATAATTTAAATTTAGGTACTCCTATAAAAATAGAATATCTAACTATATGGGGCAAATCAATCCCTCGTGTTAAAGGATTTCGAATATTGGAAAAACCAACAACTACTTGAATCTGTTTTCTTTCAAAAAGCTCTCTATTTTTGGAATTAAATTCTTCATAAGTTATAGCTTTTATACCTTCATTATTTAAAATTTCTTTGTATTGATAAAGCATTTCTTTAGAAACATCATCAGAAAGGAATATAAATCCTCCATATCCAAGTTTTTTAATCCATTTTATTGAAATTTTTAATAAATCTTCTATAGATTTTTCTGGTAATTCTATATATAAATCTTCTACATTTCTTAAATAAGTAGAAGATAACCCAATTTCAAAATTTAATAATTCTCTAAAAATATTTATTCTTTTTGTTTTGGGAGCCAGTGTAGCAGATGCTACGATTATTTGGCCTTTATTTGTAGTGTCAATTGTAGCTCGAATTTGTTCTGCTTCTTCAAAATTTCCACTTCTTTTTAAATCTATTATTTTTAAAGCTTTTTCTATGTCTTCATTAGAAAAACCTATTAAGTTTAAAACCTTATCTATGTTTTTAGGCTGTCTTATCATCGAATCTGCATCGTCTATATATAAAAATTTAAAACCTTTTGGAAGCAAATGAAAATTTTTATGTAAAAATTGTGAAGTCGAAATTAAAATATCAAAATCTTCGCTTAATTTTTCTTTATCCTTAGTTTTTTTGATAGTTAATATTTTTATGTGGGATAATTTTTCTGAAAACTTAAGAAATTTATATTCGATTTCTCTTAATAAAATTTTAGTCGGTACAATATAATATATTTTTTTCGCTTTTAATGCATCAATTAAAAACAAAGAAAAAATTATTCCAAAAGTAGATTTCCCAAACCCGGTTGGTGCTATAATACTAAAACTTTCTCCATTTAAAACTCGCTTAGCCCAATATTTTTGAAGAGAAAAAGGAAAAAATCCGGTTATTTCTTTAAAGAATAATTCAAAAGCTTTCAATTTATTTTCAACTTCACATAACTTTTTGCTTTCTTTTAAATTTTTACAATTTCCACTCTTTAGAAGATTATCAAAACTATCTTTTAGAAAATAATAATCTTTTTTGCATTCTTTATACTTTAAAATTTCATTTATTTCAGCTCTATTTCTATCTATTGGACAAATTTCTAAATATTCTGATTTTATTTCATTCATTTAATTAAAATATAAAAAATCTTTTCTAATTCCACTAATTTAACTTATTTTATAATTATTATATAAACATATGCAAAATTATACATACAAAATTATAAGGCCGTAATTAAAAATAAAAAATTAAATGCCTAAGGCGAAACAATTAAAAATCAGAGATCCATATAAGGGAAATGATTTGATTATTAAAATGGTCCCTATCGAAAATTTAGAAGTAATTTCTCATCAGAGAAAACCTAGTCAATATCATGTAAAGCATCTTATAAATTCAATGGAAAGGATAGGCTTTTTAGTACCTGTAATTGTTGTCCCTACAAAAGAAAAAGATAAATATATGATAATAGATGGACAGCATCGATTTTTAGCTGCTAAAGAATTGGGTATTAGAGAATTGCCAGTAATTCAAGTTCCAGAAAGACTCGCGCAGCTTATGATGAACTTTAATATAGAAAAAGAATTAAATATAAGAGAAAAGGCTTATGTAGCAATAGCAGTGTATAGAGAATATTTGCAGGAAAAGCCAGAAATGTTAGAATCTGATCCTGAAATTGTAGATTCTATTGAGCAAGCATATTATGTAACTTTAGGAATAGCTTATGAAAAAGCAGAAAAACTATCAGGAAGTTCTTTTGAATCTATATTAAAAAAATGTGATTTCTTCTTAGATCTTAAACTACCCGAGGCTTTAGAAGTAAGAGAAAAAAGAGCAGAAAAAGTTTTAATTGCTAACAGTTTAGTTAGAGATATTGCTCAAAAGATTAAAGAAATGGGTAAATGGCACCCATATTTATATAATCAAATAATATCGTGGGCCAATCCATATAAAAGAAAGAGATTACCAACAGAATTTGATGATTTATTTGATGAAATTATAAATAACCTTCAAAAAGCTATTGAAGATCCAAGTATGATATTAGCTGAAGCAATAGAGGAAGAGGGATTTGAAATTTAAATCTTTAGCCCTGCTTTAATAATTTTCTTTCTACATTTAGTGCATATTTTAACTCTTTGACCGTTAGGAAAAGTAAACCATTGTAAATTAGGCTTTTGAAAATATGTATGGGTAGGATTATATTTGCTTCTAGTTTTTATTCTTTTACCAACCTTAAATTTACTTTTACCACAAATATGACATCTTTGTACCATTTTTTATAATGGAAGATTAATTTCGAGTCCTGTAAATATGTTATTTATTTGTATATTTGGATAATTGCTTTTAAGAATATTACTAATATTTTCTCTTTTATTATTATCAGGTTCTTCGATTATAATTTTAACATTATTTTTAGAAAATACAACTTGAGTGACATTGGTATTAGGGGGTATCGTATTTAAAATTTTTTGGACTTTTTCTGAAATAATAGTTTTATGTTGGTTATATCTTTCTAAAACATTTATAAAACTTTGTAATTCTTCTATTGAAACTGTTTTTGAAGGCGCTGTCTGGGTTAAGCTTTCTTTAATATATTGGTTATTTTTACTAATAATTTTAAGCCCAAAATATAATAAAGAGCTAATAACTATTAAAATTCCAATAGATAGTATAATATTAAATTTTAAAATTTCTACTGCTCTGTGAAAGAAAACCTCTTTATTTAAGTTAATGATATTAATTTGTGATGACTCTCCGTATTTTTTAATAATACTTACACTTGTAATACCAATAATATCTTCAGGAGCCAATCCTGTAATTTTATCTATCTCTAGTATTTTATATTTGGTTGCTATATCTTCAGACAAATCTACTCCCGCCTTAGAAAGATATACAATGTCAATGGGGAAATTTACATTTTTTGAAGAAGATTCAATGCTTCTTTTTATAATATCCTCCAGGTTAGTTATATCTATAATTTCAGAATATATGTTTTGTATCATTCCATTTTCATAAACCAAGAAGCAAAAAACATTTTCTATCAAACTTATTAATATATAGGATTTTTCAAAATATAAAGAAAATTTATTTTTTATAAATTCTAAAAGTGGATTGAAGGTAAATTCAATTTTAATAGGGAGAATTGTTAAAGAGACTAAGATTTCTATAATAGACTGCAAAATCTCTTTGTTATAAAAAATTAAAAATATATAATTTTTAGCAGGATATGTAATAGATTGCCATAAATATTTTTCTGCAGCGAAGGGAAGTTGCGATTTTATATTTGTTTCAATAATATCTTTTAAGTTTTTACTATGAATATCAGGTGTTACAATTTTTTGAGTAAAAAATATTGGTAAATTTAAAATTACTAAAGCTTCTTTAAGGGGGATCTTTCTTTTTAATGAAATTAAAGCTTTTTTAAGATTAATTTCATTTAGATTATTATTGATAAAGATTTTTTCTTCTATTTCAAATTTATTATTTATATGAAAAAGGTTTCTTTTATCACTTATCTCTAATAAGGTTATTTTATTAGGAGAAATTATCAACACATAAGAATATTTTAATAATATAAGCGAAAAAAATCTTTTTATATCCATTTAAAATGATGTTTTTTCTAATAAATACCAATTTTCGACTTTTACGAATCTTTCATAAGGTTCATTTAAATATTTTAAATCAAATCCCTTGAGATTTATAGGCACTATATATATGTAGAAATTATTTCCAATAAATACAATAGGTTCTGATTCATTTATTAATTTATCTATTTCTTCTAAATTATTTCTGAAATTTTTTATGTCTTCTGTATATAAATCTTGAATTTTTTTAACAATTTCTTTTGAATCTGTGTTTGTAAGATGTAAAGGAGAATCAGGTGAAAAAAGAGGCCATATATCAGGGATTAATCTATAAGAAATGCCATAAAGTAATGCTTCATAATTTTTTTCTGGTATAATTTGATTAATTATATTAAAGGGAGACTCAATTTTTACTTTAAAATTAAATTTATTTTGGAGATAATTAGCTATTTTAATTAAGAAAAAATTATCTGGCACAATTAGTGTGATTTCTGAATAATCATATTTTTTTTCAATATTATATTCCCCCTTAAATTCTTTTAAACCAAAAATCTTTTTAATAGATGGAGAGAATATAGAATCTGAAGCCTCTGCGTAGCTTCCAAAAACCTCATTTATTATCTCTTCCTTATTTAAAACAGAATCTAAACTTTTTGCCACATCTTTTTTTACTTTCTTTATATTAAAAAATAATGCAATTATTCTAGGTAATATGATATTTTCGATTTTATAGCTTCTTTTAGATATTGAGTTTAAATAACTTGAAGAAATTCCTCCTATAGCATTTATTTCTTTTATTTTTAAAGCTTCATAAGCAGATTTTAAATCAGGATATTCATAAATTAAGATTTTATCAATGAAGGGTTTTTTAAAATAATATTCATTTCTTATAAATTCATAAACATTTATCCCATTTTTTAAAGTATATTTTTGGGAAAAAACAAAAGGGCCACTTGTAACTTTTATTAAGTTTTCTTCATTTGCTTGCCATTGCGAAGGAGGATATTTTAACCATTCTTTCGAAGGGATAATTTTTACAAAGGAAAGTTTTTGAATGAATAAATTATCTTTAAGTGGTAAAATAAATTTTACTTTATAATTGTCAATTTTTTCTATTTTAATGTCCTTAAAATATTCATATAATTCCCCAGAAGAATATGTTTTGATTATAGAAAATGTAGTAATAATGTCATCCGCAGAAATTTTCATTCCATTACTCCAGTATGCATCTTTTAGTTCTACTTCGTAACCTAACCCCTTATTTATTTCAATAATATTTTTTGCTAATTCATATTCATAACCACCTTGCCCATTTGGTCTTACTAAACTATCATAAATTAAATAAACTAAAGCCTTTTCTGTTTGATTTTCAGCTAGAAAAGGATTTAAAGTATTAATTTTTTGATAAACACCTTCTTTTAAAATCCCACCATAAGTAGGTTTTTTTTCAAAAATTAAATTAATAATCCCCCAAAAAGAAATTATGATTAAAATTAAGCCTATTGATAAAGCAGATAAAATTAAAAGCCACTCTATATTTTTTAGATCTTTGATAAGCTTAAAAACTCGAATTGCTACTTTTTTCATAAGTAAATTCTAATTATAGATAATATAAGAAATAAAAACACTAAAATCCAAGTAAGATAAAATAAATATTTCTCAAAACCTCTTCTTTGAAAAAATGGTAAGCTTCCCGAAAAACCAAACAAAGAACCATACGCTCCCCCACGTTGTTGAAGCAGAATTAATATTATTAAAGCTATTGAGTTTAAGATAATTACTATATCTATAAGTTTAGCCATTTGTTTTCTCTTAATTTCCTATGATAATTAATGACCTTTCTATGTGTGATTTTATCTAATAATTTTATAAAATTTGCTAAATTTTGAGGTAATTTACTTAAGGGTATAGGTTTTTTATTTTCATCATAATATAAAAGACCTCTTGGCTTTGCTACAGAAATAATTTTAACATTATAAAGCTTTGCTTCTTTAATAGCTTTATTTGCAAAAGAAAATTGAATTTTCCCGCCATCTATAAGAATTAAATCTGGAATACCCCATTCTGGATGATTAAATCTTCTTTTTAGAACTTCATAAATCATTTTAGGATCATCAGGCTTCATCACTGTTTTGATTCTGAATTTTCTTAAGTCTTTTTTAGAATAAATTCCATCTTTAAAAACAACCATTATTCCTACTTTATAATTTCCGACAAAATGAGAAATATCATAAGCCTCTATTATATTAGGCATTTTATCCATTTTTAATAATACTTGTAGGTCCTTTAGTATTTTTATTCTATTTAGTCTTTCTTGTTCTTCAGATATTTCTTTAATTAAATTTGTATGTTCTAAAATTTTATTAATAGCTTGTATCTCCTTTTTGATTTTTATAGCTTTTTCTAGATTATCTGCATTAAGTGCTTTTTCCAATTCATCTATCAATTCTTTTTTTATTTTTCTTAAGTTTCCTTTCAAGACCCTTTTTATTTTTTTAATATTTTCAGAATATAATTTCTCATCTCCTAATTCATTTTCTCCACAACACCAGCCATAACATAAACCTAAAGATGCGTTAAGACAAACCCCTCGATGATTTTTAAGACAAGTACAAAAAGGAATTTCTCGTCTTAGAATTTTAAGAATCTTTCTTAAAGCGCTTCCCTCTGTAAAGGGTCCAATAAATTCAGCATTATATTTTTGTGGTTGATGTGTAATGAAAACTTTAGGAAATTTTTCTTTAGTAAATCCTACATAAAAATATTGTGTATCATCTCTTAAAAGTTGATTAAAGGGTGGGTCAAATTTTTTAATTAATTCTGCCTCTTTTAATAAAGCTTCTGCTTCAGAATCTAAAACTATATACTCCAAATTATTTACACTTTTTATAAGTTCAATAATTTTAGGGTTATTACTTTTTAGATGATTCTTAATTCTTTCACGTAAATTTACAGCTTTTCCTATATATAAAATATTACCTTTTTTGTCCTTAAATAAATATACTCCGGTTTTAGTAGGGATTTGTTTTAAATCTATCTGGATCATTTTCCTTAATTAAATTTTATGATATAATTTAAAAAGAGCAGGACAGCTAGCCGCCTAGGTTTTTAGCCTAGGAGGAAAGTCCGGACACCCATAAAAGAAGTCTTGGAGATCAAGAAGAGCCGTAAGGCTCTGAGAAGGCCACAGAGACAATACTACCCAGCGTTTAATGCTGGGGAAAGGTGAAAAGTAGGGAGGTGTTAGAACAGTCTTGTTCTAGCTACTCCCTTCTCTTAAGGGGTAACCCTTAAGAGCGGTCTTCTCCTTCTGGGTGCAAGGCCGAGCCGTCCTTTATAGGACGGAGTGCCGCTTGTCCTTTGGAGCAATCCAAAGGCTAGACAGATGGCTAGCACTAGCCTTTTTAGGCTAGTACAGAATCCGGCTTATAGTCCTGCTCTTTTTTATTTTTAAAACTTGCGAAATTTTATTTATAATAATAGTTATAAATTAAAAATAGATACTAAAGATAATGCTGCGACAAAAACAAATAAAAAACAAAAATTCAAAAAAAACAAATACGATTTACAAAAAAATTAAAAAAGAAAGAACTTTAGTGCTTTTAAAACCGGATGCAGTTGAAAGAGGATTAATTGGTGAAATTATTTCCAGATTTGAAAAATGCGGGCTTAAAATAGTAGGATTAGGTTTGGTAAAACCAAATAAAAAGTTGATGGACAAACATTATCCTAAAACGAAAGAATGGATTGAGAATTTAGGAAATAACTTTTTTAGAACGTGTGAAGAAAATAATTTAAAAATTGATGTTAAAAAAGAATTCAATGTTAATAACGCTTATGAATTAGGACTTTTAGTTAGATCATGGTTAATTGATTATATGTGTTCAGGTCCAATTATAAAAATTGCTCTGGAAGGTGCTCATGCAGTAGAAATTGTAAGAAAACTGGTGGGTTCTACTCTCCCTTATAAAGCTCAACCAGGAACAATTAGAGGAGATTTTTCAATAGATACACCAATTTTAGCTAATTTGGAAAAAAGAGCTATTAAAAATTTAATTCATGCCTCTGGTTCTGAAGAAGAAGCAGAATATGAAATAAATCTTTGGTTTACAAAAGATGAATTAATTGATTATAATTAATATTTAAAATGGTAGTACCAGCAAAAAGACTTTCAAGATCTAGATCAAGAAAAAGAAGATTTCAGAAAGAAATTGTAAAACCGGTTCAGTTGGTGAAATGTAAAAATTGTAATGAACTTACATTACCTCATCGAGTTTGTATTAACTGTGGATTTTATAAGGGTGTAAAATACTTAGAAGTTGAAAAAAAACAAAAGAAAAAATAAATGGCAACAAGACATCTTTCTAGAATAATAGTGGTGCAATCTTTATATGAATGGAGTTTTCATGGTTATGAAAAAGAAAAATGCCAAGAGATTTTTGAAAGAAACCTTCAAGAATTTGGTCAAGACATAGATGAACCTGAATTTGGAAGGAATCTTGTTAAAGGAATCATGGAAAATTTAGAAACTATCGATAAAATTCTTAAAGAATCTATTAAATCTTTACCCTATGAGCAAGTACCACTTTTAGAAAAAAGTATTTTGAGATTAGCAGTTTATGAACTTTTAAACGAGTCAGAAGCAACCCCTTATAAAGTGAGTATAAATGAGGCAATAGAAATTGCTAAAAATTTTGGAACTACTGCTACTGCTAAATTTATAAATGGTGTTTTGGGCACAGTTTATGAAAACATACAAAAGCTTAAAGATGAAAAAAGAAATTTACAATAAAGATTTATCGGCACTTGAAAATAAACTTGGTTTAAAAATAAAAAATAAAAATCTTTATTATGAAGCTTTAACACATAAAAGTTACTTATATTTTCATCCAGATCATCCATATAATCATAATGAAAGATTAGAATTTTTAGGTGATGCCATTATTGAATTTATTATTTCTTGGTATTTATATAGAAAATTTGTTAGATTTCAAGAAGGCGAACTTACATTAATAAGAGCAAGTTTGGTAAATAGAGAAAGATTACTGAAATTAGCTGAAAAATTTGAATTAGAAAAATATATGTTTATAGGAGAAAATCTAAATGAAAAGGGCCTAAAAACAGTTTTAAGTAACGGAGTAGAAGCTTTAATAGGAGCAATTTTTTTAGATAATGACTTAGAAACAGTTAAGAAATTTATTGAAGATAATTTTTTTGAAGATTTAGAAGAAATTGTCAATAAAAAACTATATAAAGATCCTAAAAGTAAATTACAAGAAATTTTACAAGGTAAATATAAAATTTTGCCTAAATATGTTGTTTTGAAAGAAGAGGGCCCTCCTCACCAGAAAAAATTTACTGTAGGTTTATATATAGAAGATAAATTAATTAGTGTAGGAGAAGGAGAAAATAAACAACAAGCAGAAATTTCAGCAGCCTCCAAAGCCTTAAAAAAGTTAAAAAATAATAATTAAAAAATTTACAATAATTTCACTCTGCTTTTTCTATGACTAATTCTTTATCTTTGAAATAGACAAGATAAATTTTGCTATCAGGAGTAAAGATAAACCTAGCCTTATCATAAGGTCCATATACTTTATCATTTATTTGAATATAGTATTTACCATCTTTTATAAACCACCATCCATATTTTGAACCATCATTAGAGAAAGTAGGATAACCAGCATCATCATAAGGTCCATATACTTTATCATTTATTTGAATATGTTTTTTACCATATTTTTTAAACTCCCACCCATATTTTGAGCTATCATTAGAGAAAGTAAGATAACCAGCATAATCATAAGGTCCATATACTTTATCATTTATTTGAATATAGTATTTACCATCTTTTTTAAACCGCCACCCATATTTTGAGCTATCATCAGAGAATTTAATAGACCAAGCCCAATCATAAGGTCCATATACTTTATCATTTATTTGAATATAGTATTTACCATCTTTTATAAATTGCAATCCATATTTTGAACTATCATTAGAGAAAGTAGGATAATCAGCATAATCATAAGGTCCATATACTTTATCATTTATTTGAATATAGTATTTACCATCTTTTTTAAACCACCATCCATATTTTGAACTATCTTTAGAGGAAGTAAGATAATCAGCCTTATCATAAGGTCCATATACTTTATCATTTATTTGAATATAGTATTTACCATCTTTTTTAAATACTCCATAAACATATTTTTTATTAGGAGATAAGCCTAAATCAATAATACTATCGTAATCACCCGTCTTATATCTTTTTATTTTTTCTATTTCTATTTTTGCCTTTGTTCTTGTTCTACCTTTTCTACTTTTATTTGATTAGTAGTTTTCTGAAAGAAGGAAAAATTAAAAAATAAAATAAAAAATAAAATAATAATAGAACCAACTAGAGAGATAACTATTATTTTTTGTTTATTCCTCATTTTAATTATTTAATTATTAAGATTATTATAACATATATAAAAAAATTAAATTAAAGTCTGATTTTAG
>CAZZNB010000029.1:0-12342 GCA_964655375.1 uncultured Candidatus Saccharibacteria bacterium
TCGATTAATTCCATTATATTAATTATAAAACTTTTTTATATTTTCTTATACTTCAGCTTTCCCTTCCCTTGACATTTACGATATATTTTTTATAATTATAAATTGCACTCTAGAGGAGGGGAGAGGAAATGAAACTACCACCCGTGAAGTGGCTAAAAAAACAAATAATAATTGCTGAAATAGAAAGAATTTTGGAAGATATCTTTGAAAGAGATCAATGTGTTCATATAACGGGATTTCCTATGTTGCCAGAATTTATAGTACAAAGACTAAAGGATAAGGGAATTGTGCTTAATACATCTGAAGTTAGATATTATTTTCAATACCTTCAAAATTATATAATCGAATGCAGTGAGATAAAAGTGGGGAAGAGTAAAAATGGAAGATTATGGGTAATAAAAAGATTACGAAAGGAGGATTAAAAAAGTGACTCAGTTGTTAGATAAAATAAAATAAAATAAAATACATTTCAAATCCCGGCTCTGCCGGGCTTTTCTTTTTTATATTGTATAAATTATTTAATTTAAACAAATTTTCTGTATGAGAATGAAGTTGAATTCATTTATCTATACCATCGGTCATTCTACAAGGAGATTTGATGAATTTATTGATATTTTAAAAAAATATGGAATTGAAATTTTAATTGATATAAGACGTTTTCCAATGTCAAAGTATAATCCGCAATTTAATAAAGAAATACTGAGTATAGAACTTTCTAAAAATAAAATTGAATATTTTTGGATAGAAAAATTAGGAGGTTATAGAAAGGGAGGATATTTAGAGTATATGAAAACAGAGGACTTTCAGGAAGGCTTAAATAAATTGATTGAAATAGCTAAGAATAAAAAATCTGCTATAATGTGTGCAGAAATTTTATGGTTTAAATGCCATAGAAGGTTTATAAGTGATAGATTAGTTAAATTAGGTTTTAAAGTTCTTCATATTTATGATAAAAAGAAGATTTATACGCATAAATCCTTTTAATTATAATTTTGAAAAATGGAAATAATTTATTTATTTTTGATTTTAGGAATAATATTAAGCATAAGTCTAATAGGGATATTTCTTTTCGCTTTAATATTAGTTATTTTTGATATAATATGGTTTTTTAAAACTAAAGTACCTTTTGGAAGGTCAAATATGAAAATAGTTAAAGAATTTTTAGACAATTTAGATTTAAAAGACAAAATCTTCGTTGATTTAGGAAGCGGTGATGGTTCAATAATTTTTGAAGCAGTAAAAAGAGGAGCAATAGGAATAGGGTATGAAATTAACCCATTTTTATATTATTTATCTATAGTTAAAGGAAAAATTTTAGGTTATAAAAATTTTAATTTTTATAAAGAAGATTTTAGAGAAGCAGATATAAAAAATGCAGATTATATTTATTTATATTTAACTCCCAAGGTTTTAAACGAAATTGCTGAATTTATTTTTAATAATTGTAAAGAAAATTGCAAAATAATAACTTTTGATTTTAGATTTTATAACAAAGAACCAATTGAAATTTTTAAAAAAAAGAATTTTTATTTATAAAAAATAGGGGGCATTTTATAAAATCGCCCCCCTTTATTTTTTACTTACTCTTTTTCTCTTACATAAATATATTTACTTACTCCAAATGTTTTTTCTCCATTTTGATAATATGCTATAAGTTCAAA
Organism: uncultured Candidatus Saccharibacteria bacterium; assembly: GCA_964655375.1. Taxonomy (GTDB): domain Bacteria; phylum Patescibacteriota; class Minisyncoccia; order UBA6257; family HR35; genus JAGDVT01. Next base: position 1,662 of record CAZZNB010000029.1, read on the forward strand.
AATTTTACGTATATACGTCTTTTCTATCATTTCTTCTGTAATAACAAGTTTGCATTCCTCTCCCTTACCCAATTTATAATATACCTCAGGATTATCTACAGCAATTAAAACCCAACTTACCTCGCTTTTGTTAATATTATCTTTTAAGTTTTTTATTCTATATATAGCTTCTTCATCTACCATAATATAAGAAGGCCCATCTATATAAGGATCTTCAGGTAATGGAGTAGGGGAGATGCAGCCTATTAGAAATATAGGTATTACTAAAATTAAAAAACAAAGCTTTCGCACTTTTTCACCTCCTTATAAGCTTTCTGATTATGATTTTATCATAAAATCATTATCATATATTTTTAAATAGTCGTACTACTATCTGTTTCATAAGTATATATTTTCTCTTCAAATTTTTTATTTCTCCAATAGTCAATTTTGCTTAGGTCAATTTGAGGAGCAGGTTGTAAAATATATAAATCGCTTTCATTATTGATTGATTCTGCTCCGGTATATTTATTAAATTTTCTATATTTAGCTTGAATTACTAATCCTAAATCGTTAACTATTTTTTGTATTTTATAACCCTTCTCTAGAGAATTATCAGTATATCCATAACACATTAAAATAAATTTTCTTTTTAAAAATTCTACTTTTTTCCTTTTTTTATTACTTCCTCTACCTAATAATGCTTGTAATGCTCTTATCAACCAAATTCTTATTCCGTTAGGAGTATATGGAGGATCAAAAAAAGCTATGTCAAAATCAACTAAATCTTTTCTTAAAATATCTCTAATATCTTGTTTTATAGTTTCAATATTTAAATTTTCTTCTGATTTTATTTTTTCTATAAGATTAATTAAATCTTCATCAATGTCCAAAACAGTTATCTCAACATTCTTTTTCTTTTTTTTAAAATAATATGCTAAAGAAATAGAAGTCAGATCAGAATCTCCTAAGAATAAAAATTTCTTCTTATGAAATTTAGACAATAATCTTACTCTTTTTATAACAGTTTCTCTTGTGGCAAAAAACTGATCATACTCTCTTTTAGGTTTAGGCCTAATTTTATTTGCTTTTTCTATTATATAATTTACAATTTCTTCCATCTATTTTTTAATTATAAAATTAATTCACTATCTTCCATTTTAATTTTACAATTCATAGTTATAATTAAAATTAATAATGGTGACAAAAATAAAATATTTGATAATTTTTGCTTTAGTTTATTTCTTTTCTCCTAATGGTTTATCTTCACTTCCCAATCTTTCCATTAATTTCCTTTTGAAAGAAACATTAAAATTAACTGCTACTCAACTTGCATATTTTGGTTCAATTTCTATTTTAGGTTGGGCCATAAAACCTCTTTGGGGATTAATTTCTGATCTATTTCCTATAAGAGGTTCAAGAAGAAGGAATTATTTAATTTTAACAAGCTTAATAGCGAGTATTTGTTGGCTAATTTTAGTTTTTACTCAAAATTATAATGTGTGGTTTTTACTTTTAATCTTAACAATATCTTCCTTTGCTTATGCTTTTCAGGATGTCGTTACAGATGCTTTAATGATTGAACTTGGCAAAAGGGAAAATGCTTTAAGAGAATTTCAAGGAATTCAATGGGTAGCGGTTTCAATTGCTCAAATAATAACTGGTTTTACTGGTGGTTTAGCTGCAGCAAAATTACAGCCTCAAATAGTATTTTTGATTGCGTTTACATTTCCTTTAATTACTGCCTTAATTACTTACTTATTTTTAAGAAAAGAACCAGAAAGTATTTTAACATTTCAAGAATTTTTACCTTCATTTAAATCAGCCTTTTTGAAAAAAGAATTTCTATTAATTACTCTTTTCTTGTTTTTATGGAATTTTTCTCCTTCTTATGGAGCACCATTTTTTTATTACATGGTCGATGAACTTAAATTTAGCAAAATTTTATTAGGTACTTTAAATTCTATTTCAGCTATTGCTAGTGCTTTTGGAGCAATAATTTTTACTTCTTTTCTTAAAAAAGTTACTCTTAAAAAATTACTAGTTTTTAGTATTTTAGTTGGAGGAATTGGGACATTCTTTAGTTTAATCTATCTTATAGATGTAGTTAAAAATAATTATTATTTAGCGTTAAGTTTAGCAATTATTGAAAGAATTATTTTTGGTCCTTTAGGGATGATAGCGTTTTTGACGATGCTTACTTTTGCTGCCCAAAAAACAGAAAGTTTAATTGCAGGAAGTATGTTTGCCTTTTTAACATCAGTTATAAATTTAGGTTCAATGGGTTCAGGATTTTTAGGAGGTTTTTTGTATGAGAAAATAGGATTAGCACCACTAATAATAGTTTCTGGTCTAACTTCATTAGCAATATTAATATTCATCCCATTTTTAAAAATCAATGATAAAATTAAATAAGGTCGTAATTAATTTTAATAATTTGAAATGAACCCAGAAAGAGTAATAAAAAAGGGAGGAGAAAAAGAAGTATTTGATTCAAGCAAAATAAAAGAATCAGTCAAAAAAGCAGCCGAACAAGCAGGAAGAGAAAATTCAGAAGAAATAGCAAATGAAATTACAGAAAAAGTTGTACAAGTTTTGGAAAATAAAACAGAGGTGAATACTTCTGAAATCAGAGAAATAATTATGAATGTTTTAACTGAAAAAGGTTATGATGATATAAAGAATGCTTGGGAGGAATACGAAGAAAGAAAAAAAGCTGAATAAAATTAGTATTCTAGCTTAAGATAAATTTTATCATATTTAAAATAAAACAATCGAAATCAATTAAATTTATAATAAAAAATACGAATAAAACTAATAAAACAAAAATAATTTTAGAAGTTATTGTAATTCTTATTTTAGTTCTTTTTGTTATAGGAATTTTTTATAATCTAAGGTTAATAGAAAAACCTAGCCCAATAGGTAAAACAGAAAAAGAAGTTAGTTTATATGAAATTCCTCAACCTATTAAATCTTTAACTCAAAAGCAGCAAACACCAAGATTACTTTGTAGTATTTTTGGAGAAGATGAAAATGAATTAAAGATAGAAGATTGTATCAAAGAAAAAGACTATAGAGATATAGAAAGAGAAAATAAAGCTCTAGATGTGATTATAAGATATTTGCAAGAAGGACAAGACCTTGGCATAGAAATAGAAAGCTTTTCCCAAGAGGAAATGATTAAAGAAATTGTGGTATCAGATGAAAGGTATCAAGTAATTAAGGTTTATCACACAGATGCTCCATCTAGATTTATGCTATTCATAGTAGATATATATGAACAAAAAATTTCTGATATTGGTTATGTAAACACTGTTGTAAAAGTTTTTAAAGATAAAATTGTTTTTGTAGAAGAAATAGAGTTGAGAAAAGAAGATCGAATTGAAAAAATTGGAGAAATTGTAAGAGAATATAAATTTGGTAGGGCAAAAATTAGAACAATTCCAAATTCAAAATTAACCCCACCCTTAACTTATTTTTATATAAGAGGTCCCTACAGAACTGGGATACCTAAAATCATAACTACAACTAATAAGACTATAACTTTGGGGATTTTTGACGAGACAAAGATTGTAAGCGAAGAAACTCTCTGGGAGGAATACAAACAAATTGGGACAAAAAGGTTTGAATTAAATGATTAATATTTAAATCAAGATCAAAAGGCACTTACAATTGAATATAACTAACAATTTTCTTATAACTAATAATTTTTTTGTAAATAAATTACCATTTTTGATTTTTTTTAATCATTTGCATTTGTAAATAATTTCAGGTTGCAAATTAGTTAGAATAAAATTTCATTAACTTTGATTATTATAATTTGTATGTTTATGTTAAAATTAAAATTAAATTATAATATAATGACAAGGAAGGGTTTTTTCCTCGAAGATTATATTGAGATTAAAAAATCTATTTACTAAAGATTTGAGACAAATAGAGCTCTATAAGACATTTATGGATGAAATGCTTGCTAAATATTCTCAAAGGTGCATTTATTGCATTCATGAAGATAAAGGTTGGTGTACTGATCAAAAAGAAGTATTTCAAGCAGACACTGAAGCTAGAAAAACCGGAGACGAAATAATAAGTTTTTCCATATGGACAGTTGCCCCTGTAAGATGTCGATATGAGTCAAGCTCATAGATTGGATGTCGAACTTTCTCAGCCTGGATATGATACAGTAATTATCGATGTAAGATATTTTAGAGTTGATGAAAACAAAAATGTTTATGGACACCTGATAGAAATTATAGAAAGAGAATCTAAAGAAATAGGAAATTAAAAAAATAAAAGAAGCTCAATAAATAGCCCCTCTTATAAAGTTGATATAATTTTTAAAATCTTATTTTTAAATTAATTAATGAAAACTTAAAATATAATATAAAGATTAAAAATTTAAAAAACTCCTGACCTAAGAGAAACAATAAAAGAATATCAATATATGAAGAATTTAAAATTGAAATAAAAAGTTCAAATTATACTAAAAATCAGCGCAGTCTATGGTGGTAAACTGAAGGATGTAAATACACATTTTCTAAATCTCAATTATCGAAACAAATTTTTAAATATTGAATATATCTTCCTAATTTACACAAATTTTTATGGGAATTTGGAACAATAGAAGAGAAATAAAGAAAGAATAAAAATCGGTAGTAACCACTTTCTTGAGTTTATTTCTTTAAATATTTCTTGATATTTTGTTGGTGTTCTTTTAATGTTTTTGCAAAAATTGCTTTTCCTTCATCTGTAGTGAGATAATATAAATAATCTGTTTTAATTGGTTCTAATGCTGCTTTGATAGCATTTAAACCAGGATTAGATATGGGAGTGGGAGGATAACCTTTGTTTAAATAAGTATTATAAGGAGAATTAATTTTTAAATCTTTAGCCGAAACTTTCCAATCACAAGGATATTTTTGGCATCTTGGATAAGCAATAGTAGCATCAACTTCTAACTTTTTATCAATTTTTAATCTATTTTCTAATATTCCTGCAATTATTTTCATATCATCAAAATATTTCCCCTCTTTTTCTAATATTGATGCTAAGATTAATTTTTCATAATAATTAACTTCAGGGTACTTTAAAAATTCTGGCAAGAATTTATTTTCAAAATTTTTCAAAAATTTTAAAATAATCTCTTTCTCTTTTTCTTCCTTAAAAAATTCATAAGTATCAGGAGCTAGAAATCCTTCTAAATTTACATCAATAGGAAAATATTTTATTAACTCACTTTCAGGAAAATCTTTTAACTTATATTTTTTTAAATCAACATTTAATCCTTTTGTTTTTAAAATATCTTCAACTTCAGCCAAAGTTAACCCTTCGGTAATAGTAACTCCAATTCCTCGTCCCCCTTTAACTAAAATTTCTGCAACCTTGATTGTATTTAGATTTCCATAGAAAATATAATTTCCAGCTTTTACTTTCCTGTTTTGATTGGTTAATATTAAATAAAGCCTAAGAAAGAAAGAAGATCTAATAATTCCTTCTCTTTCTAAGTTATCTGCAATAACTTTTAAATTTGTTTTAGGAGCAATATAAATAACTTTCCCTGGTTCAGGTACAAAGACAGGATAGAATATTTGATATATAGAAAAAACTAAAATGAAAGAGATTACAATACCTAAAAAAATCCAAGGATAATAATATAAAAGTTTTTTTAAAGAAACCTCCTCTATCATTTTATTAAAGATCCCACTTTATTAGTTAAACCTCTTAAATATTTTAAGTCCGACGTTTCAATAAAAATTCTCCAAACATCCTTTTCGGTTTTAGATTGGCGAAAATTTATTGCTAAATAATCTTTTTCTATTTTTTTATAGAAATAGAAATCATCAAAAAGTTTCATTTTAAAGCCATCTTTGATTAAAGTCTCTTTAATTTTAGAAAAATTCAATTTCTTTTTGATTTCAATTCTTTCTAAAGGAAAAATTTTCCCTATCTCATCAAAATCTTTTTTTAATTCATAATATTTCAAAATTTTAAAAAGAGCAAGAAATGGGGATTCTGTTTTTAAATCTTTAAAAAAATAAAAATGAAATGAAGGTTCTATTGCAAAATCTAATTTAAATTTTTTAAAAGCATATTTGAAATTAGAATGTCCTGTTTTGATAAAGTAAAATTTGATTTTAGGAAATAATTCAATAATTTTTTTATGCATTGTAATAGGAATCCCTACTTTTTTATAATTAGAAACTTTTAATATAGCATATAATAACACTTCAGGTATAATTAATTGTTTTTTAAAATAAATTTCTAACCTATCACCGTCAATATCTGATTTTAAATAAAAAGAATTTGTTTTAATTCTATTTGATTGTAGGATTTTTATATTTTTAAAAATTAAAGGAATTAATTTAAAAAGTGGATAATTTGTACTTTTCTCTGAATTTAAAATTTTTAAATTAAATTTTTTATTAAGATTTGCTTTTTTACTGAGTTGTTCTAAGTAATTTTTAAGGACTTCTTTCATATAAATAGGTCTATAAGATACTTTGACTTTAGGTATTATAGTTTTGAAATTTTTAGGTATTTTCCTATAAATCCAAGTGTAACCATCCGGTAAAATGAACTTGATTCCATTATAATTAAAAGACAGATGAGAGGCAGTAATCATAACCCCAGCCTTTTTGTTTTTAATACTGAGATAATACAAAACAGGTGTTGGGATAATTCCTAGATAATTTATTTTGGTCCTTGAGAATTCTAGAAATTTACTTGCAAATGCACTCGCTAAATTAGGTGAAGATTTTCTTGTGTCAATTCCTAAATAAATTTCTAAAGGCAAATTATTTTTCTTTAAATAATTAAAAAATTTTTCTGCTAAAAAATACATTAGATTTTCGTTTATTTCTTTTTTATACAATCCTCTGATATCGTATCCGATTTGCATTTAACTTTATAATTATAATATGAAATATTTTTTGATAATAGTTTTAATTTTGTTAATTATTTTAGGATATTATATTTATAACAAATATTTTATGCCTAAAAGTATTTTTGAAGAAATTAAATTACCTATGCCTTTATATCAACCATGAAAATTCCTAAAAAAACAGACTTAATAAAAATAACAGATTATATTTGGGAAATTCCCAAAACCTTCCGAGAAGATATGAAAGTTCCAGCAAGAATTTTTGCTACAGAAAAAATGCTTGATGAAATTCTAGAAGATAAAAGTTTATGGCAACTTGTAAATGTTGCTTCTCTTCCAGGAATATATAAATATGCTTTGGCTATGCCAGATGTCCATGAAGGTTATGGTTTTTGTTTAACAAAAGATGCTAAAATTTTGACGGAATTTGGTTACTTTATTAAGATAAAAGATTTAGAAAAATTTTTACCAGAAATTAAAATTTTAAATTTTGAGCAGAATAAAAAAAGCTTAGGAAAAACAAAAGTAATAAAATTTTTCAGAATTAAGCCTTATAGAAAAATTTTAAGAATCACTACCAAATCTGGATTTATTCTTGAAGCAACTGAAGATCATCCTCTTTTTACTACAGATGGCATGAAAGAAGCAGGATTACTTAACGTTGGTGACAAAGTAGCAATTTATGGGTTTGATGGAGTTCCTTATGAAGAACCACCAAAAAAGGTTTTAGTTGATGAGGAAAAAATTAAAAAAACCTTTTTTAAGATAAAAGCTCCTAAAAGTATCTCTTCTTTAAGGATAATTATCAAAAAATTAAAAGAAAAAAAATTATTACCTTTAACTTATGACCATCCCAAGTTTCCTTATTTGATCAAAATTTGTGCCTTCATTTTTGGTGATGGTTCAATGAATTTTATAGGCAAGAAAAAAGACGGCATTTTACATTTTAGCGGGAAGAAAGAGGATCTATTAGAAATTAAAAAAGACTTAGAGAAAATTGGCTATACTTCTTCGAAGATATTTAAACGTTATCATATTCTTAAAAACGGAAAGAAAACTTGTGTTTATAGGTTTTATGTTAATGCTTCTAGTCTTCTTATTTTATTAGCTTCTTTAGGTGTTCCTGTAGGAAAAAAAGTTAATCAGAAATACAGAGTTCCGAAGTGGGTTTTCAATGCACCTTTATGGCAGAAAAGGCTATTTTTAGCTGTTTTATTTGGTTGTGAACTTAGAAAACCTCATCGAAGGAAAGAAAGGAAATTTGGCTTTAATAGTCCAGTTTTTACAATGAATAAAAGAATAGATTTGATAGAGGATGGAAAGAAATTTTTAAAAGATATAGCTCGTCTTTGTGAAGAATTTGGAGTAAAAGCAAAAAAAATTCAACAAAGAAAATTAATTAAAGCAAAAGATGGCAATAAAACTACAGCCTTAGAACTTATTTTTTCAAGTTCTTTAGAGAGCCTTTTAAATCTTTGGTCAAAAATAGGATATGAATATAACCTTGAAAGAAAAGCATTAGCAAGTTTATACAGCATTTATCTTAAACATAAACAGAGAAATCTTCAAAGGAGAAAGGAAATTTTAAATTTAATCCCGAACTTTTTAGCTCAAAATCTTAGTTATACTAAAATTGCTAAAAATTTAGAATCGTCAGGTTTTACTCAAAGGTTGATTTTTGATTTTTGTTATCGATTAAAAAATGGTTATAACTATAAGGTTCTAAAAGTTCCTCAAAATTTTATTACTTTAAAAGAATTTATCAAGCAATTTGCTATAGGTAAAAGTGGGTTTTGTTTTGACGAAATTGAAAGAATTGAAGAAATTAAATATGAAGACTTTGTTTACGATTTAACCACATTAAGTAAAAATCATAATTTTATTGCTAATAATTTTTTAGTTTCTAACTGTGTCGGAGGTGTAGCTGCTTTTGATTATGAAAATGGAATAATTTCTCCGGGAGGAATAGGTTTTGATATTAACTGTCTTCACCCAGAAACAAAAATTTTGCTTAATCATGGAACTTATCTTGAAATAAAAGATATAAAACCCGGATTTTTAGTTAATTTTTTCAATACCAAAGATAAAATTTTAGATTTAGCCAATATTGTTTTTGTTTTAAGAAGGAAAACTAAAGAAATTTATAAAATCAAAACAAAGCTTGGCAATGAAATTTTAATTACTGAAGATCATCCGGTTTATACCTTAGAAGGAATGAAAGAGGTTAAAAATTTGGTTTTGGGAGATAAGATTTTGATCTATCCTTTTAAGGGAGTTAAATATGAAAAACCAGAAAAAAAATTGATTTTAGACGAAAAAAGGTTTATAAATTTTTGTTCAAATATTGGTTTTAATAATAGTGGCAATAAATTAACTCAAGTTTTAAATTATCTTAAAAAAAGAAATCTTATTCCTCTTTTTACCAACTCTTCTTCTTTGCCTTATATTTTAAAAATCTTTGGTTATGCCTTGGGTGATGGTCATATAAGCGAAAAAGCCAATTATTTATCTTTATGGGGACAGTTAGAAGATTTAAAGAAAATCCAAGAAGATCTAAAAATTTTAAATGTAAGATCTTTGATATTAAAAAGAAAAAGAAAATATAAATTAATAAATAGTTATGGAAAGGAATATGTTTTTGAAAGATTAGAATATGAACTTAGAGCTCCAAAAAGTTTTGCTCTATTTTTAGGAGCTTTAGGTTATCCCTTGGGCAAAAAAACAGAAAAAGAATTTTTGCTTCCTGAATGGTTTCAAGATTTAAAACTATGGCAAAAAAGATTATTTTTAGCAGGATTTTTTGGAGCTGAACTTTCAACGCCAAAAATTTTTAAAGATCATCAGTTTAATTTTTACTTATTAACTTTAAATATTAACAAAAATAAAAATTTACTTAAAAATGGCATCAAATTTATGAAAGAGATTAAAGAATTACTTAAAGAATTTGGAGTTGAATCTACAGAAATAAAAATAATAAAAGAATTAGGAATAAAAGAGAAAACTGTTGGTTTAAGGCTTCACATAAAATCAAATATAAATAATTTAATAAAATTCTTTGAAAAAATTGGCTTTGAATATCATAAAGAGAAACAGAAATTAAATAACTTAGCTTTAGCTTATCTTAAATATAAACTTAAGATAATTAAGCAAAGAAAAGAAATAAGGAGGAAGGCTAAAATTCTTTATAAACTTGGAACGCCTATCAGAGAATTAGAAAAAACATTTGTTGGTAAGTTTATTAACAAACGTTTTCTTGAAAGATCTATCTGGGAAAATACCTTAGAAAGCAGAATAGCTTTTAATTTTTATACTTTTGAGGATTTTGTGAAAATTTTCAATTATAAAAATGGTTTTTTAATTGACGAAATTGAAAAAATAGAAAAACTAAATTACAATGGCTATGTTTATGATCTAACTATTAATCATAGAGATCATAATTTTATTGCTAATAATTTTGTGGTTTCTAATTGTGGAGTAAGATTAGCAGTTACCGATCTTTATTATGAAGAAATTAAAGAGAAAATTCCAAAATTAACTGAAGAAATTTTTAAGCAAGTTCCTTCTGGTGTTGGACGCGGTGGTTTTTGGAAGCTAAATAATGATGAGATGAAAAAAGTTTTAGAAAATGGAGCAGAGTATATAGTTGAACTTGGTTATGGAGAAAAAGAAGATTTGGAGGCAACAGAAAGTTTTGGGAAATTAGATGGAGCTGATGCTGAGACAGTTTCTAAAACAGCTAAAGATAGAGGCAGAGATCAATTAGGCACAATGGGAGCAGGAAATCATTTTGTCGAAGTTCAAAGGATTCAAGAAATTTATGATGAG
>CAZZNB010000030.1:0-17154 GCA_964655375.1 uncultured Candidatus Saccharibacteria bacterium
TTTATATATTGAAGATGGAGGAGGTAGAGATAAAAGTTTAGTAGGCTATTGGTCATTTGATGAAGGAACAGGAACTATTGCTTATGATTATTCAGGAAATAACAATCATGGAACATTAGTTAATGGTCCTCAATGGGTAGATGGTAAAGTAGGTAAAGCTTTAAGTTTTGATGGGGTGAATGATTATGTAAATGTAACCGATGCTCCTACTTTAAGAATAACAGGCGATATAACTATAGTTTTTTGGATGAATAAAAGATCAGAAGCAACTGATTGGCAACGACTTGTAGGTAAAGGAAATAGTACTTATAGAAACTATGGCGTATGGGAGGAAAGTGGAAGTGGAAAACGTATACTTTTTCAACAATATGGTGGAGGATGCGGGTTTTTTAGTAGTCATACAGTTGATATAAGTCAATGGTACTTTATCGCTGCTGTAAGACAAAATTTAATAAATGGAAAGATTTTTATCAATGATATGATAAAGCAAGCAGGTTGTTCTAGTGCTTCTCCTTACACATCAGCCGATCCATTAACGATTGGTTATGCTGGTTTTCACAAATATTTTCCTGGCCTCATTGATGAAGTTCGCATTTACAACCGTGCCCTCTCTGATGAAGAAATCAAAACATTGTATGAGGCTACGAAGTAGCACGAGAACTTATACAAACTTGAACCTAACTCATACTAAAAATATAAAAATCTATTGACGTTGTACGTCAATAATATTTATTATTGAAACGTCGCATATCCTGAGAATTTTATATAACCGTATAATAAACTATAGCTATTTATACAGTCATTTAATGAAATTATAGATTTACAGCCTTAACAATATAAAAATTCAAAAGTAAAATTAGAAGTCAAAATTTTTTAATTTTTAGCAAGAATATCACTTATCAATGTCTAAGCATTAAATTGTAATATCTTTTTTATAAAAGACAAGAAATTAACTCTAATATTTTTATAAAAGGTACTATAAGAACATATGTCACTATAGTCCCAATTATTTTATTTATTTTCTTATTATAGATTTCTTATAATTTAGTAATATGAAGGGGAAGTTGATAATAATAGATGGGATAGATGGAAGTGGAACTACAACTCAATCTAAGCTTTTATATAATTTTTTGAAAAATAATAAAATCAAAACTGTTTTATCTAAAGAACCATTAAATAAAGAAATTGTAAATCTTTTAATTAAAAGCAAAGATGAGTTTGTTGATATGTTACTATTTTTAATTGATAGACGTTTACACTATAAAATTCTTGAAAAATATTTTAAAAAAGGTTATATCGTAATTATTGATAGATCTTTTCCTTCAACCTTAGCTTATCAATTTTATTCAACAAATTTAAAAAAAGAAATTAAAGAAAACCTGGTAATATTTTTGAATCATTTAGCTATGAAACATTTTCAACCTGATTTAGTTATAATTCTAGATGTTAACCCACAAATAGCTTTTAAAAGATTAAAAAAGAAAAAAAGGAGAAGTGCTATAAAGAAATTTGAAAAAATAAACTTTTTAAAAAAGGTTAGAAGAGGTTTTATATATTTTGCTAGAAAATTCAATTGGAAAATAATTGATAGTTCTAAAACAATTAAAGAAGTTCATAATGAAATTATTAATGAGGTATTAAAAATATTATAAAAATGGACAAGCTAATTCCTAAAATAGGATTAGAAATACATCTTGAATTAAAAACCAATACGAAAATGTTTTGTAGTTGTCCTAATGATCCAGAAGAAATTCATCCTAATATAAATATTTGCGAAGTATGCACTGGTCAACCAGGAGTTTTACCTGTTGTTAATAAAATTGCTATAGAGTATGCTATTAAATTAGCTAAGGCTCTGAATTGCAAAATTAACAATATAAGCTATTTTTCTAGAAAAAATTATTTTTACCCAGACCTTCCTAAAAATTATCAAATCTCTCAATATGATCTACCTCTAGCAATAAATGGTTACTTAGATTTTTACGTAAATGAAGAGCCTAAAAGAGTAAGAATAAGAAGGATACACTTAGAAGAAGATACAGGAAAATTGATTCATGTAGAGGATTCTAGTTTAGTAGATTTTAACAGGGCTGGGATTCCTCTTTTAGAAATTGTAACTGAACCAGATATTAGATCAGCAGAAGAAGCTAAAGAATTCGTAGAAGAATTAATTTTAGTCGTTAGGTATTTAGAAATTTCTGATGCAAGTCCTGAAAAAGGAGAAATTAGATTTGAAGCAAATATAAGTGTAGCTGAAGGAGATAAATTAGGAACAAAAGTAGAAATAAAAAATATAGGATCAATAAGATCTTTAAAAGATGCTATCAATTATGAAATTGAAAGACAAATGAAATTATTAAAAGAAAACAAAGAAATAATACAAGAAACAAGAGGTTTTGATGAAACAAAAAGAATTACTTATTCACAAAGAACAAAAGAGTTTGAACAAGATTATCGATATTTCCCTGAACCTGATTTACCACCTTTAATTTTGGATGAAAATTATATAAATAAAATAAGCTTACCTGAACTACCTGAACAAAAAAGGATTAGATACCAAGAAGAATTTAACCTAAGTTTTAAGGAAGCAGATATTTTGATTAAAAATAAAAAATTAGCTGAATTTTATGAAGAAGTTATTTCTGAAATTAAAGAAGAAATTGACTTATATAGTTTTAAAACTGTTTATAATTTACTCGTTAATGATCTTTTGGGATTTTTAGCAAAGTATAACAAAAATTTAGAAGATTTATCTATAAAACCTACTGGTTTTGCAAAATTAGTTAAGTCTTATTTAAAGAATAATATAAATATAAAAATAGTTAAAGATATTTTAGAAAAAATAGTTGCCGAAAATAAAGAAGTTGAAATTTTATTAAAAGAAAAGGAAGTTATAATTGATAGAAATATAATTGAGAAGTTAGCAGAAGAGGCAATAAATAATAATCCGAAGGCAGTTTCTGATTTTAAAAAAGGTAAAGAAAATGCAATTCAATTTTTAATAGGCTATATAATGAAAAATAGTAAAGGCCAAGCAGATATAAATCTTGCTAAACAAATATTAATAGAAAAATTAAAAAATGCTTAAATATAGAATTTACTTTTATATCTTGTCAATTATTTTAGTAATTTGGGGAGCGTTATCTATTAATATTTTAAACTTTAATTTAGGAATAGATCTAAAGGGGGGAGAATTGGTTGAAATTCAAACAACTCTTAACTTAGAAAATTTAAAAGATTTATTAAAAGAATATAAAATAAAAATTCAAAAAACAGAAAATACCGTAATTTTAAAGGGAGCGTCATTAGATGAAAATAGTATCTTAAATAAAATAAAATCATATGATTCAAATGCTGAAATTATTAGAAAAGAAGAGATAAGTTCTGTTTTAAGCGGTGAATTATCTAAAAAAGCTTTATTAACTATTGTATTAGTACTATTAGGGATAGGAATTTATATTTCTATAATGTTTTGGCAACCACAAGGATTTATCCCAGGATATATTTTTGGATTAATTGTTGTGTTAACTTTATTTCATGATGTAATAGGTAGTTTAGGTATTTTTTCGATCTTATCTCATTTATATAATTACGATTTTGATATCAGTATAATAATTGCTTTTTTAGTTATTGCAGGATTTTCTGTACATGATACCATTGTAGTTTTTGATAGGGTAAGAGAGAATTTAAGGAAGGAAGCTAAAATTGATCAAGAGCTATTTGAAAGAAGCATAAAAGAAACATTAGCAAGATCAATTAATACATCTTTAACAACTATTGTAGTAATACTCCCTCTTGTATTTTTAATAGAATTTTTAAAACCTTTTTTATTAACTTTAATATTTGGGATTATAATAGGCACTTATTCATCAATTTGTTTGGCAGTTCCACTCTTATATGATATTAAAAAATGAAAATTATACCCTCTATAAATACAGAAAGTTTTGAAATTGCTAAAGAAAGAATAAATATTTTAAAGAATCTTACTAAAGAATTTCACATAGATATTTCTGATATAAATTTTGCTAATTTTCAGACATGGAATAATCCAAAGGAATTAGATAAATTAGATGAAAATTTAAAATTACAAATTCATTTAATGACAAAATTAAAACCACAAGAAGTTTTAAAATGGTCTAATCATAGAATAAAAATATTAATTCTACATTTAGAAGGATGTGAATTGCCACATGCTTTACTTAAATTTGCTAAAAAATTAAAAAAAGAAATAATAATTGCTTGGTCACCTGCGATTGGGAAGGAATTTATAGATGAATTTGTTAAATTCACAAATGGAATATTAGTTTTAGGAGTTTATCCAGGAAAATCCGGGCAAGAATTTTTATCTTCAACATTTGAAAGATTGGAAGTTGCAATCAGCTATAAGAAAAAATTTGAAAAATTTAAAATTTTTATAGATGGTGGTGTTAATAAAGAAAATATTAAAGAAATTCTTAAATTTAAACCTGATTATATTATTTTAGGCAAAGCAATATTTAATGGAAATCCTGTAGAAAATTATTTATTTTATTCTAACTTAACTAAAAATTATTTTTGAGAACAAATAAGTTCACCTAATTCAGCATAAGGAGCACAGATTTCTATCCTTCCTGTTGTTTCGTCGTATCTTATATTATATTGTGTATTATATTCTCCTGTAGTCGGATCAAATGTTCCTCTTTGGGGATCTAATGGCATTCTGGGAAGATAATTTGGAACCAAACAAGGTTGAAGATCTATACCTCCTGGAGTTGCTATTACAGTAGTTGTTGTAGGCAAAGAAGGAGCAGCATCACATTTCCATGCCCCCTGGTTATCTACCATAACTTGCACAATTGCATTTAAAAGAGCTGTAGTATCTGTTTTTCTTTGAGTGTTTCTTGCTTTAGCAAATTGCCGACCTGGGTTGACTGCTACAATTATAGCTCCTGCTAACAGTATTATTATACCTATAACCAAGAGTACTTCTATCAAAGTGAAAGCTTTTTTATTTTTCATTTTATTAACTTATTATTAATTACGTTAATACGACCCTTTTAATTACAGTATTATAACATATTATAAAATAAAATCAAACAAAAAGTAGATAATTATTTAATTTCTTGCCATCTTAAAATATCATAAAATTCAGTAGTTAAAGGAAATTCTGGTGGAGGCCCAAATAATAGATTGGGATCATATATCAAATATCTATCTTTATAACCAGAGCAATATATAGAACCAGAGCAAACCCAACTAAATCCATATCTCATATTAGATCCTATCATCCCATAGACTGTAATCGAGTTTCTTTTATAATATGTTCCACAATAAGATGGGTAATATAACCTTCCAACTTTTCCATTTTGAGCTATAAGAGCAGCATCTATTCTTAGATTATCTTCGCTTTTCAAACCAACCAATATATTATTTTGAGCAATCAAGCCTATCACATCTTTGCCATCATAATTTGTATATTTCAGACTTTGATTTATAATAATATTTGTTCTTTTAGAAAGCTCATCAGGAAATCTTGCTGAAGCTATTAATATTCTTTTATTATTTATTTGCCCACTTACCCACACATTATCTTCAACAAAAATTACTCCATTTTCTGGAATAGAAAAAGTTCTTATAAAAGTTTTTCTTCTAATACTCCAACTATCATTGTAGCAAGATTGTTCCTTTTCGTCAACTCTGTATAAATCAAAAGTATCATTAGTTTTTAAAATAATTTCATAACCTTGTTTGGTGGAAGGACCTATGTATATACCTGAAGAAGAAGCTATTTGTTTTATATCTGCCAAATTTTTTGTAATACCAACAAAATCTACATTTGGAACCCCTACTCTTCTTCCTGCTTTAAAAATATCCGGTCTATTCAAAAATGGTGTTGGGGGATAAGGGTCCATAGGGTTAACATGAGTATGAACTGCCCATTCTTCAGGGTCTGTATGATCTGGATCATCATATGTAGTTAAAGCACTAGAAACTAAATTGTAAGCTACTCCATCAAATCTTATTCCTTTATTAGAATGAATTTCACCATAAACATAAGTCCCTGGCCCAAATCTCATATTATCATTAGCTACTACAGAAAATTTTGCAAAAGAAGGTATTCCTAAGGTTACTTCTATAACTTTTTCTAAATTAGGGTACTCATTAAGTTTACCTGTAGATTTTATTTTAACTATCGTTGAACCAGTTGGTGGAGGAGTAATATCTAAAATAAAATTACCTATTAGATTACCTAAGCGATCATAAAAATTATGAACATAAGGACCAGGCCTATTTGTCCCGTCAGTATAATCTCTTGGTGCATGATTTAAATGCCATCTATAATATTCTACTCCAGCTTCTGCTATTGCAAACAATCTTTTTTTATAAACTTCCCTAACTGTACTTGTAATAAAATAATTAATCCAGATTAGAAGCCCTGATAAAAGTAAAATAGCTATAGAACTATAAATTATTAAATATATTGATAATTGACTTTTGTTTTTCATTTTGTTTTCAAATTTCTTGGGCTTACTACAATATAACTTTGTATACTTGGTTTATTTAAAACTGGCTTCGTTTTTATTTCTATTTTAATTATTTTAATTTTGTAATTTTCTATAGGAGGATAAAGAGTATTTAAAGCTTCATCATAATAAGTAATTTTAAAGTCTTCTACATTATAAACCATATTCCAGATTTTCTCATTTGTCTGATCATAAGTAGGAGGTATACCAGAAGGCTTGATTATTCCTCTTTTTAAAATATTATCTTCTAAATAATATCTTATTCTTTCTGTAAGTCCATCATTATCAAGATCACTATAAAATATAATTGAAGTTGTTGAGGCATATTCTATAGAATAGGCACCATTGCTTGAATAATTCATAGTCCTTATCTCTCTTGCAATATTTGATAACATCATATCAATTTCTCTTTCACTTCCTACAGTAAACATAAAGAACATTCTATAATTGGATAAGGATGTAACAAAAAATATAATAACACCTGCTAAGAATCCAACAATTAAAATAACAATAAAAATTTCAATAAGAGTAAATCCCTTCATCTTTTTTGTTGAATTAATTTATAAATAAAGTAAGAGAATACAATAATAAAAACAATTAATAAAAATATTAAAGGTAATTTAATATTAGATTTTTTTAAGTTATTTTTTTGTTCTTCCATAGCTTTTGGTTCATTATTGATTTCTACATCTTTTTGAAAAACAACTTCACTAGAATTTTTATCAACTAGAACAATTTTATAAATTCCTTTATATAAATCTCTTAGTGATATTTTATTTTCTTTAATATTCTCGAGTCTTTTTATTAATTTATTGTCTTTATCATAAATTTCTAAGATAAAATTTCCTAATTGAGCTTGTGGGATGTCTATTGTGATTTCAGAATTTTGGAAGTTAAAATTAATATCCATGTTATATTTATTTTCTTTACTTTCTATTTTAACAGTTTGAGTAGCTATTTGAGAGATTTCTTCACTTGTTTTAGTAATTTCAGTAGAAGTTTGGAAAATTTGTTGAGAAGGTTGATATTGTAAAATTGAATCCGAAGGTGGAGTAGAGGTTGGAAGAAAAATTTCTTTAATTGTTCCTTGGGGAGATGTAGTAAATTCAAACCTAAAAGTTGTATAGTTATTATTTCTATCTTCTACTTTTAAAACAGCATAATATTTATAATTAGGCACCAAAACAGGCTTAGAGGAAATAATATGCAGAATATCAAAAATAGGGCTAAGTTTAGCTAAAACTAATTTATTTGTATAAGTATAAATAGAAAAAGTTCCTAAGGTATATTCATTAGTAGTAAATTTAATAGTAATAGTAGTTGTTGTAAGTTCTATAATATTGAATGATGTAATTATAGGAGGTTCTTTATCCTCAATTTGAATAACAGACGTAGTTGGCGAAGAAGTTGGCATAGAAAGATTTGGGTCATATGGAGTTATAAATGTCCCTTGATAAGCATTTAGATTACCCCAATAATCTTTAATTCCTATTTGGAAAATATAGAGAGAGTTAGGCTTTGTACTTATTTCGAATTTGCATTTATTTGGTTTATAGCAACTTTCTAAATATTCAATAAAATCTACTACATTTACATTTTCTTCATTTGAAACCCAATAAATAAGTTTGTATTTTACTGGCTCATTAGTTTGAAAATTTATTATAGCTTTATAAGGAGAAAGCACTTCTACTTTTACATCTTTAAATTGCGGTAAGCTATCTTCTTCTTTCTCACTTAAGCTAAAATTTATAGCATAAGATGAAGGAGAATCATTTATATATAAAGGCCCTACAAAATTTTCTGCTAATGAATATTCCTCAGAATGTTGTAATAATTGTATTAGGCTAGTATAAAATATTTTAAGTCCTTTTCCTTTTATATGTTCTATTTTTAATTTATATTCTTCACCGCTTCTAATAGAAATATTCTCTCCAAAATCTAATTTAAATTCATTTCCTAAATAAGACTGATTTACCGCAGAAATATTAAAAATTTTTGATTTTATTAAATTATTATCTTGCAAAAGACTTACTTTTATTTGACTTGGTTCGTTTTCGTTTCTTATCCATATTCTAAAAGCATTTATATTATCATCAAAGGGATAGAAAATTTGAGTAATTGATTCCACTAAACTTAAATCAAGATATTTGTCAGTAAATGGAGAAAAAGTAAAATAACTAAATTCATCAGCGTGGGCAAAATAAGGAATTAAAAAAAATATTAATAAAATATATAAATTTTTCATTCTCTAGTTAATTTAACTGTAATAAAATGAAATTGATTTAATAAATCAATTTGTATACTTGTAGAAAGGTAGCCAGTTTTTTCAACAATTAAATTATAAGAGCCAGCTTGTAAGTTATCAAAAAGAACATAATTTTTACTTAAACAGAAATTTTTATATTTAAATTTTATGTTATTTAATTTTGGCGTTAAATTTTCATCATATGTAGTTAAATATACTTTATATCTAATAAATCTTTTATCAACAGTGAACTCTAAATTTTCTGAGGGAGAAATTGTAAAATATGTTTGAGAAGTACCATCAGGTCCTACAAAGTTCCAAGTCGAATTATCATTATTAACTGCTATTTGGATTTTTAATAAAGTATTTTCTGGAATGTTAGCATCCCATTCAATTTTTAGAATTTTAGAATCAGTTGTTGTGCCTAAATCAATCGTTCTTGAAATCAAGTATTCTTCTGTTCCTGTGGGGTATACATCATCATAGTTTTTTAATCTTACATCCCCAAAGGATAAATCGATATTATCAGTTTTTTCTGAATAATTATCAATCCAATCTTCTTCGAAAATTTCATTTACTTCTGTAATTAAAGTTTTATTATAATTTGTTCCTGTTAAGGTGACTGTAGCAAAATCTAAAGGGTTATTATTTTCATCTAATACCTGTACTAATAGATAATTTGGAGAAGAGGTAGTTACGATTAAATTTACAGTTTCATTTTTGTCTGGTAAAAGCCTAAATGGTAATACTTGTAATGCTCCGCTTAAAACATAACCTTGTTTTAAAATTTCAAAAATATACTCATCCCATTCTAAATTAGGTAAAAATTTATATCCATTAGAGTCTGTTAAGGTTGTAGTTGTAAATTTAGGAATATTAGGATTAGTACCAATTAATTTGTTTCCTATTATTTTAAAATCTATATTTCCTAAGGGTTTACAGAATTTATCTTGAGTGTAAATATTTAAATTGCTTAACTTATCAATAGAGAAACTAACAATTGTTAAGCCTTGTTCAATAACTGTTGCATGAGGATTTATGGGGTTAGGATTATTTGGATCATTCACTGGATAAGTTTTATCTGTAGAATACCCGGGTTTAGAAACAGTAATTTCATAAGCATTTGTGCCAGTTGGAATATCTATAAGCTGTAATAGACCATTAACATTTGTAATATCTTCAATTTTTATAGGAGGATCAATTTTATTATTTACTACTAAAACATTGGCTAAGGATACAGGTTTACCTGATGCATCAAAAACTTGAATAAATAAAGAACCGTTATTTGTAGTTGCTTCTAATGTTTTTGGAGCTACTATTGATGTTAATTTTTGAGTTTTGATTTTTATTGTACAATTTAAGCAATCAGCTTCTAACTCAACTAATTTATAATCCGCTGGAGCAGTATCTTTTGGTGTAGTTGTAACTGTGCCATCAAAAGGATCGTCTATATTTCTTACATATGTTCTTATTTCAAATTTATATGGACCATATTCTACAATTTTTTTAGGTTCTAATATTCCTCTTGGGTATCCTCCTATTATTCCTACATCTTCATATTTTAAATTTCTTATAAGCTCTAATTCATTTTCTAATAAATTTAAGGCTTGTAATTGAATTCTTACAGCTGAAGAAAATTTCATAAAATTAATAAATCCCATATAAATCAAGTAGCTTAAAATAGCAATGAAAGTAACACCTATTAGAACTTCTACTAAACTGAAACTAAGGTTGTAATTTTTCTGATAATTCATATATTGGTAAAACTATTGAAATTGCCATAAAACCTATTAAAATAGCTATTATTACTAAAATTGCTGGTTCCAAAATATTAACTAATCTTTCTAAAAAGGCATCAACATTTTCTTCTAAGCTTTTAGTTAAATACTGGAGATTATTTTCTAAATTACCTGTTCTTTCGCCTATTTCTATCATCTTTACAAAATTATAAAAAAATAAATTTGGATATTTTTCAAAAAATTCATGAACCGGGTGTCCTGCAGTTACAAATTGAGCAGCTTCTTTTAAAACTTTTTTATAAATTTCATTTTTTACGCTTTTAGAGCAGATCTCGAAAGCTTCAACTATCTTTATCCCGCTTCTTAACAAAAGTGCAAATATTCTTGAAAATTCTGCTAATACATAATTTTTTATTAAATTAGAAATAATTGGGGTTTTAATAAGGATATAATGAAAAATATATCTAAAAAAATAAAACCTTAGAGAGAAAATGAATAAAGTTAATGATATAAATATCGCTAAAAAAATATAAATTCCATTCTTAACCATAAAATTAGAGACGGCAAGAAATATTTTCGTAGTTAAGGGCAACTCTACTCCTAAATTTTCGAAAACAGGAGTAATTTTAGGGAAAACAAAATATAATAGAAAAATTATCATTATTATCATTGTGACTATAATAAAGATAGGATATATTAAAGTAGTAATAGTTTTCCTTCGTAAGCTTTCAATCTTTTTAAATTCGTCTCCTAATCTTTCTAAATTCTCAGATAATGTCCCAGTTAATTCTCCTATTCTTATAATCTCAATAAAAAATCCACCAAAAACATTTTCGAATTTACTAAAAGCATTAGCCAAATATTGTCCTCTTTGAACATTTTCAATGGCTATAGAAAGAATATACTTTAAAGTTTTTGATTTTATATTTTCTTTTAATATATTTAAAGACTCAGTTAAAGTAATCCCACTTTTTAAAAGCAAAGATAAATTCTTACAAAATAAAATTTTATCCTCTAAAGAAATATGAAGAAGAAAAGGTTTTTTATTCATGTATAACTCTTAATACTTCTTCTATAGTAGTTAGGCCTTTCAAAACTTTTGAAAACCCATCTTGTATCATTGTTGTCATTCCTTCTTTTAATGCTATTGATTTTATCCTACTGCTATCTTCTCTTTTCATTATCGCCTCTTTAATCTTGGGACTTATATGCAAGACTTCAAATATTCCTAATCTTCCATAATATCCTGTATTATTGCAAAAACTACAACCTGTACCTTTATAAAATTTAGAATCCTTTACTTTTTTAATATTTTCAATGGTTAAATCATATCCTATGCTTTCTAATATAGATAAAATTTCTGTTTTTTTAAGCTTAATTTCTGTTTTACATTTTTCACATATTTTTCTAACTAATCTTTGAGCTATAACTACATTTACAGTAGAAGCTATTAAAAATGGTTCAACCCCCATTTCTAACAATCTTGGTAGGGCCGTAGGAGCGTCATTAGTATGTAAAGTAGATAAAAGAAGGTGGCCTGTTAAAGCTGCATTAACAGCAATATCTGCAGTTTCTTGATCTCTTATTTCTCCTACCATGATAATATTAGGATCTTGCCTTAAAATAGCTCTTAATCCTCTTGAAAATACTAATCCTACTTGAGGATTAACTTGAACTTGTGTAATCCCAGGTATAGAATATTCTACCGGATCTTCTAAAGTGATTATCGAAACATTTTCTGTATTTAAAACCTTTAATATTGTATAAAGTGTTGTTGTTTTCCCAGAACCAGTAGGGCCTGTAACTAATATCATCCCATAAGGTTTTTTAATAGATTTCTGCACAATTTGTAAATCTCTTTCAGAAAAACCTAAAGTCTCTAAAGTAAAAGAGTCTTCTTTTTGGGTTAAAAGTCTTAAAACAGCATTTTCTCCGTAATAAGTTGGCATTATAGAGACTCTTATGTCAAATTTTATATTTTCTGTAGGATCAAAAAATTTAAATCTACCATCTTGAGGAGAGTTATGTTCATCAGTTCTAAGACCAGCTAAAATTTTTATTCTTGAAATTATTTCATCTTGTATATCTTTTTTAAATGTAAATATTTTATATAAAACTCCATCGATTCTTGCTCTTACTACTATTTCATTTTCCTGAGGATCAATATGAATATCAGATGCTCGGGCTTTATAAGAATATTTAATTAAATTATGGACAAGTTCAATAATTGATATCTCTTCAATAGGTTTATTGCTCTCACTTTCTATAATTTCCTTTAAACTTATAATGTCCATTATTTATTTAAATTTTAAGATATTTTAAGCTTAAGATATAAATCTTCTAAAATATTTCTATAATTTAGATAAGCAACGTATGGACTTTCGTAGGGATTAAAATATTTGTGAACATCACCATCTGCAAACCACTTTGTGCACATATAATAAAAATGATCAGCAGTTTGTAATTTTCTCCATATGCTCTTTAAATTTTCAGATTTATTTTTTATAAATTTTTCCAAAGAATAAATTCTTTCTACAGCATCTTTTTGCATTTCATTTCCTAGCCATGCAGTTAAATCTCTTTCTGTATCAGCCCAAGTAATAGGATATGAAGAAGAATAAGTACCACGAACAGGATAATTTTCGATTGCTTCAGAAAGGGTAAGAAAGTTTATATCTCTTTGCTTAAGTAATTCAAAGGGTAATGTAGCGAAAAAATCAAATATACCTGTCTCTGCCCATTGATGTTCGCCAAAAGTTTCAAAATCCATAAAAAGATTAATAACCTCGCCATTTCCATTAAATTGTGACACCCAGTAAGCAAATTTATCGGCAGTTAATGGCCACTGATCCCAATCTCTGGAAGAAAATCTGAAGCTAATATCATCTGAAAGTTTGTAGTTTCTTAAAAGAATTTTCAATTTGCCTTTAGGGGCTTGATATACAAAATTAGAGGACCTCCAACCTAAAATCCAATCTACGCCTTCTGTAATTATTCCTTTAAAACCTAACTCATATAAAATATCTTCTAAATCATCAAAATATATTAATTCAGTATTAGAGAATACTACAGGGATCTGATTAAAGGTTTCTTTTATCAGATTTTTATGCATATTAACTTGTTGAATAAACTCTTCTTTAGAATAAAGGCAAGCTAAAGAATGAAAGTATGTTTCTCCTGTAAATTCAACACAGCCTGTGCTTGCTACTTTTTTAAATAATTCTATAACCTCTGGCCTCCAAAGTTTTAGTTGTTCTATCAAAGTACCAGTTATGCCAAAACTTACTTTAAATCTAAAATTAGTTTCTTTAATTAATTCATAAATAAGGTTTAATGTAGGGATGTAACATTTATTTGCTATTCTTTCTAAATATGCTCTATTTCTTTCATCATCAAAATAATTCCCATCATTTCCTATATCGAAAACAGTATAATTTTTAACTCTAAAAGGTTGATGTACTTTAAAATAAAAACAGACTGAAGGCATTTTTATAACGAAGCGTAAATTTCGATCAACTTATTTGCTCTATCCTCCCAATTAAATTTATACAATTCTCTGAATGAATTTGAAATTAATTCATTTTTTAAGGGTGGATATTTTAATGCACCAATAATATAATTTGCCATTTGCTTTATATCCCAAAAATCAACTTTGAAGCAATGATCTAAATAATTTCCTAATCCTGTTGTTTTAGAAATAATAACTGGCACATTTAATTTAATTGCTTCAAGTGGAACTAAACCAAATGGATCAAAAACAGAAGGTGCTACTAATAAATCTGAATATTTATACACGCCCCATAATTCTTCATCTCGCAAAAAACCAGCAAAGATTATTTTATCTAAAACTCCATCTTCATAAGCAATTTTAACTAAAGAAGAAAACATATCTCCGCTTCCAGCGATTACATATTTTACCTTTGGTATAAATTGAGAGACATATTTTAAAGTCTTTACAAAATAATCAGGTCCTTTTTGCAAAACTAATCTACCAACAAAAAGTACTATTTTATATCCATGTTTTTTTAGTTCTAAAATAAATTGAGGGATCTTATTAAGGGGGATCTCTAAATCAATTCCGTTGGGGAGAGGGATTATTTTAGAAGTTGGTATTCCATAAAATTCTGAAACAACTTTTTTGGTGAGATGGCTGACTGTTATTATTAAATCAGCATTTAAAAAACATTCTTTTTCCAAGTGGTAGATTAAAGGATTAGGATTATTTCCTGTTCTTTCAATTTCTGTTGCGTGAACATGAATAATTAAAGGTTTGTTTAGTTTTTCTTTTAGAAAAACACCTGCAACCCCACCTAACCAGTCATGTGCATGAATAATATCTATTTTTATTTTCCCTTCTTTAATTTTTTGAAGTAATCTAATACCATAAGTTAAAACTTCTTCTAAAAAGCCATTTACAATTATTCCTTTATATTTTAAATAACCTTCAATAATTTTAATTTCATTGTCTGCAAATAAAATTTTAAAAGGGCAATTCTTAATTGGAAGTTTTTTAGGAAGAGTAAAAATTAAATTTACTTTTTTAGATAAATGTAAAGCCAAATAATAGGAAGCAACTCCTAGCCCCCCACTATTAAATGGAGGCAGTTCCCAACCTATCATTAAAACATTTTTCATTTAATAATTTTAATCATATTCAAATTTATTTTCAATAGAAGTTTTCCACTACCTTTTTCTCTTTGGGAGAGACTTTAAAAAGTCTTCAACTTCTAATGTGTTCAAAATATCTTTAGCTGTAGCAAATCCTCTTCTTGCCTGAGAAATTCCTAAATCTAAATATTGATAGTGCAAAAAAGAATGGGCATCAGAATCAATAACTAATTTTACTCCTTTTTCCACACATTTTCTGATATGCTCATCTCTTAAATCTAATCGATCGGGGTATGCATCAATTTCTAAAATAGTATTAGTTTTTTTAGCTTCTTCAATTACTTTATCGATATCTATTTCATAGGGTGGTCTCTTATTTATTACTCTGCCTGTAGGATGAAAAATGCAATCTATATATGGATTTTGCATAGCTTTTATTAATCTTTCTGTTTGTACAGATTTAGGTAAATTAAAATGTGTATGAATCGCAGCTCCCACAAAATCTAATTTCGAAAGAACCTCATCAGAAATATCCAATTTTCCATCTTTTTGAATATTGACTTCTGCGCCTTTTAATATTGTTATTTTACCTTTGTATTTTTTATTTAGCTCATCTATGTAAGCCATTTGTTTTAATAATTTTTCCTCGTCCAATCCTCCAGTTACTGCTAAAGATTTTGTATGATCTGTAATGCATATGTATTTTAGGCCTATTTTTATAGCTTCTTCTACCATTTCTTCTATGCTATTTCCTCCATCAGTCCAATTAGTTTGAACTTGAAGATCGCCTTTTATACTTCCATATTCTATTAATTTAGGTAATTTCTTTTGTATGGCTAATTGTATTTCCCCTCTGTTTTCTCTTAGCTCTGGTGGTATCCATTCTAAACCTAATTTTTCGTATATTTCTTCCTCTGTTTTACCAGCAATTTTTTTGCCTTTTTCATCAAACAAACCATATTCATTTAATTTCCAACCTTTTTTAATCGCTAATTCTCTCATAGCAATATTATGATCTTTTGAACCAGTAAAATATGCTAATGCTGCTCCAAAACTATCTTCTTCAACAACTCTTAAATCTACATCTAATCCTATCTTTAATCTAACCATGGTTTTAGTAGGTCCTTTTGCATGGACATATTCTACCTCTGGAAAACTAACAAAGTGTTCCATTATTTCTTCAGGCTTATCGGAAATAGCTAAAATATCAATATCTCCTATAGTTTCTTTTTTTCTTCTATAAGAGCCTGCAGGAACTACTTCTTTAACGCTTGGGTGGGATTTTAGATATTCTGTTAATTTTTCAACTAAAGGTATAATAAAACCTAAAATAAATCTTCCGCTTCCTTGTTTATAAAATTCTATTCCTTTTAAAATTTTTTCTTCACTTTGAGCACCAAATCCAGGTAATCTTCTGATTTTATGTTCTCTACACGCTTTTTCTAAATCCTCTAATGTCTTAATTCCTAATGCTTTATAAAGCTTGTAAACAGTTTTGGGGCCTATACCTTCAATTGAAGTTAAGGTTTCTATATCAACGGGTACTTCTTTTTTTAGTTCTTCTAATTCTTTTATTTGACCAGTTTTTAAATATTCTATAATTTTTTCAGCAATAGACTCTCCTACACCTGGTAGATTTTTTAAACCTTCCTTCCCTACTTTTTTAACGAACTCTTCTATATCCTCATCTAAAGCTTCTATTGAATAGGCTGCTCTTTCATATGCCTGAGGTTTAAAAGGAATACCTTTCATTTCAAGATAAGCAGACATTATTCTTAATAGTTTTACAAGTTCTTGATTTTTCATTTTATTATTTAATTATATTAGCCTCCGTACAAATTTACTTTATCCCTTAAATTCTTTTAAAAAAATTTTCTTAATATTATAGTCTAGTTAAATATTTCAACTGGGACTATAAGAACATATGTCTTTATAGTCCCATCTTCAACATTTGAACATACAATATCATTTTTTTTTAAAAAATTACATCTTGGGACTATAAGAACATATGTCCGTATAGTCCCAGAGAAGTAAGCTAATTTTAAAAATTTACTGAATT
>CAZZNB010000031.1:0-5012 GCA_964655375.1 uncultured Candidatus Saccharibacteria bacterium
AAAATTTTTAAATCATCTTCTTTTAATGACTGTGCCGTTCCTCTTCCTAAAGCTATAATCCCCATTCTACTTGCGCCTGGTACAATAGATAAAATATTTGAACCTAAGCCTTCGATACTTTGACTAATTTGCTTTTTTGTACCTTCACCAATAGAAATCATTGAAATTACAGCAGCAATTCCAATAATAATTCCTAAAATTGTAAGTCCGGATCTTAATTTATTAGCTGAAATCGATCTTAGGGTTTCTTTTATTAAATCATAAAAACTCATTTTTTATTTTATTATGATTTATTATTCTATCTTTTACTTTAAAATCATCAATTATTTCTCCATCTCTAATTAAAACTATTCTTTCAGCATGTTTGGCTACGTATTCTTCATGAGTGACTAAAATAATAGTCTTACCAAATTCAAAATTTAATTTTTGAAATGTGTCTAATATAACTTCTCCTGTTTTAGTATCTAGATTTCCTGTGGGCTCATCAGCTAAAATTAAAATTGGATCATTTACTAAAGCCCTAGCAATAGCAACTCTTTGTTGCATACCACCAGAAAGTTGATTAGGGTAGTAATACCAAAATTTTTCTGGGAAAGCTGCAGCATTTAATGCATTGATTGCCTTTTCTCTTCTCTCTTTTGATTTTATACCTGCATACACTAAAGGTAATTCAACTTGCTCAATTACATTTAGTCTTGGAAGTAAATTAAATGCTTGAAAAATAAATCCAATTTTCTTTTTTCTTATTTCTGCAAGCTCATCGTCGTTTAAGGTGGAAACATCTTTGTTTTCCAAAAAATATTTTCCTGAAGTTGGTTTATCTAAACAGCCAAGAATATGCATTAAGGTTGATTTCCCAGAACCAGAAGGTCCCATAATTGCAACAAATTCTCCGCTTTTAATTTCTAAATCTACATCTCTCAAAGCAATAGTTTCGACTGTATCTGCTTTATAAATTTTAGTTATTTTTTCGAGTTTTATCATTGTCTTCGGGGACCAAAGGGTATAGGCATTAAAGGATTAGTTTGTCTATTTTGTATTGTTTGTCTTGATTGTGGCTCTAAGGTTTTTACGATAATTATTTCTCCTTCTTGAATGCCTTCTAAAATTTCAGTATATTCGTCATTAGAAAGCCCGGTCTTGATATATCTTTTTTCAATGAGATTTTGTGGAATTTTTACAGGTTTATTTAAAAGTTTTTCATTGATATCATAATTTTTTACTATTTCTACATATCTCCCATCTTTATCTCTTTTAATTGCTGAATTTGGCACTATTAAAACATTTTCTTTTTTATCAACAATTATCTCAGCTTCAACAGACATACCTAATTTTATTTCTTTATTTTCTTCTTCTAAAGAAATTTTAATATCGTAACTAACTACTCCCTGTTCTTGTTTACTAACAGCACTGATTTCAATTACTTTTCCTTTGATTTTAAGACCAGGCAAGGCATCGAAAGTTAAAATAGCGGGTTGCCCAACTTTTACTTGAACGGCATCAATTTCATTCAGGGATATTTTAGCAATTTTTTGATTTGTTACAATTGTACCAATAATTTGACTTGAAGAAATTAAATCTCCTTTTTTAATATTCAATGTTGATAAAATTCCACTAAATGGAGCGAGAATATAATAATCATTTAAATCTTCTTTTAAATCATTAAGTTTTTTCTTTGCTTGCTCTAAATCAGTTTCTTTTTGCTTAATAGAAAGCTCTAAGCTTCTTTTATCAAATTCATAATTATCAATAATATCATGATAAGAATTAATTTTGGACACAATATCTAATAAATTTTGCTTATATTGCCCGAGGATATTTAAATAATTCGTTAGTTTTTGATAATGATCTTCAATAATATCTTGTTTTTCATGAGCAGCATTTTTTAGAACTAAATCTTCTTTCAAATATCTAATCATTTCTTTTCCTTCATTAACTAGCTCGTAGGTTGCTAAAACTAAATTGTAAGAATCTTTAATAATTTTTTCTTTGTATTCATCAGTGTTTTGTAATATTTTAAAATTCTCTGAAAGCTGAAGATAATAATTTTTAATATTGCTGTAATTTTTTTCTAGTTTATAACTTTTTCCAGCAAATATAATACTATAACTTTCGTAATATTTGAGATTATTATCGCGATTGTCTAAATCTTTATTAAAATAAATTTTATTTAGATCTTCAATAAAGTTGGGATAAAAATTATACAACTCATTTAAAACTAAAATTCCTTGATTTAATGCTTTTTTATAATCATCTCCTCTTAAAGTATTTTGATATTGAAAGTTTAGTTTTTCTAAGCTTAATTTTGCTGATTCAATAGCTAATTCCAAATTTTTGATTAATATTTCTTGATCACTAATTGCTTTTTCTAAATTTTTGCTATCTATTTTTGCTAACAGCTGGCCTTTATAAACCAAATCTCCTTCTTTAACATTTAAAGAAACAACTTCTCCGCTTACTTTTGATTTAATATTAATTTCTTCTATGGGAATAATTTCTCCGCTTCCAGAAACTTTTATTTCTAAATCACCTTCAGTGGCTTTTGCCAAAATATATTTTGTAGATTGATTTTTAAAAATTTTATAATAACCATAATATCCAGTTATCCCAAGTAGTATTATAATAACAAAATAAAATAGCTTACTTTTAAAAAGTTTAAAAATCAATTCTTTCATTTTTCTTTTTCAATAATTTTTTTAAGCGACTTCAAATCTTTTTCTAAATATCTCGTAAGTTTTAAAAGATTAGAAAATTTTATTAATGCAATTATATCTTCAAAACTAAAAACTAATAATTTTTCTCCTTTCTTAAGACCAAAATCATCTCTGACTTCTTTAGGAATAACAATTTGACCTCTTTCGCCAATTGTTGTTGATCCATAAAATTTTTTATTTTTAAATTTTTTTACCATAAATATATTATATCATACTTTTCAGAAAAGTAAGAAAATTAAAAAAAACCCGGTCACTTGTTCGTGACCGGGCATTAAAAAGGTAAATAGCGACTTATTCTTGAGTTGAAGTGGCTGTTGTAGATGTTGAAATTTCTGAAGAAGTTGTAGATGTTGAAGTTGTAGATGTATTTGTTTTACATTTTTCTTTAGCTTCTTTTACAGCATTCACAAACCATTTATTTATCTCCCTCAAAACATTAACATAATTTTTCCTTGCTTCTCTTTTGGCTTGGGTTGAGGTTGCGTTTTTTACAGCAGCCTTGAATTCATTCAAAGCTGTTCGTTTTTTTAGCTGCATTTCTTTAGTTAATTTTTGCATTTCTAAATTCAAGCATTCTTTGTAAGAAGAGATTATTTTTTTAGATTTATTATGAATTCTTGATCTTAACTTAGAATGAATTCTTTCTCTAATTGATTGCTTTGTTTGTGGTAATGATATTACCGTAGAAGTTGCTGATGTCGTTGTCTGAGCAAATGTTAAACTTGCAAAATAGAAAATAAATGCTAATAAAGAAAAAATAATTGTTGTCTTTTTCATAGTAGTAATAGAATTTTAATTATGACCTATAGAAAAATTGTAAAATAGAGGGAATTATTAATCTAATGGAGGACTGCGTTCTTTTAATTTACTGAAAAAAACGTCACTTTCTAAAGAAGACTTTTCTTGCAAAATGAAATAAAATATTTTAGATTTAAAACCGAATACAAATAAGAAAATTAATAAGACGAAAAAACCGAAAATGGTTATAACATAAGGGAAATCAAAATTCTCAGAAAGTAAAGCTGATAAGTTAATTAAATTAATATCTTCTAACAAACCTTCAAATAAATCAAAATAAAAGATAGAAATTTGGAATAAATAAATTTGTGCAATTAGAAAAACTAAATTTACCGCAACAATTATAAAAAATATAAAGAGAATTTGAAAATATTTTTTAAAAAACATGAATGATATAAAATTATTTTACCAAATTAATTGCCTTACCTTCTAAAAATTTCTTTATATTTTCAATTGTTGTCATTAAAATTCTTTCAATAGCCTCTTTTGAGTTAAAAGCATTATGAGGAGTAATTAAAACATTGGGCATTTTCATCAAGATATGATTTTGCCATAAAGTTTTGATTTCTTCTTCTTTAAGTTGTTGCTTAATCAAAAGTTCTAATTCTTCTTTAATTTCTGTTTCTTCTTCTAAAACATCTAATGCTGCACCTTTTAATATTCCTTCTTTTAATGCATAAAGCAAAGCTTCTGTTTCTACTATTCCACCTCTTGCAGTGTTAATTAAGTAAGCACCTGGTTTTATAAGTTTTATATTTTCTTTATTAATTAAGTGATAAGTAGATGGATTTAGATTAACATGAATAGTTATCACATCTGAATTTCTTAAAAGTTCTTCTAATGATGTGTAAGTTATTCCCTGCTCTTTAGCAAAATTTTCATCAGGATAAATATCGTAAGCTAAAATGTTCATTCCAAAAGCTTTAGCGAGCTTGATAACTTCTTTGCCAATTCTACCTGTACCAATAACTCCTAAAGTTTTTCCATAAAGCTCTTCTCCTCTTAAATTTTTTAAATCAAAACTTTCAGTTTCTTTAATTTGATCAATGGCATAATATATTTTTCTCATTAAATTTAGCATAAGTCCTATTGTCCATTCAGCTACAGTTTTGCTGCCGTATTCTGGTACATTACAAACTAAAATACCTTTACTTTTACAATATTCACAATCGATATGATCATATCCTGTTGAGCGAGTGGTAATTAATTTCAGATTAGGTAAATTATCAATAATTTCTTTGTCAATTTCTGAAGAAATAAAAATAGATAAAATATCTATATCTTGAAAATTTTTGACATTTTCTTTTGTTAGTCTTTCAGTCGTAAAATAAATTTCTAATTCAGGAAGTTCTCTTTCTAATATTTCTTTTTCCCAACCTTCTGCTTCAAAAAATGCAAGTTTCATTAGGTAGATTATAAAATATAATCTATATTTTAAGAATTTTTTTTAATAATATATAATTGAAAAGAGAGTTTGATTTTCTATATTTCTATAGAAAT
>CAZZNB010000032.1:0-11594 GCA_964655375.1 uncultured Candidatus Saccharibacteria bacterium
TATTTTATAAATTACTGAAAAGATGGGGATTTAATCCTTGTATTAACAAATCAAAATCAGGTTGGGGAATTTTAAGGGTTATAGATATTCAACTTTATAGTTATTTATCTCAACTTGGGAAAACATACGAAAAATTTATCCCTAAAGAAATAAAAAAATTAAGTAAAAGACAGTTAGAAATTTTATTTGAATGGTTAGTTAGAGGTGATGGGCATAAAAAAGGAAGAAATATTATTTATTTTACAACTTCTAAACAGTTAGCAGATGACATTTCAGAAGTTGCTTTAAAATTAGGATATAGTTGTTCTTTTAAAAAAAGATTGGGTGGAACCCTTGCTTTTGGGAAATATAAAAGAAAAGAAGGATATGTTTTATCATTAACCAAAAGAGAAACAATTCAAGTTAATGGAACAGATAAACGAAAGTGGGTTGATTATGAGGGATTTGTATATGATATTACTGTTCCCAATCATATTATTTATGTTAGACGAAATGGGAAGGCAGTGTGGAGTGGAAATTGTTCATCGGATGGAACAACTTTATTAGATTTTTGGGTTGAAAATGTTACTGGAACTTCACCAAATAGAGTGGCTTATATTTGGGTAGAAGTTGCGGATAATTTGAATACTTCAAAAGATATTTATATCTACTTTGGTAATAGTTCTGCTACAAATTATTCAAATGGAGATAATACGTTTTTATTTTTTGATGATTTTGAGGGGAGCTCTCTTTCAAGTACAAAGTGGGCTGATGGAGGAGTTAAAAATTACGTTTTTGAAAATAACGGTATTTTTGCTTTTAATACTGATCCAGGTATTAATGGAAGTATTTCTGTCAATCCTGGGTTTTTTACAATAAGTGGAACAGGACAATCGGATGTAGTATCGGAAGAAGGGGTATATTCTGGTTGGCTTGGTAAAGGTTTAAGAAGTGTTCCAACATTTAATTTACAAAATGGATTAAGAATTAGAAGTAGAGTTAATTTAGCCAGTTTTAGTATGGGGGGTAGAACTTATAGAGGAGTAAAGTTTGGACTTTTAGTTGCCCTAGATAAAGATAATAGAGTAGATTTCGCAAGACTTAAAGATAATTCGCGCGATATGATTTCTTGTGCAAAAGAAGATGGAGCTGCAAGAAGTTATTCAGATATAGTTACTGGTTTAAATCTTTCAACTGGTTTTAGAATATTAGAATATAGAAAAACATCATCTAATGATTTTTCTTTTTTTGAAAATGATACTGGAGGAAGTACTACTTCAGGTTTTAATTCTACCAGTGCTGTTGTAGGTTTTTTTGCAGCAGTAAGAAATGCGGGTGATACAATTGATGTTAGATTTGATTGGATATTTGTTACTAAATACGTTTCCCCCGAACCAGCATTTAGTTCTGCTGGACCAATAGAAACATTAGAAAGTAGATTAATTACAATTCAATCTTCAATTTTTTCTAAAGATAATTCGATTTACAAAGAACAAAATAAATTTGTAAGTATGCAAATAAATGTTTGGGGAAGAGAAGGTTGGCTCTATGATGAAAAAAATAAACTTATTTCTATTCAATCTTCATTTTTTTCAACAGATAAACGAGATAGACCAAAACAACTTATTAAAGCATTAAAAACAGAAAAACCAAATTTAGGAGGAATAGAAAATAGACCATAAAAATGATTGAACTTAAATTAGAACATCCACAATTAGAAGGAAATCCAAATACAATCTTGACAGAACAAGCAAACGCAGGAGCAACTTCTATTTCTGTTGCCAATAATTCAGGCTTTTCTGCTAATGATTTTATAGTTATAGGAAATTCTGGTTCAGAATTTACTGAAATTGTTAGAATATCCTCTTTATCTGGAAATAATACAATCAATTTAGCAACTGCTTTAAAATTTTCTCACTATTATTCATCGCCAGTGACACTTATTTATTATGACAAGATTGAAATTGAAAGAGCAATATCAAAAGAAGGTCCTTATACATTAATTGCCACAATTGATATTGCTATTGATGAAGACTTTACAACATTTAGAGATGAAAATGGAGATATTGATAAATTTTACCGAGTAAGATATAAGAATTCTTATAATAACAAAACTTCAACTTATTCTTCTCCATTAGCAGGAATAGGTTTTACAGAAAATTCAGTCAGAATTTTATTAGAAAAAGCCAAAAAACTTTTTTCTCGTTATTCAGATAAAATCATTTCAAGAGAAGATTGGATGGAGTTTCTTAATGAAGGTTATAGAGTTATGATTAATCGTATTTTAGCCATTAATAAGGATTTTGGAGTTAAAAGTATAACAATAAATCCTGTAGATGGAAAATTTCCACTCCCTTCAGATTTTCTTAAAGTTAGACGAGTTTTTGTTAAATATGGGACAGGAAAAGAAAGACCAGCAAAATATTTAGATTTTGGTATTTATGACCCATCAACAATGACTTTTAGTGATTTCTCCCCAGTTTATTATTTTGAAGGAAACTCAATTATCGTTAAACCATTTAAAGAAAATACACAACTAATTTTGCGTTATTATTATTTGCCTCCCAAACTTCAATTTGATGATGATGTTTTAGATCCAGCCTATATTTTACCATCTCAAGCCTCAATTGTCGTTGATTATGTTTTAAAAAGAGCACTTGAATTAGATAAAAGGTATGAAGAAGCAGCCTGGTATGGACAAGTTTTTGAAAATAATATTGCCCTTCTTTTAAATGAGTATGAAGAAAGATATAGAGAAACCACTGATTTTATACCACATTGGGGGTCAGGTATTGATTCATCTTATCCATTCTTTTAAAAAATGGCATCAATTGAAATAAATTCTTTCCACGGCGGAATGAATTTGGCCATTAACCCGCTTCTGTTGAAATCTTATGAAGCAAGTTTAGCAAAAAATGTAGATTTAAGCGAAATTGGAACATTAAAAAAGGCAAGAGGATACCAGCTTTTTAAAAAATTAAGCGAAACAACTAACAGTGATGTTAAAACTTTGTATTCATTTTATAAGATTGAAAGTTCAGGAATAACGAGATTTTTATTGGCAGAATGGAATAATGGGCTTTATAAATATAATTTTTCAACTAATTCTTGGGAACAGATAACTGGAACAATCAATACAACGGAAAATTCTCAATGGGTGACTTATAAAAATTTAGCCATCAGATTTAATAAAAATGATGCTCCTAAAAAGTTTGATGGGACTAATTTATCTAATCTTGAAGGAAATCCTCCTCAAGCAAGTTATGGTGTTTTATATAAAGAACGAATTTATGTTGCTGGTTTTTCTCCTAATTTTTCAACTGTTTGGTTTTCAGATATAGGAGATCCAGAAAAATGGAATCCCAACAATCAATTTGATGTTGGAGCAAATGATGGAGACAGAATAACAGGATTAGCAGTTTTAGGAGATAGTTTATTGATTTTTAAAGAAAATTCAATTTGGGAAATTCAAGTCGACCAGCAAAATGTAATCTCTTTTAAAAGATTATTTGCTCAATCAATAGGGACAACTTCTGCTCGTTCAATTGTCAATATTAACAATGTTTTATTCTTTTTTGATAGAAACGGAATATGGGCAATTTATCAAAGATATCCAGAACTTATTAGCGCTAAAATTCAACCATTTATAAATGCTATTCAAGATGTTTATAATGTTGTGGGTTGGGGTTGGAAAAACAAGTATTTTCTTTATGTTGGCGATATAACTTACCAAGATAGACTTTTTAAAAATGTAGTTTTAGCATATGATACAGTTTATAATCAATGGTTTTTCTATACTTTTGCCCATAAAATTTTATCTCAAACTGATTTTATTAAAGCAGATAATACGAAAACTCTCTATTTAGGAAGCCAAAATAGTGATACTTTTGAATTTGATAAAGGCTTTTCTTTTGGAGGTTATCCAATAGAAGTTGAATATGAACTTCCACTTTTTCAACCAGAAGATATTGAAAAAAGAAAACTTTTTAAGGAAGTAGTTGTAAGATTGAAAGATGTTTCTAAAAGTAAACCTTCAATTTCAGTTTCAATAGATGGAGGAGATTTTATAAGTTTAGGTTTTGCTGAACATACTTATTCAGTTTTTCCAATAGCACGAAAATTAGGACGAGAAGAAGGACGAGATTTAAGATTAAAAATTTTAGAAGTTAGCGATAAAGAAATGAACGAGATTTATCAGATTGTTATAAATTGGTCACCAATTAAGACAGTTCAACCACAAAAATAATGCTTCAGAACATTGATTTACAACAAGAAGGATTTGATAATTACGGAAGACATATTTTAGCACCAGGAAATAAGAAAATTCCAATAACCTATAAAGATGTTTTTCAGGGAGAAAGAGTTATTTATACACAGGGGAATATCCAACCAAGAAGTGTTAATAAATTTAATGTCACTTTAGATGTTTTAGCAACGAAATTTGATTTGGTTTTATCTAATGTTAAACAAATTGCCACAGGTTATACTTGGACACAAAACAATTATATTTTCGTTGTCACCTGGGACGGAACAAACTATTATTTAAGACGTTATAATACGATTGATTATGCTGTTCCTGTTCAAGATGGTTATTCAGTAAATATTCCAACCGTTAATAACATTTATGGAGTAGGAGTATTGTATAATAGAGTTATAGTAATTGGGAGAGATTCAGGAGGAAATAAGGCTTTTTATTATGATTTTGCTTTAAATTATCAATCATCAGAAACAAAAAGTGGGCCAACAAATCCAATTACGAATACATTTACAACAGATGGAGTAAGTTTGTATTATTTGGATAAAGCAAATAACGTTTTACGAAAGTATGACGGAACAAACTACACACTGAGTGCTTCTTATAGTTGGCCAACAAGCATTATTCCTACTCCAGATAGACTTTTATGCTATGATGGTAAAAGTTTTTGGGCTTTTGACACAACCGACAAAAGAATGGTAAGATTTTTATTAGAAAATGGTTCAATTACAATCTTGTTTTATTATCTTTTACCAGAAGATGTTGTTGGAGTTTTAAATTTAAGAGGAACAATTTATCATTCATACATTCAAGGTCAATTATTAACATCAATTCCAATGGTTTTGTAAAAAATGTCAGTTACAAATATTCTTACAGCATTAACACAAGCAATTCAAAAATTGGTCGGTGGTGCAAAATCAACATCTACTGTTCCTACTCCACCTTCTCCTGCTTCATTAACTCCAAAAGTTTCTACTCCTTCTCCAAGTGTTACTACTACTACACAAAAAACTACACAACAAAAGCCACAAACAACAGTTTCTTCTGCAATTATTCAGCCACAATTAAATGTTCAAACTTCTATTGTTGATTATTTAAAAAGTAAGGGATTACCAAGTGATTTTGCTTATAGAGAACAATTAGCAAGACAATATGGAATAACTGATTATAGGGGAACAGCAGAACAAAATATTCAACTTTTAAATCTTTTAAGACAACAAGAGGCAAAAGGAACTACTTCTAAACCTACAACTTCAGTAGTTTCAACTACTACTCGACCAACTACAACTACTACTCAAACAATCCCAACTACGACAAGACAAACAATAACTCAAACTCAACCAATTTCATCTCAAACTCAAATTACTCCAACAATTCCAACTTCTACTCTACCCGTCACAACAGAGACAACTACTCAACCAATAACTTCAATTGATATTGAGCAAAAAATAAATGAAATTTTGGAGAAAAGATTAAAACCAATTGATTATGATGAAGTTGCCCAAAAAGCTATTCAAATTGCCAGAGATTTAAATAGGTCAACATTAGAAAGTTTTGAAATTCTAAAAGAGACAATTAAAACACAATTTGAAGATGCAAAAAGAGAACTTTTAGAAAAGCAAAATCTTGAAAAAGAACAACTTTTAGGAAGTTGGACAAGAAGAGGATTTTCTCCCGATGACCCAGTAGTTTTATCTGCTATGCAAAGATTAAATGAAATTCACGAAAGAGAATTATCAGAGTTGGAAAATAAGAAAAACCAGAATTTAGCAAATCTAACTTATAGTTTTATGAAAACAGAGCCATCACAAATTTTCTCAATTATGAGTAATATTTTACAAACTGAAAGGACAGAAGTTGCGCCTATTTTAGCTCTTTTAAGAACAATAGTAGCAGAAAGAGAAAAAACAAAAAGAGAAGAAGCAGAATTAGAGAGATTACGACAAAAGGAAGAAAAACCTATAATTAAAGAACGAGTGGAAGAATTAGAAGACGGTATTTATTTAATTACTTATTCGATTGATCCAGTTACTGGTGAAACAAGAATAATTTCAAGAATTAAATTAGGAGCGAAAGGAACAAAGACAAGTGATATCGAAAAAGAATTAAAT
Source organism: uncultured Candidatus Saccharibacteria bacterium (assembly GCA_964655375.1). Lineage (GTDB taxonomy): Bacteria > Patescibacteriota > Minisyncoccia > UBA6257 > HR35 > JAGDVT01. The sequence continues at coordinate 6,346 of CAZZNB010000032.1, forward strand.
AAAATGTTATCTGTTAAAGAGGCGATAGAATTAGGAGTTCCTATAGGAACAACAATGAGAGAATTAGTAGGTATGGTGATACCAAATAAGGAAAAAATATCTATGGCACAATATATTAAAAACACTTCTCAAGTTGCGTTAGATTATATTAAAGAAGCGAAAAAAAGATTAGGGCTATTATCAACGGGTATTTTGGGTAAAGCATTAGAAAATGTTCCTCAAACACCTGCTTATGAATTATCTAAAATTTTAGATGTTATTAAATCAAATGTAGCATTACAGCAAATTATGCAATTAAAAGCGGCATCTCCTACAGGTGCGACAGGATTTGGTGCTTTATCTGACAGAGAATTAAATGTTCTTCAATCAACATTAGGAACTCTTGATATAGGTTTATCTCGCTCAAGATTAGAAAAAACTTTAAATGAAATTGAACGAGTATTAAGAAATATAACAAAACGAGCTGATGAAGAAATAAATTTACTTCAAAAATCTCGACAAATTACAAATTATCCACAAAGGATGGAATATGGCGGTATAATATATCAATTAGGGCCTGACGGAAGATATTATCCAATTAAATAATGGCAATTTCACAACAACCGCAAAATAAACAAGGATTGACTTATGAAGAATTAGTTAAAAAAGGTGCAAAACCTGTTGATGTAAATAGAGAAGGATTAACGTATGAAGAATTGATTTCGTTAGGAGCGAAACCAGTTGTTGAATCATCTAAACCAATAATATCAGAAATGCCCAAGACATTTTTAGAGGATGTAGGTGAATTTTTAGGAATGGAAAAATTTGCAAGAAGATTAGCAGGGGAAATTGGTGCTATTTTACCCGAAAAGTTAGGTGGAGCGAGAGAAACATTTAAGGAATTAGAGAGAATGGAAAAAGAAGGTATAATTGCTCCCGGAACAACTCAACAACTTCGTACAGGTGGAGTGGGAACTAAAGAATTTTTAGCTTCAGCAGGACTTACTGCCTTAAATATTATTCCTACAACTCAACTTACTAAAGCAATTAGTGGAATACAAAAGTTAACTCCTCTTACACAATTTTTTCAAAAAATTTTTGCTCGAAGACCTGACATTCTTAAAAAAATGGCAGAAGCAGGAATGTTGGGTGCTACTTACGGAACCTTAGAAGCAATCAAAGAAGGAGAAGAAATTACTCCTTCAGCTATTCAATCTGGATTATTATCTGCAGGTGCGATAGGAGCATTAGGAGGATTAGGAAAGGGAGTGGGAAAAATTCTTAAAAATTTACGTGGAACTGTAAAAGAAGATGTTATTAGAGAGGCACAAAAATTAAAAATAGATTTACCAGCAAGTGCTAAAGTTGAAAGTAAGGTTATACCCCTGATTGAATCTACTGTTGCTAAAGGATTTTGGGGAGCCGAATTAAGACAAAAAGTTCAATTAGCTAAAGAAAAAATTAATCAAATTGCGGACAATTTGGTAAAACAAACAGGAGAAACAGATGATTTGACAGTTATCGGTCAAAAAATTGTCCAAGCCTTTGACAAGTTTAGAGATGAATGGTTAAAAACTAAAAATGCACTTTATGAAAAATTAGAGCAAATGCTTGATGAAAAAAATAAAAGGATAAGACCTTTACGAACTATTAGATTTCTAAAAGAAGTTATTGAAAGAAAAAAAATAGCTCAAGAAGCTACTCCTATTCCTACGGGCCTTTCTTTTTTTGAAGAACAATTATCAAGATTAAGAAATAAAAATTTAACTATTCAGCATTTAAGAAATGCTCTTATCGAATTAAATGATAGATTAAAATTTCCTTCCGACCCATTTATTGCTGGTAATAGAGGACTTTTGAAAAAAATGATAACGATAATGAGCGAAGATCTTGATGATAAAGTTAAAAAACTTGGAAATAAAGAATTGGTTAAACTTGTTGATGAAGCAAATAGATTTTATCAGGAAGGAATTAAAAGAATTAATAGCGCTTATGGTAAAAAAATACATCGCTTAAGAGAACAACCCAGTAAAATTTTACCGGTAATTTTAAGTAGAGTAACGCCAGTTGAAGATGTTCCGAAAATTTTAGAAATTGTCGGTAAAAAAGCATTACCTTCTATACAAGCAGGAACATTAAAAATAATTTTAAGTAATGCCAAAAGAAATGAAAATCTTGTCCCTGGAGCTTTAGAAAGAGAAATTCAGCGAATTGGTGAAGATAAATTAAGGCTTATTTTAACACCTAAACAAATGGAAATGTTAAATTCTTTAAGAATTCTTGTAAATGCTCTTGGCAAATTAGGAAAAATTGAAGAAGGTTCTCAAACAGCATTTCTTTTAAGACCTATAATAGCTGCAGGAACAGCTGCTATTAATCCTTTTCTTGCATTAAAATTGCTTGCTACCGATTATTTAATAAGCAAATTTGTATCTTCCAAAAGAGGGCAAAAATTTTTAGTTGAAGGTATAGGAAAAGAAACGGCAAAAAAGATAGAAGAAATTGGTAAAAAAGTATCACCAGTTATAGAAAAAATGATTTATAACATTTCAAAGGAAGTTCTTAGATAAAAAATATTTTGGAATATTTAAAAATGAGCAAACTTTCTAATAAAACTTGTCTTGTTTGGGATTGGGGATTATTTACAGAACAAGCAGCAAGATTAGCAAGAGATTTGGCAAAAGTTTATTATTATGTTCCCTGGGAAAGTGCTTTTCCTAAAATTGAAAATTCTTTAATTGGGCAGGATTTTGATGGTTTAATTAGGGTTTCTGATTTTTGGAAGTATGTTGATAAAGTTGATTTTATTTTTATTCCTGACAATTTAACAGGAGGATTAGTTGAATTTCTAAAAGCAAAAGGTTATAAGGTTGCTGGGCCAGGACAAGCAGAAATTTTAGAACTTAATAGGGTTTTCGGAAGAAAAATTCAAAAAAATTTAGGCTTGCCAACACAAAAAACTTTTGTTTTAAAGGGATTACAAAATTTAAGGGAGTTTTTACGAAAATCAAAAGAACAATATTTTGTTAAGTTAAATACCTTTAGAGGAACAATTGAAACCTTCAGACATATTGATTGGGAAAGTTCAGAGCCTCTTTTAGACCATATTGCTTATGAAACTGGCCCAGAACAACACATTTTAGAATTTTTAGCAGAAGAAATTTTAGATGGTATAGAATCAGGAGGAGATCATATTTTTTTTGAAAATGAAATTCTTTATCCTACAATGTATGGTTTTGAACTTAAGGGAGCAGGATATATTGGCAAAATTGTTAATGAAAATGAATATCCTAAAGTTTTAAAAATAATTGATGATAAACTTAAGGTTATTTTGCAAAAATTGAATTATAGGTTTTTCTATTCAACGGAGGTTATTGTCACTAAAGACAAAAAATCATATTTAATTGACCCTTGTATAAGATTAGCAGCACCAGTTGTATCTGCTTTACAAACAGAAATTATTGAAAATTATACTGAGGTTGTTTATGGTTTAGCAACTGGTGAAAAAGTTATACCAAAATATAAAGCAAAATATGGTGGGGGAGTTGCTTTTGAAAGTGAATGGGCACAAAATCATTGGTTAAAAGTAAGTTTTCCAAAAGAATTAAGACAATGGATAAAGTTTAGAATGGCCTCTAAATTTGGAGATGCCTATTATGCTGTTCCTGGTTTTACTTCAATTTGTAGTATAATAGCAATAGGAAATAGTCCAGAAGAAGTTATTGAACAAGTTAAAGAAAGGTCTGAATACGTTAAGGCTTATTTGTTAGAAAAAAATCTTTCAGGATTAGAAAAAATTAAAGAAATTATTAAAGATGCGAAAAATTATGGTATAATTTTCTGAAAATGAATTATAAAGAAGAAAGATTACAAAATAATCAACAAATTGTTAAAGTTGTAAATTTAGTGGGAGATAAAGAATTTTTTGTGGGTTTTTATAAACCAGATGAACCAATAGTTATTACTTCAAGAAAAAAACTTGTTTCTTATCTTATTTTACAGAAAAAATATCATCTTTTACAGGTTTTAATGGGTCAAGAAGGTAAATTTTATTTTGTTTTAGTAAAAAATGAACAATAATGCAAACAATAATACAGAAAAAATTAGGAAAGTTCTTTTCAATGAAATTTCATTTATTTTAGCACTTATTGGGAGTGTTTTATCTTTGTTTATTTTTTTTAATAGTCCAATTACAGAACAAAAAATTACCACAGAAATTTTAAAAGAACAATTAAATTATCAAGCAAAAACAATAGAACAACTTTCAAAAAGCCAATATAATGATTTACATGAAATTAAAAAAGATTTAGGAGAAATTAAAACATCTTTAAAAGATTTAGAAATAAGAGTAACAAGAATAGAAACAAGGTTAAATGAAATTAAAAAATAATGTGGAGATTTCCATTTAAACTCAAAGAGATTTTACTCCTTACAGATTACGGATACGACGAAAAACTTTCTAAACAATTCAACGTACCTTATCATAACGGAATTGATATTTCAGTTGGAGATGGAGATGAAATAGGAAGTTTTGTTTATGATACTGCTAAAGTTTATAAAGTTAATCCATTTATTCATGATGAAGGGACTGTAATCATTCATGATGTTAATGGTTATGAATATGTTTTTTCTCATCTCGACAATCTTCAAGTTAAACAAGGAGATTTAGTTAAATTTGGACAAGTTTTAGGTCATCAAGATACCAAAGGACGTTCAATTCAGGAAAATTTAAGACCATATTGGCAACATCTTCATTTCTCTATCAGAAAAATTTCTCCTACTGGAAACTATGCTTATTTCTGGAATTATGGTGAAAAATATGCTAATGTAGATAATAAACTTGATGGTTTTATTGATCCTAACGAAAACTGCTTAAAGGTTGTTTATAGAGTTGCTGAAGCAATTTGTCAAATTGAAAGTGGGTGGAATAGATGGACTAATGAATGGAATCCTAAAGCAATTACTTTACGAGAAAACAAAAATCCTGGAGGTTTAAGATATTCTCCCTTTCAAATTGGTAGAAAAAATGGTTTTGCAATATTTAAAACAGAATTAGACGGCTTTAAGGCTTTAGTATGGGATTTAGAACAAAAAGTTAAAGGAAATACAAGGACAAAACTTAATAAAAAATCTACGATTTTGGAATTTGCCAAAGTTTGGGCTCCTAAAGAAGATGGAAATAATCCTTTTAAGTATGCTGAAAACTTGGTAAGAATATGTGGTTTTAGAAGTTTAAATGATAGATTAGAAGATTGGTTATTAACTGAACT
>CAZZNB010000033.1:0-38156 GCA_964655375.1 uncultured Candidatus Saccharibacteria bacterium
TAAACCACCCTATTATTATACATTTGTAGTAGGAGGAAGTTATGAAATTACAGCATTATTAGAAGTAGAAAATAATAGAAATATTAACGGATTAGCAGGACAAGATAATGGTACAAGTTGGAATGTTTATGAAGTAGGAAGTAATAAAAAACTAACACCTTTATATATTGAAGATGGAGGAGGTAGAGATAAAAGTTTAGTAGGCTACTGGTCATTTGATGAAGGAAGTGGAACTATAGCTCAAGATTATTCAGGAAATAACAATCATGGAACATTAGTTAATGGTCCTCAATGGGTAGATGGTAAAGTAGGTAAAGCTTTAAGTTTTGATGGGGTGAATGATTATGTGGAAGTGCTTTCAGGAGCAGGTGATATTTTTACAATTTCTGTTTGGTTTAAGGTTGCTACTTTTCAGGATGTAGATGTGCAGTTGCCAATATATGGGGAATATAATAGCGGTAGCGCTGATTCTAAGAACTATATCATGGTGTATCCAGCTAATAGGCGTGTTTATTTTGACCAGTATCTCCCCGGTGGTGGATATGCTATCAGCGCTACTGTGATTTCTCCGGGAGTTTGGTATCATGTTACTGCTGTTCAAGAGACTGTAAATTTCCGTAAACTTTATGTGAATGGGGTTCTTGAATCAACTGCTACAGAAATCTATAGTGGTAGGGTGCCTAACCAATTTTGGATAGGAAGAAGAGGAGGAACTGCAAACTACGAATTTCCTGGTCTCATTGAAGAAGTTCGCATCTACAACCGCGCCCTCTCTGACGCAGAAATAAAAGCTTTATATGAAGCTACAAAATAAATAAAGCGGACTTATGCTAACCTAAATAATAAATATCGGGACGTCGTACGTCGCAATGATGTCGTAATTCAATGTCTAAGCTTTAAATTGTGACATAAAATACTACAGCAGAAAAATGCAAATCTAGTTTTTAATATTTAGTTTTTTGTTTTATAATTAATTTATGGCTGACTTAACTATTAATTTAAACAAAAATAAAATTAAGATAGTTTTAGATAGGAAAAGATGGGAAAGACTAGCTAATGATTTAGGTTTATATAATGAAGAATTTGTTAAAAGTGTAAAAAGAGGGTTAAGAGACTATAAAAAGAAAAAAACTTATAAACTTAAAGATCTGAATGTTTGAAATAATTATTGCTGAAGAATTTAAGAAAAAATTTGATGAACTTCCCAAGAAAATCAAAAAGAAATTTCTTAGAAAAATCAAAATTTTCATAGGAAACCCATTTAATCCAATTTTATCTACTGAAAAATTAGGTCCTCCCTTTAAAGAAACATGGAGTTTTAGAATTGATAGAAATTATAGAGTGATCTTTAAATTTGTAGAGGGAAACAAGATCTTTTCATTACCTGTGGCCATCATAGTTGGATTTATAAAAAATAAGAAAGATTTTTTTACATAATACACAAACAATAGAGCAAACTTATACTAAAAATCTTGGAACGTCGTACATCCCGATATTGACAATTTAAATATTTATATTTTTTGAACAGCCATATAAAAGACTATCACTCTTTATACTGCTATTTAAATTTTTTAATCTACATATCAACAGCGATTGCTTTTTATACGTATATTCAAATATAGAGGTATCTATAATTCTCCATAGTAGCTTATAAATGCAAAACAAAGGTTACATTTAGTTTATGGAAAGGAGAAGCTATACGTTCCAAGATTGACTGCTTCATTCCTCATTTCTCATTTCTACTTTTTATGATGTATTTGATATAATTAAATTAAAATATGACTACTACAAGAGAAAAATTACATAAAAAAGCTTTAGATTTGGAAAAGCTTATCAGAATAGCGAAAAGAAAATTATTAGAATTTGAAATTTTACTAAGCCAGAAAGATTACGAGCTAAAAAAATTTAAAGTTTCTTCCAGTATAAGAAATTAAAGCAATATATGAGGAAATTAAATAAATACTGCAAAAACATACCTAAATTTAAAGCATCAAAACTAAACAATTGTACTGTAACTACATATATCCTTATAGTACCTGTTATAATAATAAATTAAATTGATTTTCAAACTATAATATAATTTATTTTAAAAATGAAAGAAATTAGTGTAATTGATACCTTAAACAAAATAGGAGAAGAAATAGTACTTTATGGTTGGGTACATTCAATAAGAGAACATGGAAAGATAATATTTTTTGATTTGCGAGATAAAACAGGCATAATTCAATGTTTAATAGATGCTCAGTCTGAATACTTTGAAATTGCAAAGTTTTTAAAACCAGAATATGTAGTAAAAGTAGAAGGAGTTGTAAAAGAAAGAGACCCTAAAATGATAAATCCTGATTTAGAAACTGGGACAATTGAAATGCTTATAAGACGAATAGAAATTTTGAATAAAGCCGAACCTCTACCAATTCCTATAGATACAGATGGATATGAAATAAATGAAGAAGTAAGACTTAAATATAGGTATATAGATCTTAGAAGAAAAAGAATGATGAGAAATTTAATTTTAAGAAGTAAAGTAATTAAATTTGTTAGAGATTTTCTTGTGAACAAAGGATTTATAGAAGTTGAAACCCCGATTCTTACAAAATCAACTCCAGAAGGTGCAAGAGATTACTTAGTTCCTTCAAGATTACATAAAGGCAAATTTTATGCTTTACCTCAATCACCGCAACAATATAAACAACTTTTAATGGTAGCAGGCTTAGAAAAATATTTTCAAATTGCTAGATGTTTTAGAGATGAAGATCCAAGGGGCGATAGACAACCAGAATTTACACAAATAGATATAGAAATGAGTTTTGTAGAAAGAGAAGATATTCTAAAATTAGTTGAGGAACTTTTGTATGAGTTAGTAAAAAATCTTTTTCAAGAAAAAAAGATTAAAGAATATCCATTTCCTGTTTACACTTATCAAGATGTAATGTTAAAATATAATTCCGATAAACCAGATTTAAGAATAGATCCAAATAACCCCGATGAATTAGCTTTTGCTTTTATTGTAGACTTCCCTATGTTTGAATGGAAAGAAACAGAAAATAGATGGGACACAATGCACCATCCTTTTACTCAGCCCAAAACAAAATCAGGAAGCAAAGAAAAGAAAGTATTAATTGAAATGCTAGAAAAAAATCCAGAAGAATTATTAAGTGAACAATATGATGTTGTTTTGAATGGATATGAAATAGGAGGAGGAAGTATTAGAATTTATGATCCAGAGTTATTGATAAAAGTTTTTGAAACAATGGGGAATACAAAAGAAGATATTTTAAATAAGTTTGGCCATCTCTTAGAAGCTTTCAAATACGGAGTTCCACCTCATGGAGGTATAGCTTTAGGCATAGATAGGATTTTAGCCATTTTATTAAATGAACCTTCTATAAGAGAAGTAATAGCTTTTCCTAAAACAGGAGAAGCTAGAGATCCAATGATGGAAACCCCCTCAGATGTTTCTCAAGAACAATTAGAAGAATTAGGAATTGAAATTAAAAAAGAAGATTTATAATTTTTTAAGGGGGAGTAGCTCTAATTGGCAGAGCGGCGGTCTCCAAAACCGCAGGTTGCAGGTTCGAATCCTGCCTCCCCCGCAAAATAAAATTTCATTAAATAGAGTTTTTTAATAAACTATATTATTTTTTAAAAATCATAAATAATATTGTAAGGAGCAAGCTGATAATTATAGCTGTTGTGATAGGAAAGTAAAAAATAAAATTCTCTTTTTTAATTAAAATATCTCCGGGAAGCAAGGGCAGCTTTTCTAAATTAATTAATTTTAAAAGTATTCCTAATGATATTATTAAAAGCCCTATAAAAATTAATAAATTATCCATTTTCATTTTTTAAAAAATCTCTTACCTTTTTTAATAAATCTTTTTTAGTTTTAAACCAATATACATAGTCAAATTTTTTAAGTTCATTTAATTGTTTTTTGGCAAATCTTCTTATGTCTTTATAGCATTTTTCAACTGCAGTTTTTAAATCAATTTCGCCCTTGATGTATCTTCCAAACCATCTATATTCTAATCCAAAGCTTATTATTCTATTAAAACTTAAGCCTAATTTTCTTAATTTTTTAATCTCTTTTATAATTCCATTGATTCTTTTTAATAATCTTTTATGTATTTTTTTCTCTAATTTTTTAAATTCAATATTAGGAGCTACTACTAAAATTTCATATTTAGGCTCTTTTTTTAAAGGAGGAACTGCCCCTAATTTAGAAGCAATTTCTATAGCTCTGATCAACCTTCTTTTGTTTTCTTTTTGAATTGTTTTAGCTCTTTTTGGATCTAATTTTACTAAAATTTCATAAAGCTGATTAATACTTAATTTTTCTAAATTTTTTCTTAATTTATAATCTGGTTTTACTTCAGGCAAAACCCATCCTTCTTTTAAGGCTTTTAAATATAAAATTGTACCACCACATATAATAGGAACCTTATTGTTTTGAATAATTTTTTTGATAGCTTTATTTACATCTTGTAACCATTTTCCTAATGAATAATTTTTTTTAGGATGTATTATGTCTAAAAGATGATGTTTTACAATTTTCTTTTCTAACTCACTTATTTTACCGCTCCCTATATCTAAATATTTATAAACTTGTCTTGAATCAGCATTGATGATTTCACCATTAATTTTTTTTGCTAACCAAATAGCAATTTCAGACTTTCCTGAAGCCGTAGGCCCAGTTATAAAAATAATCTTTTCCATCGTATAATTTTAATAAGGTCGTAATTAATTAATATTTAATAATGAAGAAATATATATTTTTATTTTTAATACTAACAAGTCTATTATTAAATTTTAGTTATGCTTCAGAAAAAATAAAAATTTGCCATCGGACACATTCTTCAAAAAATAGTTATGTCGTTATAGAAGTAGATTTACACTCTCTATGGGCTCATCTTAATCACGGAGATTTACTTTATGATCCGGAATTTGGGTGTATTCAAGAAAACCATCAGCCCTATTAATGATTACTATTGAAGATTTTAAGAAAATTGATCTAAGAGTAGGGAAAATAGAACAAGTAGAAAAAATTGAAAATACAAAATTGGCTGTTTTAAAGATAAATATAGGTAATGAAGTTAAAAATATAGTAGCAGGTATAGGAAATAAATATAGTATTGAAGAATTAATAGGGCAATTAGTGGTAGTAGTAGTTAATTTAGAACCAAAAGTGATAAAAGGTATCAAAAGCGAAGGAATGATATTAGCAGCTGATGCTCCAGAAGGACCTGTTTTAATTGTTCCCCTAGAACAAGTGTTTCCAGGTACTCAAGTTAGATAATTAGAAGAAGCAAAATTCTGCAACAGCAATTTCTAAAGGAAGAGTTAAAAAAGGAGGATCTCTTTTTATCCCACTTTCTGCATCTGAAAATAATTTAATAGCCCTTTTAATATCTTCTATTGAAATATTTTTAGAAAGATTAATAATTTTAAAGACTACTTCTTCAGGGTATGTTTTCTGAAGCTGAGTTTCCCACTTAGGAAGGACTTTAAAAATCAACATATCTCTTAAAATTTTGATAGTTGATCTTATAAAAACTAATAAATCATAACCATCTTCATATGCTTGATGTATTTTTTTAATAGCAGATTCGAATTTTTTTTGATATAAAAGTTCTAGAAAATTTAAAATTTCTTTATTGCTTATTTTCCCTAAAAATTCTTCTATATATTCTTCATTAATTACTTTATGTGGGTTTAAAGAAAGAACAATTTTTTCAAATAAAGTTTCTGCATCCCTCAAAGATCCTCCAGCTTCTTCAGCTATTAAATAAAGAGCAGAATCAGTAGCCTGTATCCCCTCTTGTTCAGAAATATATTTTAATTTTTTCACTATATCCTTTAAAGAAACACGTTTAAAGTCAAATCTTTGAACTCGAGAAAGAATAGTAGCAGGTATTTTATCTGGTTCTGTAGTAGCTAAAATAAAAATTACATGAGAAGGAGGCTCTTCTAAGGTTTTAAGTAAAGCATTAAAAGCTGGCTCTGTAAGCATATGAGCTTCATCAATTATAAAAACTTTGTATTTACCTTGAATAGGTTTAAAACCAATATGTTCTTTTAGATTTCTTATTTCATCTATTCCTCTATTTGAAGCTGCATCTAATTCAATTAAATCTAAAAATTGACTGTTATTAATATTTTGACAATTAATGCACTCATCACAAGGCTCATAATCATTTTGCTCCAAATTTGGACAATTTAAAGCTTTTGCAAAAATTCTTGCAGTTGAAGTTTTGCCTGTTCCTCTTTGCCCAGCAAATAAATACCCTTGTGGTATCGCTTGTTTATTTTTTAAAAAATTTTTTAATATTCTAACTATCATCTCTTGACCTACTATCTCATTAAATTTTTTAGGTCTATATTTTCTGTAATACATTTTTAATATGATTTTTTAAGCTCTAAAATAATATTGTGATTTTTTAATTTTTCTAATGCCTTAATTTCTAATTGTCTTACTCTTTCTCTTGTAATCCCAAAAATTTTACCAACTTCTTCTAAGGTATGCATGATTCCGTCTTTTAATCCATATCTTAACATAATTATCTCTTTTTCTCTAGAAGGCAAGTCTTCAATGGCTTGTAATAATTTTTGCTTTAATATTTCTAAACTAGCCTCTTTTTCTGGAGAAATTCCAACATCTTTAATAAGTTCCTTAAGCTCTGTTTCCCCTTCTCCTATAGGTTTTTCCAAAGATGTTACGTCATATGTTAATTTAAGCAACCTATGAATCTTTCTTTCTGGTATTTTTGATTCTTGAGCTAATTCTTCAGGTGTAGGCTCTCTTCCTAATTCTTCTGTTAATCTTTTTTTGATTTTATTTAATCTATAAAGTTGTTCAATTATGTGCACTGGCAATCTTACAGTCCTTGCATGATCAGCCATTGCGCGAGTAATAGCCTGCCTTATCCACCAAGTAGCATATGTTGAAAGCTTAAAACCTTTCTTCCAATCAAACCTGTCTATTGCTTTAATAAGGCCAGCATTCCCTTCTTGTATAAGATCCATAAAAGACAATTTTTTACTCCTTCCGTAATACTTTTTAGCAATACTAAAAACTAACCTCAAGTTAGATTTAATTAATCTTTCTCTAGCCTCCATATCACCTTTAGCTGCTCTTTTAGCTAATTCTTTTTCTTCCTCAGGAGTTAAAAGAGGAATTTTATTGATTTCTTTTAAATATGACTGAATATGTGGAGGAAGATCTTCAATAGATTCTAGCTCTTTAGCAATGGATTCTTCAGAAAGATCTTCATTCAAATCCCATAATTCTCCACTGCTTTTTATTTCTATTCCTGCAACTTCTAATCTTTCAGCAATTTTTTCTAATAAATCTATACTCTGCTCAATTTTAGGAAAGTAATATAAAATTTCTTTTTCAGTCACAAAACCCTTTGTCTTTCCTTTTTTTACCAATTCTTGGATTTTTTCTTCAAAAGCTGTCTCCTTTTTTGAAGTATTTTTAATGCCTTTTTTCCTTTTTTTAGGCATTTTTTTCTAGCTCTTTTAATCTTTCTGTATAAAATTTTACACTTTTTAAAATCTTTTCCAAATTATCAAAATTTTGAGAGTTTAACAACTGTTGATAAAATCGGATTTTCCTTTTATAATACTCTTTCATAATTTCTTTCTTAATAAAATTTAATTCTTTAGCTAAATCTTCATGAAGCAAATTTTCATAATCACCTCTAGCTTTTAAAATTTCTAAATTTTCTTCATTATTTAAAATCTCATCTATCATAGTTCTAAATTCAAAATCTAATTGATTTTTTAAATCTTCTATAAGTTCTTCTCTGTTTAAAACAATAGAAATAGCTGAATATCTTTCTATTAAATTATTTAATCTGTCGAAGTTAATTTCTATTTTTTCTTCATAAGGGGTTAATAAATATGGAGATTCTATTTTATCTAATTCTTCTATCAAAAAATTCTCCTTTATTTTAACAATTTCTGATAATTTCGAAATATAATATGCTCTTTTTATGTTGTCTAAAAATTTTATAAAAGGTAATACTAACAAAATAGCTTCCCTTTTTTTCTCTAGATTTTCCAAATCGTAATTATTTTTTATAATTTCTAACAAATATTCAATAAAATCTATTTTTTGCAAATTTTCTAATTTATTATTATTTTCAAAAAATTCAGCCAAATCTTTATAATTCCCAAAATTTAATTTATATATTTCAAATCCTTCTTTTAAGGCCATTAATCCAGCTTTTATGCTTGCTTTAAATCCCGCTAAATCATTATCAAAAGCAAGTACTATTTTTTTACAATATCTTTTTAAAATTTTTAGTTGGTTTTCTGTTAATGAAGATCCAGAAACTGCTACAATATTTTTTAATCCTTCCTGATAAGCTAATATTAAATCAAATTGCCCTTCAACCACTATTGCTTCATTTTTTGCTTCTATATTTTCTAAAGAATATACTAAACCATAAATAAAGTTATTTTTTTTAAAAATTTTAGTTTCTGGACTGTTTAAATATTTAGGGGCATTTTCTTTTTCTAAGAATAACCTTCCTGTAAAGCCAACAATCCTTTTTTTATGATCAATTAAAGGAAATATGATTCTACCCTGAAACTTATCTTCTTTTCTTTCATTTAATAAACCACTCTCCATAATTTCTTCTAAAGAATATCCTAAAGTGAAAAGATAATCTCGCAAATGACTTCCCTCATCAGCATAACCTAAATCAAAAAAGTCTATAGTAAAGTCTTTTAATCCTCTATTTTTAAGATACTTTAAAACATCTACATTTTGATTCAAATTTTTTTTATAATAATTCATAGCGATTTTGTTAATTTCCAAGAGTTTTTTAATCTCCTTAATATCTACAGATTCTTCTGATGATTTACTAGTATCTATACCTAATTTCTCTGCTAATCTGTTCAAGGCTTCTTTAAATTCTAATCCTTCTATTCTCATATAAAAAGTAATAACATCTCCTGCAGCCCCACAACCAAAGCATTTAAACATTTGTTTTGATGGGGAAACAAAAAAAGAAGGATTCTTTTCCTGATGAAAAGGGCATAATCCTCTATAATAACTTCCTACCTTTCTTAACTCGACATAATTTCCTATAAATTCTACAATATCTATTTTTTCTTTAATTTCTTGTATAATTTTTTCTGTCATTTTTCAATTAAAATTATAAATAGGTTATAAAATTCAATAAAATTAAGTTAAAATTAAATGAAATGAGCAAAATAAAAAATCAGCAAATAGAAAAAGAAAAAATAAGAATTAATGCTGATGGTATGCCCTTAGGGAGACTAGCCACTTTGATTGCGCATTATTTACAGGGAAAGCATAAGGTAAATTATGCTCCATATATTGACTTCCCTATTTTTGTTGAAATAGAAAATTGGCAGAAAGTAGTTTTTACAGGAGAAAAACTTGATAAGAAAATTATCTATAAACATACAGGCTATATAGGACATTTAAAAGAATATAAATTGAAAGAATTATGGCTTAAAAATCCTTTAAAAGTAATCCAAAAAACAGTCGCAGGTATGCTTCCTAAAAATAAATTAAGGAAAAGACGCCTTAAAAGAATTATTTTAGTGTAAAAAATGGAAGAAAAAGTTAAAACAGAAAAAGAAGAGTGGGAAGAATTAGAAAATATTGAAGAACAATTACAAGAGTTAGAAGTAGATAAGTATGAAGAGAAAAAAGAATTAGAAAAGAAGAAAGAAGAAATTGTTAATATACCTAAAATTGGGGAAGGAAAGTATATAGAAGGAATTGGTAGAAGAAAAGAAGCTATAGCAAGAGTAAGAATATGGGACAATCCTCAAGGAGAGAATATGCAAATTTTTGTAAATGATAGACATTATACAGAATATTTCCCAGCCTTATATTTACAAAAAAGTGCTGATGCTCCATTAAGAAAATTAAAATTATTTAATCAATACAAAGTTAGTGTTAAAGTTAAAGGCGGAGGGTTACATGGCCAGGCCGATGCTATTAA
This sequence comes from uncultured Candidatus Saccharibacteria bacterium, assembly GCA_964655375.1. GTDB lineage: Bacteria > Patescibacteriota > Minisyncoccia > UBA6257 > HR35 > JAGDVT01. The sequence goes on from CAZZNB010000033.1 coordinate 9,990, forward strand.
ATTGGGGTTAGCAAGAGCTTTAGTAAAATTAAATCCAGAATGGAAACCACGTCTTAAAAAAGCTGGATTATTAACCAGAGACCCAAGAGAGGTAGAAAGGAAAAAATATGGACTCAAAAAAGCAAGAAGAGCTCCTCAATGGCACAAGAGATGATACATGTTCAAGATTGATTTTTATTTATTAATTCTTATATTTTCTTTATATATAATTGGAATTTTTACTGTATATGGCATAACTTTAACCAGGCCCGAAAGTATTTTAAATGGATTATATACTTTTTACAAATATTTACTTTTAAATGTCTTTTTCCCTGTTTTATTTTTTATATTTTTTTCTTTATTTAAATGGCAAGCTCTAAAAAAAATTGCTCCATTTTTGCTTTTTATTTCAGTTCTTTTTCTTGTCCTAGCTTTTATTCCTATATTTAAATTACCTAATCAACCGACAGCTCGTTGGTTTAAATTAGGTTTCATTTCTTTCCAGCCTACAGAATTTGTGAAATTTTCGACTTTGCTTTTTTTTGCTTTTTGCATTCCTTTAATAAAAAAAGATAAATTCTATTTTTGGTTTGGAATTTTCATAATAGGTTTTATTTCTTTCTTAATACTTAAGCAGCCTGCATTATCAAATTTAATTATATTTTTAATAAGCATTTTTGCTGGGCTGCTTTCTATTAAATATTCTTATAAACATTTTTTAATTTTGCTTATAATTATGATTCTAATTATAGGGTTAAGTTTTTCACAAGAATATAGGGTTAAAAGAATTTTAGGGATAATTAAAGGAGACGAAAAAGGTTTAGGTTTTCAATTGAAACAAACGAGATTAGCTATAAGTTCTGGTGGAATTTTAGGTAAAGGATTAGGAAAATCAGAATTTAAAGTAATAGGAATTCCTTTAATGCTTACAGACTCTATTTTTGCTATTTATGCAGAGGAAACAGGCTTTATAGGATCTTTAGTTTTGGTGTTATTGATTATTTTATTAGTTTTAAGAATTTTTTCTAAGGCTAATAAAATAACAAATGAAGAAAAAAAGTTTTTTTGTTATGGAGTAGGCTGTTGGATTTCTGCCCAAGCATTTATTCATATAATTTCTAATTTAATTTTAACTACAGGAATTCCACTACCCTTTATAAGTTATGGACCATCAAGTCAATTGGCTATAATGTCAGCATTAGGTATAATAAATAATTTAGAAAATTCATAAAGATGGAAAAAATTATACTTTGTTTAACTGGCGGAACTACCGGTGGTCATTTTTTCCCTTTGTTAAATGTTGCTAGAGAATTTAAAAAAATTATGGAAGAGAAAAGATGGGATTATGAAATATTTTATTTAGGTGCTATTCCCTTTGATAAAGAATTAATGGAAAAGTATGATATTCAAGTAATTACTATTCCAGCCGGTAAACTTAGAAGATATTTTGACATTAGAAATTTTCTTGATATTTTTAAATTTCCCTTTGGTTTTTTAAAAGCTTTATGGGTTCTTTATATAAAAATGCCAAATGTTATTTTTTCAAAAGGTGGCTATGGAACACTTGAAGTTATTCTAGCTGGTTGGCTTTTAAGAATTCCTATCCTGATTCATGAGTCTGATACTATTCCTGGAAGAAGCAATAGAATAGCAGGATTTTTTGCAAATAGAATTGCTGTTAGTTTTGAAAAAACAAAAAGATATTTTAACAAAAAGAAAACTGCTCTTATAGGGCATCCTATTGATCCAGATTTTGATAATATTAATGCTGATAAAGAAATTTTTCAAAAATTCAATTTAGAAGAAGGCAAACCTATAATTTTAGTGTTAGGAGGATCACAAGGAGCAATGAAAATTAATGAGGTGGTTATTTATTCTTTACATAAATTATTAATGTTTAGTCAAGTAATTCATCAATTGGGGAAATCTATGTTTAAAGAATATAAACAAATAGCTGATGGTTTCATATTGGAAAAAGTTCCTGTAAGAAGGAAATACTATCACCCCGTTGATTTTATTGACCACGAAGATCTAATTAAACTTTTAAAAATTGCTGATTTAATAGTTTCAAGAGCAGGAGCAGGTACTATATTTGAAATTGCTGCTGCTGGTGCTCCTTCAATATTAATTCCGTTAAAAGAAGATGTGGCTGGGAGGCATCAGATTGAAAATGCTTATGAATATGCTCATACAGGAGCTGCAGTAGTTATAGAAGAACCTAATTTTACGCCTGATATTTTTTCTTCTGTTGTTCATAAAATTTTAAATGATAAAGCTACTTTAGAATTTATGAAAAAATCAGCTTTAGAATTTGCCAAAAAAGAAGCAACTAAAATAATCGCTGAAGAATTAACATTTTTAGCTGTGAAAGAATGAAAGAAAAACTTATAGACTTTTTATACCATTTTCTTTTAGTATTTTTTTTATGGAGCCTCTCTTTTTTAATTTACTTAGAAATTCAAGAACCACAAGTTGTTATTATTTTCCATCCTTATCCAGAGTCAGTATATCTTTTACCAAGATCAAATCTATTTCATATAACTCTTGCTTTTTCTTTTATTATTTTTTATAATTATTTATTCAGCCTTTGGGGATTAGATAAAAAATTAATTAATAAAATAAACACACTATTTTTTATTGTAGGTCTAATTGTTTTACTTTATTTATTTTATTTAAATTATTAATAATGATAGCGGTAATAGAAACTTCAGGAAAACAATTTTTGGTAAAAGAAGGAGATAAAATATTAATTAATAGAACTAATAGAAAAGAAAACGAGGAAATTATCTTTGATAAAGTTTTGCTTGTTAAAAATGGAGTTCTTAAGATAGGCAAGCCTTATATAGAAGATGCGAAAGTTATAGGTAAAATATTAAGACAAATTAAGAAGAAAATTTTAATTATAAAATTTAAACCTAAAACAAGATATAGAAAAAAGAAGGGTTATAAAAATTACTTTGATGAAGTTTTAATAGAAAAAATTTTAATATGACATTAGAAAATAAAATTGCAAATTTGATTAAAGATACAATAGAAGATTTAGGTTATAAGTTGATAAAAGTAAGATTAGATAAAGAAATGGGGAAAGATACAGTAACGATTTTTATTGATAAAGAGGAAGATAAGATAAGTTTAAAGGATTGCGAAATTGTTTCAAAAGCCATTGAGCCTATTTTGGATGAAGCAGATTTAATTAAAAAACAATATTACTTAATAGTTTCATCGAGAGGGAGTGAAGTATAATATAATTTAAATATAAAAGGAAATATAATAAAGAAATAGCCCCCGTAGCTCAATAGGTAGAGCAGGGGCCTCTTAAGCCCAAGGTTGCAGGTTCGAATCCTGCCGGGGGCAATGGTGGGCGTAGCTCAATAGGTTAGAGCGGAGGCCTGTGGAGCCTCAGGTTGCGGGTTCGAGCCCCGTCGCCCACCAAGACAATTTGCCTGGGTAGCTCAGTGGTAGAGCGCGGGCCTGAAGAGCCCGGCGTCGGGGGTTCGATTCCCTCCCCAGGCACAAAATGCCAACAATTAATCAATTAATAAGGAAAGGAAGAGAAAAAAGGAAAGAGAAAAAAAGAGCTACAGCTCTTTTGTGGCATTATAATTCATTGAAGAAAAAAACAATTTATCTTCCAGCTCCCTTTAAAAGAGGAGTATGTGTTAGAGTTTATACAATGACACCTAAAAAACCTAATTCTGCATTGAGAAAAGTTGCTAAAGTTAGATTAAGTAACGGTAAAGAAGTAACTGCTTATATACCAGGAATAGGACATAATTTACAAGAACATTCTATTGTTTTAGTAAGAGGTGGAAGAGTAAAAGACCTTCCAGGAGTTAGATATCATATCGTAAGAGGTGTTTACGACTCTGCTCCTGTAGAAGGAAGAAAACAAAGTCGTTCATTATATGGTACTAAAAGAGAAAAATAATGGCTAGGAGAGTTGTTAAGATTGAAAGAAAATGGCAACCTGATCCTGTTTATAATAGTATTGCTGTGACTAGATTTATTAACAATTTAATGAAAGATGGTAAAAAAACAAAAGCAGCCAAAATATTTTATTCAGCTTTAGATTATATTAAAGAAAAAACAGGGCAAGATCCATTTAAAATATTTCATCAAGCTATTAAAAATGTAGCTCCCTTATTAGAAGTTTGGCCAAGAAGAGTTGCTGGCGCTACTTATTTAGTCCCAAGGGTTGTAATATCCGAAAGAAGATTTTCTAAAGCAGTTAAATGGATTATTGAAGCAGCAAGGAACAGAAAAGGAAAGCCAATGTATATAAAGTTAGCAGAAGAATTAATAGCTGCAGCTAACGAAGAAGGAGAGGCATATAAAAGAAAACAAGAAATGCATAAATTAGCAGAAATGAATAGAGCCTTCGCCCACTTTGCTTGGTGGGGGAAGAAAAAGAAAAAATAAAAATGCCTAGGATATATCCCATAGAAAAAACAAGAAATATAGGAATAATAGCTCACATTGATGCTGGTAAAACTACGACAACAGAAAGAATTTTGTATTATACAGGAATGTCTCATAAAATAGGAGAAGTTCATGAAGGAACAACAGTTACCGACTGGATGCCCCAGGAAAGAGAAAGAGGAATAACAATAACTGCTGCTGCAGTTACTTGTTTTTGGACTCAAAGCTACAAAAAACAGGCCGAAACAAGAGAAGAAAGAATAAAAGGAGAGTATAAAATCAATATAATTGATACTCCAGGACATGTAGATTTTACCGCTGAAGTAGAAAGATCTTTACGTATACTTGATGGTGCTATTGTTGTTTTTGACGGAGTTCAAGGCGTAGAGGCTCAATCAGAAACTGTTTGGCATCAAGCAGATAAATATAAAGTTCCTAGATTATGTTTTATCAATAAATTAGATAGAATGGGAGCAAGTTTTGAAAATTCTTTAAAATCAATTCATAATCGACTTTCAAAAAATGCTGTTCCTGTAACTATCCCTATAGGTTTAGAAGAAAATTTTAAAGGCGTTATTGATCTTATAACTATGAAAGCAGTTTATTTTGAAGGAGATAAAGGTGAAATTGTAAAATATGAGGAAATACCAAATGATTTAAAAAATTATGCAGAAGAATATAGAAATTTTATGTTAGAAAAATTAGCTGAGGCAGACGAAGAATTTATGGAAAAATATTTCTCTAATGATTTTAACGAAGAAGATATAAGAAAAGCTATTAGAAGAGCTTGTATAAATTATACTTTTATTCCTGTTTATGCAGGATCTGCATTAAAAAACAAAGGAATTCAATTAATTTTAGATGGAGTTATAGATTTCTTACCTTCTCCTGTGGATTTACCAGATATTAAAGGATGGGATCCTAAAACAAATGCAGAAATTTTTAGAAAACCTGATGACACTGAACCATTTTGTGCTTTAGCATTTAAACTTGCAGTTGATCCATTTGTAGGTTCTCTAACTTATATAAGAGTTTATTCTGGTATTCTTAAAAGAGGAGATACAGTTTTGAATACAAGAACCAATGAAACATTTAGGGCAGGGAGAATTGTAAGGATGCATGCAAATCATAGAGAAGAAATAGAAGAGTTATTTGCAGGTGATATAGGAGCTTTAGTAGGTGTTAAAGAGCTAAAAACAGGAGATACTATTTGTAATCCTAAACATCCTATAATGTTAGAAAGCATACAATTTGCTGATCCTGTTATATGGATGAAAATAGAACCAAAAACTAAACAAGACCAAGAAAAGATGGGGATTTATCTTAAAGCTTTATCAGATGAAGATCCGACTTTCAAAATAAAAGTAGATCCTGAAACAGGCGAAACATTAATTGGGGGAATGGGAGAATTACATCTTGAAATTATGATTGATAGATTGAAAAGAGAATTCAAAGTAGAAACAAATGTAGGTGCTCCCCAAGTTGCTTATAGAGAAACAATTACTAAAGCTGTAGAAGCAGAGGGTAAATATATAAGACAAAGTGGTGGAAGAGGACAATATGGACATGTAGTTATCAGAGTTGAGCCATTAGAGAGAGATAAAGGCTTTGAATTTGTTAATGCTATAAAAGGAGGAGTTATTCCTGACAATTTTATTCCTGCAGTAGAAAAAGGTATTAGAGAAGCAATGGAAAAAGGTGTTATAGCAGGATATCCTGTAAAAGATATACGGGTAATTTTATTCGATGGTTCCTTTCACGAAGTTGATTCTTCTGATTTAGCTTTTAAAATTGCAGCAGAAATAGCTTTTAAAGAGGCTGTTAAAAAAGCTAACCCTATTTTCTTAGAACCAATTATGAAACTAGAAGTTATTGTACCTTCGGAATTTTTAGGAGATGTTACAGGAGATTTAGCTAGTAGGAGAGCAAAAATAGAAGAAGTTGAAGATATGGGAGAAATGAAAAAAATCTTAGCCAAAGTTCCTTTAGCTGAAATGTTTGGTTATGTAACAGTTTTAAGATCTTTGACTCAAGGTAGAGGTTTTAGTTATATGGAATTTTCCCATTATCAAGAAGTCCCTCAATATTTGTTTGAAAATATAATCAATAACAGGCAAAAAATTAAAAAATAAGCTTAATGAAAAGTAAAGCTCAATTTTTAGTTGAAATCTTAGTAGCCAGTATTGTTTTAATAATTTTAACATTTGCTTTGTTTTACGTTTTTTCAGTTCTTCCTAGAGCTATTAGATATTCTGAAGATAGTCTAATTGTTTTTAATTTATCTAATAACTATATAAATATATTAAACGGAATTTCGAGAACAAATTTTATAGCTTTAGATTTACTTTCTAAAGACACAGATTATTATTTTCAGGCAACAACTTCCGGATATACAATAAAAGAAGGGAAAGAACTTTTTAGTTTTCTAGGAGAAAATTATGCAGTTTGGTTTAGAATAGTAGATCATATTTTTGAAAATGATCCAGCAAAAAAACTAGTAGAAATATATGTTCAAACACCAAGCTATATTTACTCATCTCCATTAATTCTTACAAATCTTAGAGAATTTGTTTTTCTCCAAGATGAATGGATTGAGGCAACAACTAGCATAATCACTGTAACTCCTACAACATCAATTAAACAATTTGCAACATCTTCAAATTTAGGCATAAATGGGGAGATTTACTTACCATAAAAAAGCGTTTACTCTAATAGAATTATTAACATACTTAGGAATTGTTTCTGTTGTTTTAATTTTGACTTTTGTTCTTTTTTATGCTATAATATTCTATTCAACCATTTATTCTGATCGTTTAACCCTAAGAACAGAAATGTATAAAATTTTACAAAAATTTTATTATAACTCTATAATTGCTAAAGATGTTTCAGCCTCACCTAATTCTATAAAATTTATTTTTGATAACAATTTCGAAAATTATTTTGTTTCTTCATCAGCATTATTTTTAGAAAATAATTCAGGGATTTTAAAATTTACTTCTGATCAATTATCAGTAAAAAATTTTTTAATTTCAACTTCCGGCCCATTTATTAACGTCAATATATCATTAAGAAATTTAAAAGGGAATTATAATATTAATGCTACATCTGTAATTTATTTATGGAAAGAGTAAGAAGAGGCGAAATTACTTTTGCGTTAATAATAATACTTTTTGTATTAGGAATTACATTAGCTATAGGAGCAGCATTTGTTGTAAGTAAAGAAATTAATTTTTCAAACTTACTTTTAAGAGGAAGCAAATGGTTTTCATCTACTTTATCATCTCTGAATTATGGATTGTATAAATTAAACATGGTTAAAGAAGTTGTACCAGGGCAAGAAATAACAATTCCATATTTTGGTAAAGAGAATCTACTTCCGTTTTTTTATTGGCCATCTACAATTACAATCTTAGGAGAAGAAATTTCTCCAATTACTTATCAAGGATATTTTGGCTTTAAAGATTTGTTCTATCCTGTAAGCTGGGTATTTAATTGGTTAGTTATAAGAGAAGGGGGACAAATTAAAGAAATTAAGATACAAGAAAGTGCTACTTTCGAAGGAAAACAAATCCAGCTTTTACAAGGTGTCTATTATTATTATGATTTAAATGCAGGGTGTCCCATTTTAAAATTATTTGAACCTATTTATGCTGCTATAATGCTTGATTTTGTTCTTATTTGCGATGGTTCTTATAATACTTCTTTAAATGATTGGGATACTGAGACAGGTAAAATTTTAGGAGATAATACTTCAACCAGCGAAACTACAGAAAATTATATAGCAGAATTAGAATTTAATGAACCTAAATATGTAAGCTATGTGGCAATTTATTTAAATGAATTAGTGTCTGGAAGTTATGTTGAAGTTGCTTATTTCCCAATTGAATCTAATCAGGTACCTGTCCCTATTGCAAGTACAACAATTACTGGAAGCTATGTCAATTTAGATGTTAACCAAAATACTCAAAAGATAAGAATATCCGTTAAGCCAAATCAATCAAATATTTATGCTTCTTTAATGGAGTTTTATGCATATGGGTACTAAATTAAAATAGCCGAGGTGGCGGAATAGGTAGACGCGCAAGGTTCAGAGCCTTGTGGCTTTAAAGCCGTGTGGGTTCGAATCCCACCCTCGGCAATATAACTCTCTCTTAATACCCTCAGGGTCGTATTATTATATTTTCAGTATTATTATGAGTCAGCAAGCTCTTATAGAAGAAAAAACATTAGAACATCCTAAGGTTAAAAAATTAGCAAAAAAAATTGTAAAACAGGAAGGCATTCTTAAAATAATAGCTCTTGGCGGGTTAGAAGAAGTTGGTCGAAATTTGACTGTTTTAGAATGGATCCCTAAAAATGGAAGGGAACAAATTATTTTAATTGATGTAGGTTTAGGCTATCCAGAAACTGAAAATATGTTAGGAGTAGATTATATAATTCCTAATGTTGAATACTTAGTTCAAAATAAAGATAAAATTTTAGGAATTATAATAACTCATGGACATTATGATCATATTGGAGCTATTCCTTACATAATAGATAAGATTGGTAATCCACCAATTTATACCACTCCACTTACTAAAGGTTTAATAATAAAACGACAACAAGATTTTCCTAATGCTCCTAAATTGGAAATTCACGAAATTAAAAAAGATAACTACAAAACATTAAAATTGGGCTCATTTATAATTGATTATTTTCATGTGAATCATAATATCCCAGACTCTATAGGATTAATGATTCAAACTCCTATTGGGAATATTATACATACAGGAGATTTTAAAATCGACTTTACACCCTTTTTTGATAAACCTGCAGATCTTTCACGGATAGTTAGATTAGCCAATAGAGGAGTCGATCTTTTAATGATAGATTCTACAAATGCTCCTGAAGCAGGGCATATAATTTCAGAAAGGAAAATAATGGAAAATTTAGAAGAAATATTTAAAAAAGCAAATGGAAGGATAATAGCTTCTACTTTCGCTTCTTTAATTGAAAGAATCCAACAACTAATATACTTAGCTGGTTTATATGGAAGAAAAGTTGTAATCGATGGGCATACTATGAGGATAAATGTTGAAGTTGCTAAAAGATTAGGTTATTTGAAATATGAAAAAGGAATATTTATTAGACCTGAAGATTCTTTCAAATTGCCTCCTAATCGAGTATTAATAATTTGCACAGGTTCTCAAGCAGAAGAAGGGTCAGCTTTAATGAGAATAGCAAATAGAGAACATAAATATTTTAGAATTATTAAAGGCGATTCTATTATATTTTCTTCTTCTGTAATTCCTGGGAATGAAAGAATTATTCAAAATTTAAAAGATAACCTAACAAAACAAGGAGCAAAAATTTATCATTATCAAATGATGGATATTCATGCCTCAGGACATGCTTTTGCTGATGATATTAGATTATTTATAAATTTAACAAAACCAAAATATCTAATGCCAATACATGGGCATTATTTTATGATGAAGGCAGTCGAAGAAATAGGATTAGATTTAGGTATAGAAAAAGAGAAAATAATAATAGCAAGCAATGGCCAAGTTGTAAAAATGTATCCAGATAGAATAGAGCTAACAAATGAAAAAGTTCCAGCTAATTTAGTTTATGTAGATGGGTTAGGTTTAGGAAGTGTTGGTGATGTTGTTTTAAGAGATAGAAAAGCCTTAGCAGCAGAAGGCATGTTTGTTGTTATTGTAACAATTGATTCACAATCGGGAGAGTTAAAGACAAGCCCAGATATAATATCAAGAGGTTTTGTTTATTTAAGAGAATCAAAAAATTTATTAAGTGAAGTAAGAGACCTTATCAAAAATATAGTAAAAAGAAATACACAATATTTAGGAGATGAAGCACCAATAATTCAAGAAGAACAGATAAAATATACACTAAAAGAAGAATTATCTGAATTCTTATTCAGAAAAACAGGAAGAAGACCAGTTGTTCTACCCGTAGTTATTAAAGTTTAATTATTTTTTAGGAAATGATCCAGTTTCTGAATGAAAAATGTAAAAATCTAATTCTGCCAAAGTAATATTAAATTTATTTGCTATTTTTCGGAGTTTACTTTCTATTTCTAAATATTTACTTTTGCCTAAATTTCGTGGTATTTTATCTATTATTTTATTTTTAAATAAAAATCTTAGAACATGTCTATCTAATATTGCAAAATTCTTAAATCCTATGTTTCTTAAAAAATGGCTTGCTTCTTTAAATCCTATCCCTTTTAAATTTTCAACAAGCCAATCTCTTAAAGAAAAATATGATAGTTTTTTAATTTTTTCCTTAATTATTTTTTTAAATTTCCTATTATGCAAAATATAATCAGCTCTTTTTCTATAAAATCTATAACCCAATGATTTTAATTTTAAAGAAAGTTGTTTTTTATTATATTTTAAAAAACCATTATCTATCTTCTGCCAAATTTGTAATGTCTTTTCTAAATTTGTATTTGCTACAAGAATACAAAAACAAAGCTCTTTGAACAGTAGATCTTCGTTTTCTATTTTTTTAAATTTTTTTAAATTTTTCTTAATTTCCTTTAAAAGATTTTTGTCTATATTCATTTTGAAATTTAATTATACTAAATAAAAAATAGTTTATAATCTTAAAAATGAGTAAATGGCATTCTTTAAAAATTGAAGAAGTTTTAGATTTATTATCAACTAATTTATATGGTCTTTCTAGTAAAGATGCAGAAGAAAGGATAAAAAAGTATGGGGAAAATATTTTACCTGAAGAAAAAAAGTCAATACTATTAATTTTTATAAAACAATTTAAAAATATATTTAATATAGTCCTAGGATTTGCTTTAATTTTAACTATTTTTCTTAATAAATTTACAGATTCTTTTGTAATTTTAATGATAATATTAGTTAATGTTTTGATGGGATTCTTTTTTGAAATTAGAGCAGAAAAAACATTAGAAAAATTACGAAAATTCGTAAAACCTAAAGCTAAAGTTTTTAGAGATAAAGAATTAATTGAAGTTGAAGCAGAAAATATTGTACCGGGTGATGTTGTTTTAGTTGAGGAAGGAGATATAATCCCGGCAGATATGAGATTTTTTGAAGTAGAAAATTTAAAAATTGATGAATCAATCCTAACTGGAGAATCTTTGCCTATAGAAAAAGATGTAAAACCACTTGACGAAGATATTCCTATACCAGAAAGAAAAAATATTGGTTTTATGGGAAGTTATGTAGTTGAAGGAAGGGGGAAGGGAATTATTTTTGCAACAGGTATTAATACTTATTTAGGATCTATTTATGAGAAATTCAAAAAAATAGAACAATTTGCTCCACATTTTGAAAAGCTTTCTAAAGATTTGATTTTAAGAATGTTTTTGATTGCTTTATTAACTTCAATTTTGATTTTATATTTTGCTTTTCGTAGAGATTATATATGGTCAGAAACCTTACTTTTTGTTTTATCATCATTTATTTCTTCAATCCCAGAAGGATTGCCAGTAATTATTACTGTTTTATTAGTTGTTAGTGCTTATGGGCTTATTAGAAATAATGTTTTTGTAAGAAATTTCCAGGCAGTAGAAAATTTATCTGTTATCAATCTTTTGTTGTCGGATAAAACTGGTACTTTAACTGAAAATATAATGACAGTACGTAAAATTTATGTTAACAATGAAGAAATTGAAATCACAGGAGAAAGTTTAAGCTTAGCAGGAAAATTTTTAAAAAATGGAAATGAGATAAATATTTTTGAAAACTATCCTTTATTAAAACTTTTAAATATTGCAGCTATTGTAAGTGAAGGAGAAATTATTAAGGGAGAGGAAATAAAATTTAAAGGAAATCCAAGAGATATCGCTCTGCTTATTTTAGTTGAAAAAGCCGGATTAAAAATAGCTCAAATTTTAGAAACAGAAAAAATTATTAAAAGAGAACCATTTTCAAGAATAAGAAAACACAAAAGAGTTATTGTAAAACATGAAAGAATTGAATCTTATTATATAGGAGCCTTTGAAAAAATTATTGAAAATTGTGAATTTATTTTAACTAATGATGGAATTATTCAATTTGAAAATAAAGGGGAAATCTTAAATAAGGGTATAGAATATGCAAAAAATGGCTTTTCTGTTTTAGGTGTCGCTTTTAATGAAGGTGAAAAAGAAAAAAATTTAATTTTTGTAGGTTTAGTTGCTTTATATGATCCTCCTAAAAAAGGCGTTAAAGAAACGATAAAAAAACTCAAGGAGGCAGGAATTGATATTAGAATTTTAACCGGGGATCATAAAGAAACTGCTGTTTATATTGCTAAAGAAGTTGGCTTCGAAAATTTAAATGCCCTTGATCAAAGAGAAATTGAAGGTTTGTCTGAAGAAGAGCTAATGGAGAAAATAAAAAATATTTATATATTTGCTCGTATAACACCAGAAACAAAGCTTAAAATTTTAGAAGCTTATCAAAAACTTGGATTTTCAGTTGCTTATTTAGGGGATGGAGTAAATGATGTTTTGGGTTTAAAGAAAGCAGAAGTTGGAGTTTGTATGGGTAAAAGGGGCTCAGAAATTGCTAAGTCAGCTAGCGATATCATTTTGCTTGATGATAATTTAGAAAACTTATTAGAAAGTTTTAAACAAGGAAGAAAAGTTTATAATAATTTAAAAAGAACAGTCTTCTTTTTAATAACTACAAATGTAGCTGAATCTTTAACAATTTTACTTTCCTTAATTTCAGGATTTCCATTTATTTTAAAGCCAACACATATTCTCTTTCTGAATTTTGTTACTGATACTTTAGTAGGCACAGGTTTAGCTTTTGAAAAAGAACACGGTTATGAACTTAAATTTGGTCCGAGAAAAGCAAAAGAATCTTTAATTAGTTTTGATCTTATTCCGTTTTTACTTATGATGTCAAGTATAATGGTAATTTTAACCTTTTTAGTTTTTCAAAATGAATATTTATTTGATCTAGATAAAGCAAGAACCTACGCTTTTTTAGTTATGAGCTTTACTCAAATTTATAATGCTTTAAATTTAAGATCATTAAATCAAAGTATCTTCAAACTTAGTTTGGGAGGTAATATTTATGTTCTTTTAGGGATTATAGTTTCTTTACTTGCTCAATATTTTGTAATTTTTAATCCTACTGCTAGAAATATTTTAGGTTTCTCATCTATATCATTCGAGGAATTTATAGTTATTTCAATTTTATCTTCCTTTGTTTTGATTATAGGAGAAGTTTATAAATTACTTAAAAATAAATTGATTAAACTTTAAATTAGTAGTAAGAAGATATAACATCTTAACAATTTTTGAGAGTAAAGTTACCTACAATTTCAACTTGACAAAATAGCTTTTAGCATTAAAATATTTATATTAATTAAGGTCGAATTAAAAGCCGATTAATTATTTAATTAGGCAAAATATAAAAATGAGAAGAAGTATCATCATTTTTCTTCTAATTTCATTTCTTTTAAGTTTTATTCCTTATAGTAATGCGCAAATAGGCTCTGCTAATATAGAAGAAGAAATATTTCCTATATTGCAGTGGGTAGTAAGAAATAAACCTAAGAATTGGTATTATTATTTACGAGATTTAGTTGATAGTTATTCTGTGGCTACAAATCTAAAGATTGATCAACAAATTAAAAATGGTGATGAAATTAATTTAAAATTTAGGGCACCATCTTATGTAACCTCTCCTAATAAACGATTAGCACTGAGAGAAGGTAATTCTTATATGTTAATTAGAGAGATTACTGAATCTGAATTAAATAGCGGATATCTTAAATTTGTGGTACCTGAATTACAAATTTCAACACCTACAAAACCATCTTTTGTTTACTTTGGAATTTACGAAGAAGACAAAATCACTTTTCCAGAAAAGAGAGGAAAAGTTTTAGTTGTTACTCCTCCACTTAGATATACGTATGTACTACCTAAGCCTAAAATTACTATAGTACCTCAAATAAGAACACAAGAAATTAGAGAAATAAGACCCGCTCCTCCACATACACTTATATGTGAAACGCATCCTGCTGAGTGTAAGCCTGTAGAGATACTTTATAAATTTAAGGTTGAAAATACTTCTACTCTTACTCCTTTTTATTTAAACTCAATTACCCTTACATTAAATAATCAAACAAAATGGCCATTTAAAGAGATATTTGTGCAAATATATGGCGGAGGAACGGCAGAAAGTGGCCATAAAGAATATTACGCTGAAGCTTATGTAATTAAACCTTCAAAGACGGTGCTTACCATTTCTGGTTTTAAACGTGTTACGAAGGGAGGTGAAGAAACACCCCCGCCCTTAGTTAATGATGAATATGAAATAAAAGTTATAGGTATTCCTTATACTCCTCAAGATAGAGATTATCCATACACTAATAGATATGTTTCATTTAGTTTAACTTCTGTAACAGCAAAAGATAAAGATGGCAAAATAAAAGTTGAATCAAAAGGCACAGATAGATCTCATACATACAAAATAATTGTTCCTTATTATCCAAATGTTACTGTAAATGCAAAAGTAGGCTCAGAAGAATATCCTGCTTTAGTTTACGAAAAACAAGGTGATATAGCAACTTTATACTTTACTTCATTTACAGGAAGATTTAATGCAATTCGTGCAGGAATTCAATTACCCGGAAGAACTATTGAAGTTAACCAAAATTGTAATGGTACTTGCCCAAGAACTTACGAAGGATTAGTTGCAAAATTTGGTTCTCCTGATAAATGGGCAATTCCTCTTATAAGATGGGATTGGTCAAAAACTGCTCAATATACTTTGAATATGTACATGAACTGCAGAGGTACCATACCCACAATTGTGAATAATGATTCCAATAGAAATAAAAGCTTTATATTTATTTGTTCTAATAGAAAGGCTTTTGGAAATAATTTTGGATGGAACAGGCAATTAACACTAAGATTAAATTGGGCTATGATGACAGGCAATGAGAAACTAAATTATGAAGTGTTTTATCCAGAAGTAATTAAGCTAACTTTTAGAAATATTCTTCAAAAAACCCTACCAGCTTTGATGTTTAAAGGTGGGAGATAAAAAATTACCAATACTTTAATATTCTCCTTTTGAGCTGTTGAAATTGATTTTTTCGAAGAGCTTTCCTTATTTCCTTAAATAAATTCAAAATCCAAAAAACATTATGTTCTGTTAAAAGTATTATTCCATAGATCTCTTTCTCCTTTAAAAGGTGGCAAATATAAGCTCTAGAGTATTTTTGACAAATATTACATTTACATTCAGGATCAATCGGTCTCTTATCGTTTAAATATTTACTTGATTTTAAGTTTATTCTACCTTTATAAGTAAAAGCTGCACCGTGTCTTGCCCATCTTGTTGGAATTACGCAATCAAATAAATCTATTCCTTGTTCAATTGAATTAAAAATATCATCAATCTCTCCTATTCCAAGTAAGTGCCTTGGCTTATTTTCATCTAATAAAGGAATTGTCCAGTTTAAGACTTTAATTATATCTTTTTTACTTTTACCCAAACTTCCACCAATACCAAAACCAAAAAAGGGTAGGGAATTAATAAATTTTGCTGATTCTTTTCTTAAATCCTCATATTCTCCTCCTTGTACTATTCCAAACATAACTTGATTTTTTACTCCTCTAAATGTTTCTAAACATCTTATAGCCCATCTATGAGTTCTTTCCATCGCTGTTTTAGTATATTCGTAATCAGATAATGGTGAAGTACATTCATCAAATGCAAAGATTATATCTGCTTTTAATTTTTTTTGAATTTTTATAGATAACTCTGGAGTGAGAAATAATTTTTTACCATCATAAGGAGAAATAAACTCCACACCTTCTTCGTAAATCTTGACTAAATTTTTACGATTATCTTGGGGGAGAGCAATACTTTGATAAGTTTTTTGATTTTCTAAAGGAAATATATCCGCCACTTTACCAACTCCATGCTCCATACCAAAACCTAAACTAAAAACTTGGAAACCTCCACTATCAGTCATTAAGGGGTAATTTATATTTAAAAATTTATGTAATCCTCCAAATTTCTCAACAATTTTATATCTTTCATTATGAAAAAAGTGAAAGGTATTTATCATAAAAATTTCAGCGCCAAATTTTTTTGCTAAATCAAACCCAATTCCTCTTATAGACCCTTTTGTTGCTACAATAGCAATATTAGGAGTATGAATTTTTCCGTGAGGAGTTTCTAATATTCCTAATCTTGCTTTCGTATCTTTGTCTTTTTTGATAATTTTGAAATTAAACATTTTTTTAATAACTAGTGAATGCTAAATTTAATTTTTGCTTAATAAAAAATAGTTTTTACTTTTGGTGTAGGAATTTTTAATTTTATTTTATTAGATAGCCACCATAAAATATTATCTACCCTATAAGAAGGAATTTTCAATTTTTTACTAATTTCTTCTCCTAATAAAATTGAGGCAAATCTTAATTCATTTTCCAGTAAAGAAAATTTTCTAATTATTTCACCTTCTTTTATTTTTTTTAAATACTTTTGAGGAAGTTCAATTAGGCCAAAGTTGATAAAAATTTGTGGGATTTTATAATCTGCAAAAATAGTTAATGTTTCTAATTCATCTTCAAATTTTTTGATTAGATTTTTACCAAGGATATACTCTAAATACAAAAGTTGATTTGGTTTTAAAAAATAAAAATTTTTATAAAAATCCCTATATTTTTCTAATTCAAATAAATTTAGGCAAAAATCAAAAGCATTTTTATTTTCTTCAAAATAATTATCAAAATTTCTGTCATATTTTTGAAGCCATCTTAAATTTGTTTTAAAAATTTTAAATCTTAACTTTGCTAAATTTAAACTCTCTTTAGGAGAAATTATTTTTCTAAAAATTTCAAAATTTATTTTTTCATAATCTGATCTCTTAAATAAATCTATCATTCTTTTCATTAAGCCAAAAAATCCCCTTCCTCCTTTATATTCCCAATTTTCAGAAAATTCCCATAATCTAAAATCTAAAGATCTTACAAAAAACATAAAATTACCTAACAATTTTTCGTCTATTTTTTTAAGTTTTCCAATAAATTTTTCATCAGCTTCGTAATTTTTTATGTTTTTTCTTATAAGTTTTATAAATTTGTCATCAATTTCACCAATTTTTATAATCTTAAATTTGTAATTTTTATTTTTCTTTAAGATGAATTGCTTTATATTTTTATTCATCTAATTTATTATAATAAAATTAATGCCTAGTAAAATTTTTGTAATATCTCTAGGTGGTAGCTTAGTAGTTCCTGAGGATATTAATATTAATTTCTTAAAAAAATTTAAAAATATTATAACAAAAGAAATTAATAAAAATCGAAAATTTATTATTATTGTCGGTGGAGGAAGAACAGCGAGGAATTATCAAAATTCAGCTAAAAAATTAACTAAAGTTTCTAATGAAGATCTTGATTGGCTTGGAATTCATGCAACTAGAATTAATGCTCATTTGCTTTTAACAATTTTTAGAGAAAATGCGTACTTTAGGGTAATTAAAAATCCCAAAGAAAAAATTAAATTTAAAGAAAAAATTTTAATTGCTGCAGGATGGAAACCAGGATTTAGTACAGACTACGATGCAGTTTTGTTGGCGAAGACATATGGTTCAGATACAATTATTAATCTAACAAATGTAGATTATGTTTATGATAAGGATCCAAACAAGTTTAAAGATGCAAAACCTTTTAAAGAAATCTCTTGGGAAGAATATTTAAATTTAATAGATAAAAAATGGATACCAGGAATGTCTGCTCCTTTTGATCCTATTGCTTCAAAATTGGCTAAAAAATTTAAACTAAGGGTTATTATAATTAATGGGAAAAAATTAAAAAATTTCCAAAATTATTTAGAAAATAAAAATTTCACCGGAACAATAATTTATTAACATATACGCAATAATTTCTTAATATAACTAAAGTTGCTAATAATATTTAATAATAATATTCAATTTCTATATTTCTATAGAAATATAGAAAATTTGTGAAAAAAATTAAATAATATGATAAAATTAAATATAAAAGGAAATTAATTATGAAGCAAAAATCAGCCAGGAGGATAAAAAAATCGCTTAAAGATTTAGAGGTTATTTTTAAAGGTTTAGCTAATAAGAGAAGGTTGATCATTCTTGAATTTTTAAATAAAAGAGGAGAAAGTGATACAGGCACTATAGCAGATTATTTAAAAACAGATTACAAAATAGTAATTCCTCATCTTGAAAAACTTTTAAAAGCTAATTTGATAATTAAAAGAAGAGAAGGATTAATTGTTTATTATCAAATTTCAAATTTAGGGAAGAGAATATTAAATTTATTGAGAGACTTAATTATTTTTTAAAATTTCAACTCCTTTCTATTGTAATTATTCTTAAAAAATTTCAAATCCTCTTAATTATAATTAATATAAATATAAATTATGAAGTTGTTTAAAATTCAATTCTATATTTCTATAGAAATATAGAAAATTATTTCAAATTATGAACAAATTATGAAAAAGAAAACTATGCAGAATTTTAATATATAGATTTATTTAAATAAATTTTAAAAATTTTTAAAAATTTAAAATTTCTTCAATCAAATATTAAATTTTTAATGATTTAAGATATTTTTTAATTTCTTTTTTAACTTCAGGATGATACAAGCTTAAATCAATAATTGCTTTAACAAAATCAACTTTGCTGCCACAATCATATCTTTTCCCCTCAATTTTTACTCCATATACCGGTCTTTTTTGTAAAATACTCTTTAAAGCATCCGCAAGTCTTAATTCATCTTTATAACTAACATTTTTTAATTCTTCAAATATTTCTGGTATTAAAACATATTTTCCGATTATGGCTAAATTAGATGGTGCTTTTGAAGGCTCAGGTTTTTCTACAATATCTTTTATTTCATAAACATTTTTATCAACTTTAATAGCTTTAACTACTCCATAATGTTTTAAAAACTTTCTTGGAATTTCACACAAAGCAATCACGCAATCTCTGTATTTTTCAAAAACTTCAATTAATTGAAGCAAAGCAGGTTTTTTACTTATTACAATATCATCTCCAAATAAAACAGCGAAAGGTTCATTTTTTATTAAACATTCAGCTTGTAAAATCGCATCTCCATCTCCCTTTTGTTCTTTCTGTCTTACGTAAATAAAATTAGCTAAATGAGCTATAGACCTTATTTTATTTAAAATATCTAATTTATTTTTTTGAAAAAGGTTATTTTCAAGTTCTGGAACATAGTCAAAATAATCTTCTATAGCTCTTTTATGCCTTCCTGTGATAAAAATGATATCTTCAATTCCTGAATTAATTGCTTCTTCTACTATAAAATGAACAACAGGTTTATCAATAATTGGAAGCATTTCTTTAGGTTGAGCTTTAGTTGCTGGCAAAAATCTTGTTCCTAATCCTGCTACAGGGATAATAGCTTTTTTAATAATTTTTTGTTTCATTTAGAATTATTATAAAATAATAATTAGAAATTTGAATGAATTTTGTAGGTATAATATAATAATATAATAGATAGTAATAGAAAAATATTCCGGGGTAGTTCAGCGGTAGAACGCCTGCCTGTTAAGCAGGATGTCGCAGGTTCGAATCCTGCCCCCGGAGCATTTCAGAACGAATGTCTTCAAAATTTATATTTTCTCCGTTTAAAATCTTACTTTTTCTTGGTTCGCAAATTTCTTTAATAAGCCCGGAGTGTTTCTTTAAAATTGCGAACCAGGGATGATATTCGAAACTTACAGCTTTATCTTTTATTTTAATTTTTTGAAAAGCTAAATGTATTAAATCTTGTTTTTCTTCAAAAGTTGCATTTTCATACAAAATTTTTGCTTTTTTACAAAGTTCTAATAAATTAACACCTAGTTCATAATAGTCTAAATTAGTTTTTTCTAGTCCCTCTAGTCTTTCATGTAAGATTGATAACTCTTTTTCTAATTCTTTTTTCTTTTCTTTATATTTTTCTAAATCAATTAACCCCTCAAGTCTATCTTGATAAAGGATATCAAGCTTCTTTTTTATCTTTTCAATTTTAATTTTTAGATCTTTTTCTAAAATTTTCCTTGTTTCAATCTCTTCTTTGTGTGATTCTAAAAGAGCATTTTTAACAATTTCAAGAATTTTATCAGGAATACTTAATCCATCAAACTCTTCAGCAATTTTTGTATCTAAATATCGAAAATTTATAGGCTTTTTATTTTGAGAACAATTTTTATAATTAGCACACCTACTATACCAATGTCCTTTTTTAATATACCAAGAAAACCTACAACTACACTCTCCACAATAAGTATTTTTACATGGAGGATTATGCTTTTTATATTTAGGAGGTCTAGTCTTTTTTAAAATTTTTTGTACTTTTTCAAAAAGTTCTTTGCTAATAATAGGTTCGTGATTTCCAATTCCATAAAATTTACCGTTCCACCATAATTCACCACAATAAAAAGGATCTTTTAAAATTCTATGAATAATGCTTTTTGAGACTTTACTTCCGTTATTGCTTCTTAATCCTTTTTCATACATAATATCAGCCAATTTAGCAATAGAATACTTTCCAGTAGAATATAACTCAAAAATTTCTTTTATATAAACCGCCTTTTCAGCATCTAAAACATGTATTTTCTTTCCTTTATCTCCAATTGTTTTATAGCCAAACTTTATGTAGGGAAACCAACCTTCTTCTAATTTTTCTTTTTGTCCCTTTTTAACATTTTCCGAAAGCCTTTTTACATAATATTCAGCAGTAGAGACCTTAACTCTCCACATAAACCAATCATTAGAATTAGCATTTTTATGTAAGATAGAACCTTCTCTAACCAAATGAACTTCATTTTCTTCGTTACTGTTTATCCAATCATCAATTTCTAAACACTCCTTAAAATTTCTTGTAAGTCTATCGGTAGTTTCTACAATAATAACAGGAATTTTATGAAGTTTTACAAAACTCAACATTTCTTTAAAAGTTTTTCTTTGTATCTTTCCTGAAGCTGATTCAGAAATACTATAAATTTTTACAAGTTCAAAACCCATTTTTTCAGCATATTCTCTAACAAGCTTTTCTTGGGCAGGCAAGGAATATCCTGTTTCTTCCTGTTCTTTTGATGAAACCCTACAATAAGCTACCGCCTTTTTGTTCATTTTTACCTCCCCCAGGGTCTACTTTATATATTTTTACCCACCCCCCAGGGTTAACTCTATATATTTTTGACTCAATTTGATTATAAAATAACGATTTTTAAAAGTTTAATTTTTAATAAGAAATATCCAGTTCAGAAAATACCTCATTTTCTTTATTTTTTTCTTCATTTTCTTCAATATCCACCTGAGGAATAACAACTATCTGACGCCTATCATTTGGATTTTTTTCAATGGATATATAACCTCCAGCCTCCAAAGATGGTAAAACTTGCTGTTCTAGATACCAAAGTTGTATAGAAGCACAAAATTCTTCTTTTATTCCTTTCATAATAACTTTTTTAGTCAAAGTTAATCCGTCCCTATAAAGAGGTAAAATCACTTTATAATAAACATCTAAGGCAAAAGGCATAATTCCAATTTCTTGATATTTTCCAATTTCCTTCCATAACTTAACTGCCTCCATTACGTCTTCGTTTCTAACTAATAATGTATCTCCTGAAACTTTATTCAAAGAGTAATTTAATCCTGCAAAACATTCAGCAAGCGTTAAAAACTTTTTAATATTTCTCATATCTTTAGGTGCAAAATTAGGCTTCTCTTTGAACAATTTCAAAACTATATCCTCTTTTTCTTTATAATCGACAAACTCTACATTTTTAATTTCTTTTGATTTTTCTCTAAATTCCAAAATTCTCATTCTCAAAAATTTCAAACCTTCATCTTTTTCTAATAATCTATTAAATTCACTATCAGTCTTTTCTTTAATTGTTAGCTTAATACTTTCTTCAATTTTTTCTTGAGATATTTCAGGAGAAATAATTAAAGCTCGTGTAATTTCTTGCTCATCTAACTTCAAATAAGTTGTAGCAAAGGAAACAGCGGGGAAACCTTTAATTGTAACAGTTTTTGTTATATTTCCTCCTCTTTGAGATTTATCAGTAATTTTAA
Organism: uncultured Candidatus Saccharibacteria bacterium; assembly: GCA_964655375.1. GTDB lineage: Bacteria > Patescibacteriota > Minisyncoccia > UBA6257 > HR35 > JAGDVT01. The sequence continues at coordinate 32,460 of CAZZNB010000033.1, forward strand.
CCTCTATTTCTTTTTTATCATGAGATAAAATCGGTCTTAATTTAGCTAATAATTCAGGATGTGGTTGATCTTGAAAGACTAAATTTTTTCTTTCTAAATTTATAATAATTTTCTTTTTCTCTTTATCAAATTCTCCGAGTTCGTGGAAGAATGCTTTTGGAGATGAATAACCTAAAACCAAAACATCTTCTTGTGGGAAAAGTTTTGCTATGTTAAGTAAGATATGTGTTTTACCAGTAGAAGAAAGGGAAGCGATGATAAGGTTTAATTGATCATCTAATAAATAGGTAGAAAATTGAGTCAAAAAAGCAACAACCTTAGGAATTTCATCTCTCTTAATTATCTGGTCTAGAAATTTTGATATTTCTTTTATGCCTAGATATGATTGACTTATCTGTTTCATGTTTATTCGGATTCTCAGTCATCCTTTTAGAAAGAGACCGAGAATCTCTTAATTTAATTCGTCTGTCTATTCTTTCGAGAATTTTTATGAATTCAATAAATTTTTTAATTTCAAAATCATGAAACATTCTAACCATCAAAATCATAAATTCTTGCTTTGAGACTTTTCATAACAAAAAAATAGGTTTCTGGTTCGACTCTCGCTGATTTTCTGAAATATGATTCTAGTAAATCATCTAAACCATCTATACGCTCAAACTCAAAAATCTTCTTCCCACTATGCTTATCTTTTAAAACATTCAATAAAGGCACCCCACTATAAGCTAAGAATGAAGCTAAGGGTAAGGAAGAAGTTAAATAAGTGTTTTTGTTATCCATATACTTAGTCTAGTTATTTAATTTCGACTCTCTTCTAAATAAAGTCTGAAATTTCCACCCCTATTTTTCAATATCAAAAAGCCTTATTTTTTCTATATTTTTATGGCCAATATAAAAAGGACTTCACCCTACGAAACGGAGGTAAGAAGAAAAATATATAAAGTTAACCCTGTGGGAGATGGTAGGGTAGTGATAGTGGGTAAAATATATAGAGTAGACCCTAGGGGTAGAAAAATAGAAAATATATAGTTAATGTGAAAGTTATTAACAAATAAAATCTACTATTTTTACTTTTTTACTTTTATAACAAATCAACATTTATTCAAAAAATCTATTCTCTTTTGATTTATTTTTAAAACAATAATTTAACCATTCTAAAAAATCTTTCTTTACATAACCATGAATAATTTTCCCGCTTTTAGTAAGGATTTTTGCTTTAAATAGAAACACATCTAGATCTTTAGATTTTTCTGGGCTAAATGTTTCTTTTTCTAAAATGCCATTGATGAAGCTTAAAAGTAAAACCCCTAAACATCTAAACCAAAAATAGATTTCATTTTGTAATAACTCAGGATTCAATAATGATTGCATTATTGTCATATTTTCATAAATAAAAAATAGCTTTTTTTCATAACTTTCATTTTTCTTAAGAAAACTAATTGTATTTTCATAATATTTTTTAGCCAAGATAAAAGGTTCATTTAATTCCTTATAAATACTTAACAATTCCTTGGACACCTTGTTTGTTTTTCTTATGTTGGGGTCAAATAAATAACAAGATGTTATTGAAAACTCAAAGGCTTTATAAACTAAATTTCTTCTAAGCAAAGATGTTATATTTTTATCTTTAGAATATTTATTTTCTTCTAAAATCTTTTTTAACTCTTCTAAACTTTTTATCCGTATTCCCTCAATTCTTTTTTTAAAAATATAGTCCGTTAGTTCCCAAATTAAACCCGAGTTATTTTGAACAAAGATATTGTAATTATTATTTAATTCAATGCCTTGAGATTTTAAGATATCAGGAAATTTCTGGGAGTAATTATAAAGAAGCCAAGATATCTTTTTAAAAATTCTCCCCTCCTGGTTATTTTTTTCGTCAAAAATATATTCTTTTTTTAAATCCTCTAGGGGGTTTTTATATTTTTCTTGAATGTATTCCTCAATAAATTTTTCATTTAAATTGAATTTCGAATAAAAATCTGAATTTATAATAATACTTTTTAAAATTCGTAAAAACACTTTTTTCTTTTGTTTTTCAATTCGCCTTTTAGAAATTTGCGGTATTAATAATAAACTAGTCTCTATATAATCATTTACAATTTGAGTAGCAATCTTGCCAACAACATAAACAAGCTTGAAAAGAGCCGTTAGGAGTTCAAGCCTATCTATTTTATTGATTTCGCTTTTTATTTCATTTATTTTTTCATCATCTTTTTCTTCTTGATAAAGATAAAAGCTTAAAATTTTTTTAGTTATATCTTTTTCTTTTTTGTTTTGGTTTCTTAAATAATATCCCCAAAACTTTTCGATCAAAAGGATAATACCATAATTTTTAAAAATCTCGCCAAAATGCTTAACATAAACTTCTTTTGAAATTTTAAGTTGCCAAAAAACATTTTCGAAATATTCAAAAGACAATTTTTCAATAAGAGTCGAATTATCATTAAGATATAATTCACTTAATATTTTTAAATCATGATTAAGAAAATATCTTTCCTCCCTTGTTTTTATATATTTTGAAGTTAAACTATCTATCAAAGAAGTTAAGGGGTATTGTTTATATTTTTCAAGAAATGGTTTTAAATCTTTTTCAAAAATTTTAAAAGCTTTTTTAAAGACCCTTTTTCTTCTTTGGCTGTTTTTTAATCCTAATTCTAGGTCTTTGATAAGCATTTCTATTCAAATTTTTATTTTTTCTAATTTTTCAGTCTAAATTATAATATTTTTATAGCAAGAGAAAAAGGTATAAGAATTAGCAAAATGCATAGAGAAAATTTCGAAAATTACTACCAAATTTTAGGTCTTCCAGATTTTGCTTCTATAGAAGAAGTTAAGAAAGCATTTAGAAAGCTCGCTAAAAAATATCATCCTGACAAAGGCGGAGACCCCGAAAAATTCAAAAAAATTTTAGAAGCTTACTCAATACTTTCTGATAAAGAAAAGAAAGAACAATTTGATCAGTATTTGTTATTTAACTCCAAAAACAAAATTAATCAAGATGAAACAATTTATGGAAACATAAACATTATATCCTTAAAAGAAGAACCATTATTCATTAAAATAGAAAAAATTTTTTATGCATTAGTTTTTTTCTTTCTTCCTCTTTTCATAACTATATTATTTTTCTTAATTAAAAATAAGACAATTTCATTAGAGGCATTGGTATTGAGTTTTTTCTTTGGGTTAATAGTAACTACCTGGAATTTTTACATAGCTTTCTTTTTATTGTTTATTTATAATGAAGTTTCAGAAAAATTTTTTAAAAAATATTTAAGAAATGTTTATAATGCCAAATTGATGCTTATTGTTTCAATTTTGATTTTTACGGTTACCTTAAATTTTTTGATGGCTAATTTTTTAATTAATAATTTTGATGAACCAATAAATAAAAATTTAAAAATTTCTGAAAAGTATAATAAAAATTTTTATTCTGATGAAAAAGAAAATAATATAGTATTGTATTCTGAAGCAATTGAAAATTATTGGGATGAAATTAAAGAATATATTGATGGGTATGAAACAATTGAAGCCTGCTCTAATTCCGGTTGTTATGATTTAGAGGCGTATATTTTAGATGGCAGAGTAGAAAAAATCTATTTCCCTAATGGTGGTTATCTTTATTTTTTTAACGCAGAAATAGACTCAAATGGGGAAGCTTCGGATATGGATCAAAATGGAAATTGGTGGGATTTTTCTTTAGATATGGATTCATCGATTGTTCAAGATGCTGTTTCGGAGTGGGCAAATGATAATGGGTACACACTACATTGAAATTATATAATTTTTGTAAAATAATTAATTTTTTTATATAATTTTTAAAAAGGTTAAATTAATAAAAATGTAAATTAGAAAAAATGTAAATTAAAATGCGCCTTATTGAGAATAATAAATTATTAATAATTTTGGTGCTTACAATATTTTGCATTTTTATGTTGTTAATAAATTTTTCTGAAGCTAAAGTAAGGGTAAGAGGATATTTCCGAAGGAATGGAACATATGTCCAACCTCATTACAGAACATACCCCAATAAATATAAATTTGATAACTGGTCGAGCTGGGGAAATTATAATCCACTTACAGGAAAACGTGGGTATAAGATATGGTAAAAATGAATAAAGTTAAAATCCACTTGCTCTTAGTTGCTTTTTGTTTAGTTACTACTGCTTTTGCTCATCCAGGTAGAACTGATAAATATGGATGTCATACTTGTAGAACTAATTGCGAAAAATGGGGATTGTCTTATGGTCAATATCATTGTCATAAACCAATAAGAAGCAATAAAAAATCAAAAAATACTACCTTTAATATTCCACAAAGGAGTACTTTATCTACAACTACATTAGATTCTCTTTTAATTGAGATATTAAAAAACGATATTTCTAATTTACAATTTAAAATTTATATCCTGATAACAAAGCTAGATGGTTTAGATAAAAGATTGGATTATATCACCTCCAATTATTTAACGAATTTACCGCCATCAGAATCTAATTTGATAGATACTAGAGATTTATTGAAAAAGTATATCGCTGATTACAAAAAATTTTTACAAACTAAATGGCAATTTATTCTTGACAATCTTTCTAATAAAAAATTAAGCTATTCCTTTCTTAGGAGATTGATAGATATGGAAAAAGAAGAATTAAATAAAGATTCTAAAAATATAGATGAATTATCATATCTTGTAGATCGATTAGAACAAGTAGGAATTATGATTGCCAATTTTTATTCAGATTTGAATAATAGAAGTCGGCCTTATTATTTTCAAGAAAATTATCCAAAAATAAATGCCTGCCAACAGGCATTAAATGAATTAAATTCCTTACAGAATCAAATATCTAATATCCGTCGACAAGTTATTGAGGAAGCGTCAAAAGCCGGAGGTCTTGTGACTCAAAGTCAGATTGAAGAAATAGTTAATCATAGGTCCAGAGAAATTTATAATAAAATTAATCAAAAACTTCTTGAAATCAAAACATCAGGAATATGTGATTAATTTTTTATAGAGATTCATCGTCTAAAATTAATATTTTTTTCTCCTCATTAACTTCCATTTTTTCACTATATCCTTGTTTAGCCAATAAAAGTTTAGCCATAGCAGTATTTATCTTTCCTAAAAGTCCAGCATTTATCAAAATTTTTACTTGTTTATTTATCAATTGTTCCAGCGTGTCGGAAAATTCAGAGTAATTCTTTCTCCATTCATAAATAGTATCCCTATTAACTTTCAAGACCAATGCTAAACCCTCTATTGTCGGAATAACATCTCCATAACTTTTAAAATTTTCAACATAATCCTTTGCCTGTTTGAGTATTTTTTTGCTGTATTTTGTCGGTCTTCCTACCATTTCTTTGAAATTATAAGATAAAAAATGTTATTTGTAAAATAAATAAAGTTAAGTCTGCACAAAAATATATAAAGTAACACCCGGGGGGAGAAATATATAGAGTAGGAGTAGAGGTAGAGAAAAATATATAAAGTTAACCCCGGGGGAGAACTAAAAATATATAAAGTAGAACCTGGGGGAGTACTAAGCTTTATTTAACACTTTTAAAACCTGACTTATGCTATAATTATCTAAAGTTCGCAGATCAAAAATAAAGGCGAGCAAAAATAATTACTCTCCTAGTTTTTATAAGTGTAAATGGAACAGCGCGAAAAGGCATTAGAGAGGATAAATAGATTAGCAGACT
>CAZZNB010000034.1:0-8803 GCA_964655375.1 uncultured Candidatus Saccharibacteria bacterium
TTTTATTTTAAAATTATCTAAAATGAGGCAGTCTGAATTGATTTATAAAACTTACAAAGAAGAGCCAGCTGATGAAGAATCAAGAAATGCAAAACTTTTAATAAGAGCAGGATTTATAGAAAAAGTTTCAGCAGGAATTTATAATTTTTTGCCTTTAGGTTTAAAAGTAATAAATAAAATTGAAAATATCATAAGAGAAGAATTGAATAAAATAGGATGTCAAGAAATACTTTTAACTAATCTTCATCCTAAGGAATATTGGGAAAAAACTGGAAGATGGGAGAAATTTGATGTTTTATTCAAAACAAAAAGTCAAACAGGCTCTGAATATTCTTTGGCTCCTACTCATGAAGAAATTATTTTTCCTTTAGTAAAAAAGATTATAAACTCTTATAAAGATTTGCCAATTGCTCTATATCAAATTCATACAAAGTACAGAGATGAACTAAGAGCTAAATCAGGACTTTTGAGAAATAGAGAATTTATTATGAAAGATTTATATAGTTTTCATAGAAATAATGAGGAAGTTGAGAAATTTAAAAAAATTGTTGATAAAACATATTTGAAAATTTTTAAAAGATGTGGCCTAAATGCTATTGAAACTTTTGCTTCTGGAGGCACTTTTTCTTCTTATTCTACAGAATTTCAAGTTTCTACAAATGCAGGAGAAGATATTATTTATTATTGCAGAAATTGTAATTTAGCTTGGAATAAGGAAATTATAGAAAGCAAAAATTGTAAAAATTGTAGGAGAGAATTAGAAGAAATGAAAGCAATAGAAGTAGGAAATACTTTCAATTTAGGAACAAGATTTTCAGAGGCTTTCGAAGTATATTTTTTAGATAAAGATAATAAAAGAAAACTAGTCTATGCAGGATGCTATGGGATAGGAGTTACAAGGCTTATGGGGGCTATTGTTGAAGTTTATAATGATGAAAATGGAATTATTTGGCCTGATGAAGTTGCTCCTTTTAAAGTTCATTTAATCGTAGTTAACTTAAAAGATAATAAAAAGATGAGAAAATTAGATTCTTTTGCTGAAAAAATTTATAAAAAATTGCTAGATAAAAATATTGAAGTTTTATTTGATGATAGAAAAGATGTAACAACAGGAGAAAAATTAGTAGAAAGTGATTTAATAGGTTTGCCTTATAGAATTGTTATTGGAGAAAATCTATTAAAATATAAAAAGATTGATTTTAAAGAAAGAAAACAAAAAAAATATAAACAAATTAATTTTCAGAATATACTAGAATATATAAAATAATGACAAAATTAACACTTCAATTACAATTAGGATTAGATTTAGGAACATCAAATACTTTAGTTTATTTAAAGAATAGAGGAATAATTTTCGAAGAACCGTCTGTTATTGCTTTTGATAAAAGAAATCAAACAATAATGGCTATTGGAAAAGAAGCACAGAAAATGCTTGGAAGAGCTCCTCAATATATAAGCGTTGTTAAACCTATAAATTTTGGAATAGTAACAGATTTTGAAGCAACTCAAGCATATCTAACTAAAATTTTAGAAAACATATATAAAGAATACTTTTCTATCTTAAGACCTATAGCTTTAATAGGGGTACCACTCAATTTAACTGAAGTTCAAATGAGAGGAGTAATTGATGCTGGTTTATCTGCGGGTTTTAAAAAAGTGTATTTAATAGAAGAACCTATTGCTGCAGCTTTAGGAGGAAATTTAGATATTGATGAAGCTAAAGGTTTTTTAATCGTTGATATAGGAGGAGGTACAACAGAAATTTCTGTAATTTCATTAGGAGGGATAGTTGTAGGGAAGAGCATAAAAATTGCCGGAGATAGATTTAATCAAACAATACAAAATTATGTGAGATTAAAATATAACTTAATTGTAGGGGAAAGTCAAATAGAAGAAGCAAAGATAAATATAGGATCTATAATTGGGAAAAATAATTATTACATCTTAAGGGGTAGAGATGCCATTACCACCTTACCTAAAGAAATAAACTTATCTAGCCAAGATTTAAGAGAAGCTTTAAACTCACATTTAGAAGATTTAGTTGATGAAATTAAAGATGTTATAAATATTACTCCTGCTGATTTAGTAGGAGATATAGTAAATAAGGGAATATATTTAACTGGAGGGGGTAGCTTACTTGAAGGCTTGGATGATTATTTAGAAAAAAATTTAAATGTTAAAGTAAATAAATTTGAAAACCCTTTGCATTCTGTTGTTTTAGGATTAGGTAAAATTATCGAGAATTTTGATTATTATAAAAAATTTTGCATTAATTAAAATTTAAATTACAATAATATAAAATGAAACAGTTTATTAAAAAATTTTTAATTGTTTATGCAATTGTAGCGATTATTTTTTTATCTAATTTGAATACAACATTTGCTAGACAATATGAAAAGATTTATCTTTTTTCATTAAGCTTTCAAGGTATTGTTAATTCTATTTTAGAAAATATAAAATCTCTTCTACCTGGGACTAAATCAGAAGAATATAAAGAAAAATACTTTAATTTATTGAAAGAATTAGCTCAAATTAAAATTGCTGAACAAGAGAAAATTTTTTTAAAATCTTTAGAGCTAATAAAAAGCAAATATCCAAATTCTACAGAAGTTAAAAGAATATCATCAGCCTTCGGAATAATTTATGCAGAATTTTCAAAAAATGTTAAAGAAGGAAGTATTGTTGTTGATGAAAACTGGATATTAATAGGGAAAATAAGAAAAGTTTTAAGTAATTATCTTGAAATAATTTCCTTGAATTATCCAGGTTTGCAATTTAATGTGGCTAATTTAGATGGTAAACTTGTTGGGCTAGCTAATACTACTGGTTTAGGATATATTGAAGTAAATTTTACTGAGCCAGATATTAAAGTAAAAGCTGGTGATTTATTAATAACCGCAGGAAATGATGGGATATTCCCCAAGGGTTTTTTATTAGGAGAAGTGCTTAAAATAGAACAAAAACATAACTTTCAAAAACTAATAATTTCTCCATTAGGCAATTTTGACTCCAATAAATTTATTGTTATTCAATGAATTTAATATTTCTGATTGCTCTTGACCTATTATCTAAATTTTTAATAGGGAAACATTTTTTTATTCTACTTCCATTTCTTACAATTTTTTTCTTGAATAGTAATAAACATTTTATTCCTTTATTTGTAATTTTTTCTTTTTTAAATGATTTTTTTCTTATTTTACCCTTAGGATTTACAGGATTTGTGATAGGTTCTTTTTTTATTTTACTTTGGTTTGTAGGAAGATTCGTCAATATTAATGCAGGCTGGAATATTCTTGTGATTAACACATTATTACTTTTTGTATTATTATCTGCAATATTTTATATTTTAAAAATAACTTTATTTGGATTTGTTTTTTATATCTTTATGTTGAATTTTTTATATTCTACAGTGATGATAATTTTGTATAAAATTATATACTAATGGAGTGGTTAGATGAAGAAATAATTAAAGAAAAACAGGAACTTTATTTTAAAATTTACCCTTTGCCTTTTGTTTATGTGTTATCTTTTATTTTGTTAAATTTATTTTTTGTTTTTGTTTCATTCAAGTATTCTTTATTAGAATTTAATAAATGGAGTCTATATGCTGAAAAAAATAGAACTTTGAAAATAAAAATCCCAGCACCTCGGGGCTTAATATATGATCGAAATAATAATATAATCGCTGATAACATCCCAAGTTTTGATTTAGTAGTTAATCTTACTGCTTTAAATAAAGAAGATCTTGAATTTATTGATAAGATAATTCAGGAAAATAATTTAAACTATGAAATAGTTGATAATACTTTATATGTAAAAAATTTGAAAAAAGAACTTGCTTTTCAATTAATGATTAAATATGGAAATTCTTTAGATGTTAGAGTCATTAATTCATTTATAAGAAGGTATAAATTCAGAGAAAGCTTCGGAAACTTAATTGGATATTTGGGATTTCCTGATGAAACTGAAATTAAAAATTTTAATGTAGAACCTCAAGAATTTATAGGGAAAATGGGTTTAGAAAAAGAATATCAAAGTTACCTTAAAGGCAAAGATGGAAGTTTAGAAATTGAAAAAGATGTTAAGGCAGATATTATAAAAATAATTAAGAAAATAGAACCTACACCAGGATATTTCTTAAAATTAAGTATTGATGCAAATTTTCAAGAAAAAGCTTATGAGTTAATAGATAGATATATGAAAGAAAATGGTTATAAAAAGGGTGGAGCAGTTATGATGAATCCACATACAGGAGAAATTTTAGCTTTAATTTCCTACCCTAGTTTTGATAGTAATATCTTTGTTGAAAATAATAAAGAAAAAATTAAAGCAATTTTAAATAACCCGTATCAGCCTTTATTTAATAGACCTGTCTCGGGGTTATATGCTCCTGGATCTGTTATTAAACCAATTCTAGCTGTCGCTGCTTTGGAAGAAAAAATTATTTCACCAGATAAAAAAATATATTCTTCAGGAAGTATTAGAATTCCTAATCCTTATATTCCTCATACTTATTCAATTTTTAGAGATTGGAAAGTGCATGGATGGACAGATATAAAAAAAGCTATAGCAAATTCTGTTAATGTTTATTTTTATACAATAGGGGGTGGATATGGAGATCAAGTAGGATTAGGTATTTATAGAATTAAAAAATACCTAACTTTATTTGGGCTAGGTAAAAAAACCCAGATAGATTTTCCTGGAGAAAGCAAAGGTTTTTTGCCTGATCCAGATACAAAAAAGAAAAATATTTTTGATCCAATATGGCGATTGGGAGATACCTACAATATAAGTATAGGCCAAGGAGATTTAACTGTTACTCCATTACAAATTGCAGTGTTTACTTCTGCTTTAGCTACTAATAAATTAGTAACTCCCTTTTTAGTTAAGGAAATTTTAGATCAAAACAACCATCCTATCTACGTTAGAAAACCTATAATAACTAAAGAAAGATTAGTGGATGAAAAAAATTTAAAAATCATTCAAGAAGGAATGAGAATGACAGTTACTGAAGGTACAGCTAAGATTTTAAATGATTTCCCTATTCCTATCGCAGGAAAAAGTGGCACTCCTCAAATTTTAGGAAAAAAGAAATTAAATGCTTTTTTTACCGGATACGCCCCTTATCCTGATCCAGAAATAGTTTTAGTAGTTTTTATAGAAGAAGTACCTGAAGGTTCTATAGCAACTTTGCCTTTATATAAAGAACTAATGAAATTATATTTCCAAAATCATCCAAAATACAAGAATTTGTTTTCAAATTATTATTTGAATAATAATGAATTTTGATATATAATCATAATGAAAACATGCGAAAGAAGCTTTATTTCATTTTAGCAGGAGTTTTAATATTATTAATATTTTCTTTTAATTTAGTAAAAGCCCAAAGTACCAATTTGGAAAATATTTTGAATTTACTTAGAAATCTTTTAACTCAACAAATTCATCAAAATAAAATAAAATTAGAATCTCCTGAAAGCATTTTTCAAAAAGTACCTGAATATAAACCAGTAGCAGAGTATGAAAAGCTTATTACCGATATAGTAGAAAAAACCTCTCCTGCTGTTGTGAGCATTGTGATAAGTAAAAATGTTCCAGTTTTTGAAAGATATTATATAAATCCCTTTGAAGAATTTGATCTTCCACCGGAGTTTAAAGAATTTTTTGAATTTCAAATTCCTCAATATAGGCAAAAAGGTACAGAGAAAAAAGAAATAGGAGCAGGTACAGGCTTTGTTATTTCTGCAGATGGTTTAATAGCTACTAATAAGCATGTAGTAATAGAAAAAGATGCAGAATATACAGTATATTTTAATGATGGTAGAAAATATAAGGCAAAAGTAATAGCAGTTCATCCAATTGACGATTTAGCTATTATAAAAATAAATGCTAAAAATTTACCATACTTAACTTTAGGAGATTCTGAAAAGATTAAATTAGGACAGACAGTAATAGCTATTGGAAATGCGTTAGGAGAATTTCAGAATACTGTTAGCGTTGGTGTAATTTCTGGGTTAAGAAGAAGTATTGTTGCTACTGATGAAAAAGGAAGGATAGAAAGATTAGAAGGTTTAATACAAACAGATGCAGCTATAAATCCAGGGAACTCCGGAGGGCCGTTAATAAATTTAAGAGGTGAGGTTATTGGTATTAATACTGCAATAGCAAGAGGTGCAGAAAATATTGGTTTTGCTATTCCTGTAAATCGTCTTAAAAATATGCTTTATGAGATTTCTACCAAGGGTAAAATTGAAGTACCATTTTTAGGGATAAGATACTTAATAATAACAGAAGAAATTCAAAGACAATTTAATTTACCTTTTGATTATGGAGTTTATGTTTATTCAGATGATCCTAATAAACCAGCAGTTATTCCTAATTCACCAGCAGAAAAATATGGTATAAAAGAAAAGGATATTATTTTAGAGATAGATAATCAAAAAATTACTTTACAAAATACTTTAGCTGAGGCAATTAGATCTAAAAAAGTAGGAGATGAAGTCACTCTTAAAATTTATAGAAACGGGAAAATCATTTATTTGAAGGTAAAACTAGGAAGTTTGCCCAAAGAGCTTTCTGAGTAATTACAAATAAACCTTGTAAGCTTAGTTCTATTTCTTTTAAAATAGCTAAAGCTTCCATTTCCGAAATTTCTATTTTTTCGTTTTTCTCTAATTTATTTTTTATAATTTCTAAAGCTTCTAACGCCTTTAAAAATCTTTCTTTGTTAGGAAATACTTGATCTGGAATTTTCTTGAATTTTTCTATTAAAGTTAGTTCTTCGTATCCATATAAGTTAATTACTTCTTCCAAATATTTATAAGCTTTTATTAAAGAAGCAAGATGATCTGATAAAAAAATATTTTTTATTTTTAACCACTCTTGGTCAAAATATTCAGGTTTTATAAAAGCCTCTGAATAATATTTTATTAGAAACTTCCACCATTCTATACCAAATTTATATTTTCTTTCTAAATAAATCCAATAAGCTATAAGTCCTATAGAAGTTAAAATTACAAAAGCAGAAATTATAATTTTTAATTTTCTAAATTCAGGCAAACTAAATAAAAGCCCACTCAAGCCTCCTAATAAACTTAAAATCGTTTGGATTATTTCCATTTCTATTCAATATTTTCTAAAATTTTAGCTAAAGTAAAAATTTTATATTCATCAAATAAATTTCCAATAATTTGTAACCCAACAGGCAAATTATCAATAAATCCAATTGGAACATTTAAAGCAGGAAGTCCTGCTAAATTCACAGGAACAGTATAAATGTCAGAAAGATACATCTCAATAGGATTTTCTATCTTTTCGCCTAATTTAAAAGGGAGAGTAGGAGAGGTTGGAGAAATTAATAAATCCACTTCTTTGAATGCTTTTTGAAAATCTTCATAAATAGCCCTTCTTAATTTTTGTGCTTTTAAATAGTATGCCTCATAATAACCATGAGATAAAACAAAAGTTCCTAAAATTATCCTTCTTTTTACTTCTTTGCCTAAATATTTTTTTCGTGTAATTTTATAAACTTCCCATAATTCTTTCCCTTCTCGTTTGCCATATCTAATCCCATCGTATCTTGCTAAATTTGCACTAACTTCAGCAGGCATAATTAAATAATAACAATGTATCCCGTACTTCGCGTATTCAAGAGATACTTCTTTTATTTTTAAATTTGTTTTTTTAATTTTTTCTAAAATTAAATTTTTAATTTTTTCATCTAAATTCTCAAAGAATTCTATAGGTATTCCTATGGTTTTAACATCTGTTTTAGTCATTTTCTCTTTAGGAAAATCTAAACTTGTAGAATCTTTAGGATCCTTTCCTCTAATTATTTCAAATAATAAAATTAAATCATCTAATTTATTAGCTAAAGGCCCTATTTGATCTAAAGAAGAAGCCATTGCTATTAGCCCATATCTAGATACAGCTCCATAAGTTGGTTTTAGTCCATAAATGCCACAAAAACCTGATGGCTGCCTGATAGAGCCACCTGTATCAGATCCTAAAGCAATAGGAACTAATTTTGCTCCCACAGCTACTGCTGAACCTCCAGATGAACCACCAGGTACCCTTTCTTTATCAAAGGGATTAAGAGTAGGGAAATATGCAGAATTTTCTGTAGAAGAGCCCATAGCAAATTCATCTAAGTTTGTTTTACCTATTATAACCCCTCCAGCATTTTTTATCTTTTTAATAACAGTTGCATCGTATACAGCTATGTAATTTTCTAAAATTTTAGAACCAGCGGTACACTTCTCTCCTTTCACCAAAATATTATCTTTTATAGCAATAGGTACGCCATATAAAGGAAGATTTTTAGATTTATTTTTCAGCTCTTTAATAGTTTCTTTTATTGTATTTTCAGTAAAAAATAAAAAACTCTTTATTTCTTTATCTTGTTCTTTAATCCAGTCTAAATAATTTTCATAAAAATTATCTAGGCCCTCTTTCTCTATTATTTCTTTAACTTGTTGAATAGATTCCATAATTTGAGCGGCGGACGGGATTCGAACCCGCGACCTTCTGCATGGCAAGCAGACGTTCTACCACTGAACTACCGCCGCGAGTTTCTAATATAAATTATACTAAATTCTTACCTAATATATATGCTTTTGAAATCCTACAAGAACTATACCTTATAATAATTATCATAATGAATAAAAACAACCTTAATAATAATCCTAATTATCATTTAACTATTAATAAATCTTCCTCTTTTACCCTTATAGAACTAATAGTTGTCCTAGCTATTATATCTATATTAGTAACTATCTTAATAGCAACAATAAAACCTACAGAA
>CAZZNB010000035.1:0-3062 GCA_964655375.1 uncultured Candidatus Saccharibacteria bacterium
ACTAACTTTTTGGAATCAACATCTTTTGCCTTAAATACAATTAAAGGATTGGGAGTAATAGTAGAATTGTCTAATGGTAGTATAATTATTGGTTTTTGTGGTGGATCATTAATAGGATTTATTTTTATTTTTACTACTGCAGAGCTACTATAAGATGTTCCATCAAATGCTTTATAAGTAAATTCATCTTCCCCATAGTAATCTTTATCAGGAATATAAGTTATATTCGGCAATTCTCCAGTTATTGTTCCATGAGACGTAGGTTTATCTATCAGAAAAGTAAGGGTATCACCTTCTTTATCCGTAGCAGTTAAGGTAATATTTATTGGTGTATCTTCATCAGTAGTTGTAGAAATATCTTGAACAACAGGTGGATCATTTTTAGGAGGTTCAGGAATATGAATAGGTTGTGTTTCTGCAGATAATGGAGAAATATTAAAACTTGTATCTCTTGCAGCAACCTTATAAGAATATGTAGAAGAAGGCTCAACAGAATTATCTATAAAGAAATTAGTTGTTGAAGAAATTATTTGATAACTAACAAAATTTCCAGAATTTTTACTTCGATAAATTATATAATCTAATAAATCATCGGTTTCTAATTTATCCCAGCTTACTTTAATTTGTGAATTTAAAAGCTCTGCTTTTACATTTTGTGGAGTTGGTGGAGGTGTAGTATCAGAAGGCGTACCTTTATAGTTTATCTTAACGGTAGAAACTCCGTATAAAGCTATTCTAAATAATAAATTTTTACTTGCATCTCCGTTAATTGTCCAAGCGGTTGGAAGACCTGTTAATTTGTATATTTGTTTAGGTTTTCCTAATGTAGGAATAGAATTTACATCAAATACGCTAACTTCACTATGATATGTGCCAACATATAAATATTTTCCATCTGTCCATACTTGTTTTTGCTCTGCTAGTATATTTAAGTCTTTTGAGCCCCATTCACCAATTATCTTAGGATTTTTTATATCAGATATATCAACACCTCTTACAGAATTTCCAGCTACAAAAACATAATTACCAATTAAAGCAATCGAGGTAACTCTATGATCTGCGCTACTAAATTTAACTGTGCTTACTAATTGAGGATTTTCTCTATTTGAAATGTCAATTATATATAAAGTACTTGAACCATTTACATTGTAGTTAACTAAAAATAGATAAGGATCTCTAAACCTTAATGCAGTACCTCCGGCTGGTAAAGATACACTTAATTTTTTAGGATTTGCTGGATTTTCTTTTAAGCTAAAAATAGCTCCACCGCTATGATATAGATAATCATCGACAACTAAAACATCATTATAGCCTCCATAATTCCATAAGACATTTAAAATCTGTGGATTTGATGGATCTTGAATATCAACAATATATAATGGAGATCCTATATATCTTGCTCCTACTGGGAAATAAACATATCTATCTTTATAAACACCAAAAGTACTAGCCCAATGCATACCTACATGAGGGACATTTCCTAGTACTTTTGGATTAGAAGGATCAGAATAATCAACTATATATAAAGCTCCTGCAGACCATAATGAGCTTGTAATTAATAAAAGATTTCGATTTGAAACTACAGCAGAAGCACAAAGCTCTCCTCCTTGTTTATCTTCATAGACCTTTCTAATATTTTTAGGATCTCTTACATCAAAAACTACTAAGTGTCCTAAAACATCTGCACCATACACGAATCCATTTGCATAAACATGTTCATCCATATTTATTAAATATTCTTTCTCGTCCATTCCTGTATAACCGAACCCTAACAATTTTGGTGAATTCCAATCTGAAACGTCATAAACTGCCACTCCTGAAATCGTTCCACCCATTCTTGAATCTGTTAAATTAGCCCCCCAATAAGGTTTAGGAACTGATTTTTTTATTCCTACGGTTAGAATTTTTTTATCAGTATCGTAATCTGCATGATCATCAAAACCAAAACCTAAATTTTTAATTTCATCCGGAACATCATCTATTTCCCCTATTAAAATAGGATTCGCAGGCTTACTAACATCATAAATTTGTACTCTTGGTGACGTTGGAGGTACTCCAAATGCTAATAATAAATTACCTCTTATTTTTCTAGGAGTAGCATTATCTATTTTAGAAAGAAGTTTAGGAGAGGTAGGATTAGAAATGTCATAAATTTCTATCCATAATTTTGTAGTGCCGTCTGATAATTTTTGGCTTCTTCCATAAAATAACGTATTTGCATTCGCAACAGATGTATAAGTCATGTTTGGATGTTGGGCAAAAGTAGTTGGAGGATTGTCTGAGCCTCTTGGAATAAATTTTATATTAGGACCTTCATTAGCTTCTGCCAATCTTGGATTTGTAGGATCAGTTAGATTATAAAAGGCCCAAGTATTTCCATGAACTACCCAAAGCCATTTCGTTCCCTCCACCATTCTAATTCTGGTAGGCCAACCTTGAGCTGGTACCATATTTACTAATTTAGGTTTTTCTGGCTGAGAAATATCATAAACCAAAGGAGATTTCACTGTTTCATTAAGTACCATATAAATATAATTACCGTATCTTTCAATACCAGAGGGAT
Organism: uncultured Candidatus Saccharibacteria bacterium; assembly: GCA_964655375.1. Taxonomy (GTDB): domain Bacteria; phylum Patescibacteriota; class Minisyncoccia; order UBA6257; family HR35; genus JAGDVT01. The sequence goes on from CAZZNB010000035.1 coordinate 2,564, forward strand.
TTCCATTTAATATATAAACAAATCCTTGTTTTTGTAAATTTACTTCAGATTCTTCATAGATTTGAGATATTATTTTATGGGCAAATTTTTGTATAAAATCTATAAAAGTTTGCCAAAAATTTGGTGGAAGATTTAATTGTGCAAAAGTAATATTAAATATGATAACTAACCCTAAGCAAAATAACAAAGTTTTAGTCAAACTTCTATTCATTAATAAAAAATTATAAATTAAAAACTTTTTATTTTTTTCAAAAATAGTGGATAAAGCAAAATAGGTATATATAATATAAATTTAGTATTCAGTAAATAAATTTAATTTTATCCATTATTTTTTAATTTTCCCAATTTTTTATCTTATAATATTTTTCATCTTATAATATACTTAATATACTTAATATGAATAAATACAAATCCCTCACTTTCTTAGAAGTATTAATTACTCTAACAATCTTATCTATTGTTTCCATATTAGTTGTAGGCTTATTAAAACCTCAAGAAA
>CAZZNB010000036.1:0-6308 GCA_964655375.1 uncultured Candidatus Saccharibacteria bacterium
AAATAAAATTTTACATATTCCTTATGGAGTTGATTTATCAAGTTTTCAACAAATACCTAAAGAAGATAATATTTTTAGGATAATTTTTGTTGGTAGCTTGAGTATTCAAAAGGGTATTCATTACTTGCTTAAAGCTTTTAAAGAATTAAACTTGCCCAATTCAGAACTTTTATTAGTTGGACCTATTTGGGATGAAATAAAACCAATTCTTAAGAAATTTGAAGGATTTTATAAAGCTACTGGTAAAATTGCACAAAATAAACTTTACAAATATTACTCTAATTCTTCTGTTTTCGTTTTACCTTCTGTTCAAGATGGTTTCGGAATGGTTATTAATCAGGCTATGGCTTGTGGTTTGCCAGTAATTTTAACAGAAAACACCGGTGGATATGATATTATTCGTGATGGCATTGATGGTTTTATAATTCCTATAAGAGATGTTGAGAAACTAAAAGAAAAAATTTTATATTTATATGAAAATCCAGAAATTTGCAAACAAATGGGACAAAACGCAAAAGAAAGAGTAAAATCCGCTTTTACATGGGAAGATTATGGTAATAAAATTTATGAAGCTTATCAAAAAATTTTAAAACAAAATGAATAATAATTTAAAAATATGTTTAATTACACCGGCCTATTTTCCAGCAATTTCTTATGGAGGGCCAATTAATTCAGTTAAACTAATTGCCGAAGAATTAGTTAAATTAGGAAATAAAGTTTCAGTTTTTACTAGTGCTTTTGGCTTAGATGAAAATAAAAGCAAAAAAGAAATTATAAATAGCGTTGAAGTTTATTATTTTAAATACTTTATTTTTAAAAGATGGATTATTTCTTTTTCTTTATTAAAAGAACTTTGGAAACAAAGAAATAATTTTGATATTTTTCATATTAATCTAATTTGGGATCCAATAAGTTGGCTTTCCGGTTTTTTGCTTTCTTTATCAGAAAGAAAGATTATAATTTCTCCACGAGGTACAGTAGAAAAAGAATTGATAAGAGGGCATAATTATTTTTTGAAAAAAATTGTTTATTATTTATTTTTAAGATTTATTTTTAATAAAACAACCGGCTTTCATTTTTCTTCTCAAAGAGAGAGAGAAAAATTTTTCGAATTTACAAAGATTAATAAGAATTTTAAAATTGTCTATAATCCATTTTATTTTGAGGAGTTTGATAAAAAAATTGATAAAAACCTACTTAAAAAATTTAATTTATTAGATAAAAGATATATTCTTTATTTTGGTAGGATTAGTTGGAAAAAGAGAATAGAGCTGTTAATAGAAGCTTTTAATGAACTTACAAAAGAAATAAAAGATTTTTATTTAGCTATTATAGGAAGTTCAGAAAAGGACTACTTTGAGAGGTTAAAAAAGAAAATTGAAGCCTTTAATTTAGATGACAAGGTAATTTTATTTGGAGAAACTATATATGGTGATGAAAAAATAGTTTTGTATCAAAATGCACATTTTTTTGTCTTGCCCTCAATATCCGAAAATTTCGGTTATGTAGTTTTAGAAGCTTTAGCGAGCAGAGTTCCAGTTATAGTTTCAGACGGTGTTGCTTTAAAGGATATAGTTGAAAAGTATAAAGTAGGTTTAGTTTTTAAAGATAAAACAGAACTTGTTTCCGAAATGAAAAATTTAACAAACGAAAATTTTTATAATCAATTGAAAAAAAATTTAGAAAACTCATTGGAGTTAATAAAAAAAGATTTTCTACCTCAAAAATTAGCGAGAGAGATTTTAAGTTTTTACTTATCTATATTATAATCATTATATGATAAAAATTTTAGGTCTTAATTCTTATCATGGAGATAGTTCTGCTTGTTTGGTGATTGATGGAAAATTAATCTCCGCTGTTGCTGAAGAAAGGTTTAAAAGAGAAAAACATTGGTCTGGACTGCCAATTGAATCAATAGATTATTGTTTAAAAGAAGCAAATCTTTCAATTGATGATATTGATTATATTGCTGTAAATAGGAATCCAAGAGCTAATTTTTTAAGAAAATTAATTTGGACATTAATTCACCAACCATCTTCAAGATTAATTAAAAATAGGGCAGAAAATTTAAGAAAAATTTTAACTATAAAAGAGGATATTCTTAATTATTTTAATAGTAAGAAAAAATCTATTAAAGTGTATTATATTGAACACCACTTAGCTCATGCTGCAAGCACTTTTTTTGTTTCTCCTTTTGAAGAATCGGCCATTTTAACTATTGATGGTTTTGGTGATTTTGTTAGTACTTTATTAGCTTATGGTAAAGGAAATAAAATTTATCCAATAAAAAGAATATTTTTTCCACATTCACTCGGTCTTTTTTATTTAACAATAACCCAATTTTTAGGATTTTGGAATTACGGAGATGAATACAAAGTTATGGGTTTGGCTGCTTATGGAAAGCCGGTTTATTTAGATAAATTTAGAAAAATTCTTAAATTAAACAAAGATGGTTCTGGTTTTAAGTTAGACACTTCTTATTTTTTGCATACAAGCAAAGGAGCAACTTCAACTTGGTTTAATCAAAAACCAGTTATAGATAGAATGTTTTCAGATAAATTTGTTAAAGAATTTGGTCAACCTAGAGAACCAAATTCAGAAATTACCGAAAGAGATATGAATTTGGCTGCCTCTTGACAAGCTTTGACTGAAGAAATTTATTTCTCTTTATTAAACTATATTTATAAAATAACTAAATCTAAAAATATTTGTTTAGCAGGAGGTGTTGCTTTAAATAGTAGTGCTAATGGTAAGATTTTTGAAAAAACACCATTTAAGGAAATTTTTATTCAACCAGCAGCTTCAGATGATGGTGGAGCTATCGGTGCTGCATTTTATCTATGGAATCATATTTTAAACCAGCCAAGAAGTTTTATTATGGAACATGCTTATTGGGGACCTAGATATTCTGAGAATGAAATCGAGTTAGCTTTGAAGAAAAATAATCTCAATTATATTAAATTAGAAGATGATAAACTTCTACCGAAAGTAGCTCAGGATATTGCTGATGGGAAAATTGTTGGTTGGTTTCAAGGAAGAGCTGAATTTGGGCCAAGGGCTTTGGGTAATAGAAGTATCCTTGTTGACCCAAGAAGAAAAGAAATGAGAGATATTTTAAATGAAAGAATAAAAAGAAGAGAGTGGTTTAGACCCTTTGCTCCATCAATTTTGGAAGAAGAAGTTGGGAATTGGTTTGAAATTAACTACCCTGAACCATTTATGATTAAAACTTATAGATGGAAAGAAGAAAAAAGAAATTTAGTACCAGCGGTTGTTCACAAAGATGGAACAGGAAGATTACAAACAGTAAGTAAAAAAGTTAACCCTCGTTATTGGCAATTAATTAAAGAATTTCAAAATTTAACAGGGATACCGGTAGTTTTAAATACTTCTTTTAATGAAAATGAACCCATAGTTAATAAACCCGAAGAAGCCATAGATTGTTTTTTACGTACCAAAATGGATGTTTTAGTTTTGGAAAATTTTTATGTATCAAGATGAAAGTTTCTATTATTACTCCATCTTTTAATAGTGAAAAAACTATTGAGGAAACAATTAAAAGTGTTTTAGGACAAAGCTTTGAAGATATTGAATATATTATTATTGATGGTGCCTCAAAAGACCGAACTTTAGAAATTGTAAATAAATATAAAGATAAAATTTCAAAAATAATTTCAGAACCTGATAAAGGAATATATGATGCAATGAATAAAGGAATAAAATTAGCAAGCGGTGAGATTGTTGGCATTTTAAATTCAGATGATTTGTATGCTGATGATAAAGTTATTGAAGAAGTTGTTAAAACTTTTGAAAATTATAACGTTGATTGTGTTTGGGGAAATCTGGTTTATTTTAAAGATGACCCAACTAAGATAGTAAGAGTTTGGAGGTCTTCAGACTATAAAGAAGGATTGTTTGAGAAAGGTTGGGTTCCTCCGCATCCAACTTTTTTTGTTAAAAAAGAAATTTATGAAAAATATGGTTATTTTAGATTAGATTTTCCTGTGGCTGCTGATTATGAACTTATGTTTAGATTTTTGAAAAAGTATAAAATTAGCGGGAAATATATTCCTAAAGTTTTAGTTAAAATGAGAGCAGGTGGCAATGCTAATAAATTAAAAAATATTATAAAAGGGAATATAGAGTGTATAAGAGCCTGGAAAGAAAATGGATTTAAAATGCCATTTTATACACCAATTTTTCGCCTTGCCCGCCGTCTTCCTCAAATTTTAAAAATTTAGTAACAGAATTTGTTGCTCCTCCAATATTTCCGTGAGTAATACAAATTAAAATCTTCATTGAAGTTTTTAGGAAAATTTTTTTTGGAAGTTTATTCCGCCTTTTTTTTCATGTGCTATAAATTTTATAATCTTCGTTAAATAAATTTTAAACCAAATTGTCTTTTATGATAAATTTTCATTATTGTCTATTTTATTATGTTTTATTTTTCCATAACATATCTTCATAAAATAACCCACCAATCTACGGGATAAAAAGATTCTCAAATTCTTAAAAAAATCAGAATGTTGATATTTTTTGTATTTAACAGGATTTTGTGATATACTTAAAATAATGCGATTGAGTGGGAAGGATATTTTTCAATTAGAGAGAATTAGTAAAGCTTTGGCAAACCATCACAGAATTAAAATTTTATATTTTTTAGAGGATAAAGGAGAAATGTTTTTGGGTGATATTGCTGATAGTTTTGATAAAGATTACAAAACAATCGCCGAACATTTAAGAAGACTTGTTTTAGGTGGATTAGTTCACAAAAGAAGAGAAGGACAATTTGTTTATTTTCGACTTTCACCATTAGGACAAAAGATTGTTCAGATTTTACCCAAAATAATCTCCTGATTTAAATTACTTCTATTTTTAAATTTATTTTTAAATTTAGATGAATAATTTCTATTTGATTAAATTTTTCAATTTTTTTATTTTAATCTAATTTTCTAACTTTCTTAAGAATTTCAGAATATCTCTAAATGTAAATGTAATGCTATTTACTTTTAAGTGATGATTTTTTTATAAATTTTAGAGATTCTTAAATTCTTAAGAAAATCAGAATCTTTTTAAAAAATTTTTAAAAAATGAGGATACTTCTTTTAAAGATGTTCGAGCTACTGTTTGAAAAATTAAAAAATTTTAGTTTTTTAAGTATAATTCATTTAGGGTCGGAATTAATAAGTTTTTAAAAATGAAAAAATTGCTTTTTATTTCTGTGTTTTTTATAGTAATTAGTTTTGTTTTTGCACAAGCTGTACCAGTTGATGTTAATGTCTTAAGGCAAATTGTGGAAATTTTACAAAAGCTAATTCAAGGAGGCCAAGTTCAAGTTCCTTCTCCTCCCACAACGATGCCAACAGAAACTCCTCGCCATGAAATTGAAACTCCTGAAGTAGAGAAGAAAATAGAACAAGCACCGGGTCCATCAGTCTCTGTAGAAGCCGGAATTATTCCTGTTCCGTTGCAGCTTCCACGAGGAATAAAGCCAGCATTGCCACAAGTTATTCAAGCAAAACCAATAACTCCAGAAGTTATAAAACCAATTTTGCCCGATGAAGATAGAAGTGATGATGCTATTGTGCAAATTAATAATTTAAGGATTACAAGAATTTTACTTAATCCAAGAATAGAAAATGTCAAAGCAATATTTTTTGTTATTAGAGATGTTGAGTGGAAATGCTTATTTTTCGAATCAGAAGAAAGCGAAAAATCTTTGCCTTGTGATTTAGATTTAAGAAGATCAATTTTACAAAAAGAATTAGCTGTGCAAATAAGTAATGATACTATATTGCTTAAACGAAATAGACAAAGAGCTAAATTAGAAGACTTTCAACCAGGAGATAAAATTAATGTTTATGGTTTTATGGACAAGGATAATTACAGTATTGATGCTTTGATTGTAAGAAATGTTGTAAGTGTTCCTAAACCAATGCCTAAGTTAATGCCAAAGCCTATTGAACCAAAGTTACCAGTTACTTCAACTCCAATAGTCTGTATTCAAGTAATTACTCCAGCCTACAATCCTCAAAATCCATCAGAATGTAAAGAATTTCCAACACCTTGTAATGTTCCTCCAGGATGGGTAAGGACAGATAGATGTCCTGCAACCACTACTCCTTCAGGATATTAAAAACATAAATAAAAAATTTTTGCTGATAAAGACTTTATTATTGAATCCTATTGGCCAGTGAGTAATGTTAAGAAAATAGAGTTAAAAATAGTGGTGAAATAATTAAATTTTGATCTTATGTAAAACTAATTTCTGAAAATTTTTAGGGTAAAACCTCAAGTACTTTACAATT
>CAZZNB010000037.1:0-7760 GCA_964655375.1 uncultured Candidatus Saccharibacteria bacterium
GTTTTGTAATCTTTATCAAAACTATCAGCAATATCCCCCAAAAACATTTCTCCTTTATCCTCTAAACAATACACAATTTTAATTCTGTGATGGTTTGCCAAAGCTTTGCTAATTCTCTCTAATTGAAAAATATCTTTCCCGCTCAATCGCATTATTTTAAGTATATCAAAAATTCTGTTAAATACAAAAAATATCAACATTCTGATTTTCTTAAGAATTTGAGAATTTTTTTATCCCGTAGATTGGTAGGCTGTTTTATGAAAATATGTTATGGAAAAAATAAAACATAATAAAATAGACAATAATGAAAATTTATCATAAAAGACAATTTAGTTTAAAATTTATTTAACGAAGATTATAAAATTTATAGCACATAAAAAAAAGGCGGAATAAACTTCCAAAAAATTTTCCTAAAAAACTTCAATGAAGATTTTAATTTGTATTACTCACGGAAATATTGGAGGAGCAACAAATTTTGTTTTTTGGTTAACAGATAGATAAATATTTCAATAAATCTCTTTAAAATTGCAAGATATTAAGAATTGTACCTAATTTTTAAAATTAGAAAATAACAAGTAAGTAAAATTGAAAATTATAAATTTTTTAATTCTTTTATTAATTTTTCAACAAATTTTTCTTTAGAAAATTCTTGAATTCTTTTTATTGAATTTTGAGAAAATTTTTCTTTTAAATCTTCATTTTTTAAAATTTCATTAATTTTTTCTGATAAAATTTTTGAATTTTTTGGTTCAACAACAAAACCCGTAACTTCATTTTGATTAATAAAGCTTGTTCCTGTTCCAATTTCTGTAGTAATTAATGGTTTTCCACAAGCCATTGCTTCTAAAAGAACTATGCCAAATGCTTCTGATTTAGTAATAGAAGGTAAGACAAATAAATCACAAGCATAATAATAGGGAAGTAAATTTTCAACCGGAGGAATTAAAAAAACTTTATTTTCTAAATTTAATTTCTTAATTATATTTTCGTATTTTCCTTTTAATGGACCATCACCGACTATTAAAAATCTTGCTTCGACATTTTTAGCAGATTCGATCAAGTATTCAAAACCCTTATAATATACATAACGCCCAACAGAAAGAACAATTGGTGGTTCATATTTTTTCTTAATTTCATTAATTTCCTTTTTAATTTCTTCATTTAATTTAAATTTTTCTAAATCTACACCAAAAGGAATAATAACACATTTTTCTTTAAATTTTTTTAGATAATTTGAACTTCTTATCAAATTAGGATTAGAAACAAAAATTTTCTTGCTTTTTTTCAAAACAAATAAATGAAAAGGTCTGAAAAATATCTCTAAAAATTTTTGACGAACAATATCTGAATGATACCAAACAACTAAATCTTTTTTAGGAGAAAAAAATGTATAAGCGACAAAACCCAAGGGAAATGGATAATGTAAAAATAATAAATCATAATTTTTAAAAATTTTTTTATATAAAAGAAAAAAATCAAAAGAAAGAGGCATGCCTAAAAAAATACCAAAACTTGAAGCTCTAAAAATTTTTATTCCATTGATTTCTTCAATAACTCTTTGAGATTTATCATTACAAACCAAAACATCTATTTTGAAATTATTTTCCTCACTAAGCCACTCAGCAATTTCTTGAACAACAGTTTCTACTCCACCTATCCAAGGATAATAGAATTTATTTATTTGAAGAATTTTCATAGTAAGCTAAATAATAATCTCCGTGAATTTTTTCTAATTTATAATTAAATTTCTTTAAAAATTCTTTAATAAAACTTTTATTTTCTAAATTATCCTCCCATATTTCAATTATAAATTTACACTTTAGCACATTAAAACTTTTTTCTAATCCCTTTAGAACTAAATTTTCTGCACCTTCTACATCTATCTTAATCAGTTTAATATCATAAGGATTTATATTGTTTTCTTTAATAAAATCATCTAATTTTATACACTTGACTTTTATCTTCTTTTCTGTTTCTTGTTTAACTAAAAAATGCGTAACTGAATATGGAGAAATAAAAAAAATCCATAAATTCATTTTTGTCAGCTACTGATAAATTTAATGGCATGACTTTATTTTCTAAATTATTTAATTTGACATTCTTTTTTAAATATTCAAATTTATCTGGTTCTGGTTCGAAGGCATAAATTTTATCATAAAAATCGCTATATAAGATTGAGTATTTTCCAATATGAGCACCTATGTCTAAAAGAATTTTTCCTTTTTCTTTAAAAATATGATCGATTTTTTCATCTGTTAAAATTGTCATTAAATCAATATCATCTCTTACTTTAAATTTTTTATTATCTAATCTAATAATCAAATCTTTGTAGAAAAAATAAATAACAGGATATCGTATTTTAAAATAAAAATCTTTATCAAGTAATTGAAGTGGCTTTAAAAATATTTTAAAAAATGAAGCAGAAATTATTTTTACTCTATTTAAAAAGCTAGTTTTAGCTTTAGTAATAAGTAATTGACTTTTGATAAAATGTATATAATTTAAAATTATTTTATACATTTTATTCTGAAAATAGCAATCGATACTGATTAATCATTCTTTTAATGTTAAATTCTTTAGTAACTTTTAAAAAACCATTTTCTACTAATCTTTTTGTTAGCTCCTCCTCTCTAAGTAAAAATTTTATTTTTTCAGCTAAATCTTTTTCATCGCCGAATTTAAAAAGTAAACCATCCTCTCCATCTTTTATCAAACTTTTAATTCCATGAACATTAGAACCAATCACTGGAACCTTTGTTGCCCAAGCTTCTAAAATAACAAGGGGTAATCCTTCCCACCGTGTAGATAAAATAAAAATGTCACTATCTTTTAATACTTTTTTAACTTCTTTCTGAAAACCTAAAAATTTAATTTTATTCTTAAGCCTTAAATTATTCACTAATTCTTCTAAATTTTTTCTATCCGGCCCATCACCAACTATAAATAAAACAATTTCCTCATTTTTTAACAAATTAACAGCTTTAACTAAAGTTTTAACATCTTTTTGATAGTGTAATCTACAAATAGTAAGGAGTATTTTCTCATTATATAAATTAAAACCCTTCCTCAAAAATCCTTTTTCTATGTTCACAAATTCCTCTATATCAATTCCATTTTCAATCAAAATTAATTTTTTTATATCAATTAATTTTAATTTTTTAACTAAATTGAAGTCGTCCTTACCTACACATATTAGCGTATCTACAAACATTCTATTTGTTAGAATTTCCCAAATTAAAAAAAGAAAGTTCAAAGGAAATTTCCTCCTAATAAAATGAATTCCGTGTAAAACATAAATAAATTTAAATTTTTTTCTAAAAAACAGAAGTAAAAATTTTAAATAAATAGAGCTTCTTATCCCATGACAAACAACATTTTCTGGATTTTCTTTCTCGATAACAATTTTTAGATGCTTATATATTTTTAAAAAATTTTCATTTTTAGCAAAGTAAATTTTAAAATCTTTTAAAACTTCTAAAAATTCTTTTTGAGGCTCTTCCGGTAAATAAAAAATAAATTCAAAATCATTTTTTAATCTTTTAGCAATATCTATGGCTACTTTTTCCCCTCCAGACAATTTTCCGCTACTTAATACAAATAATATTTTTTTCATTTAAATTGGTTTAATATTTCAATTGCTTGCCTATAACTTTGCCGATATTTTAACTTATAAATAAAAACTTTAAATCTCCACAAAAAATTTCTTTGAAATTGCCTTAAAAGATATTCTAATTTTCTATAAGGTTTATATCCTAAATAAGACAACAATAAAAATAAAAAAGAAAACCAGTTAAAACCCAATGATAAAGATTTTTTAAAGGCTTTTCTCCCTTCTTCTATTTTATTTGCTAAACAATAAAAGTTCCCTAATCTTGAGTACCAAATTTTTTTAATGTTTATTATATAATATACAAAATCTTTATCTTCTATTTTTTCTAATACATTTTCATTATACTCCTCAATTAAACTTAATAATCTCTTTACAAAACTCAAAGGGTTCTTATTTTCCACATAAGAACCTTGACCAGGATGTCTTGAATATAAAGTAATAGGTTCTGGAGATAAAAGTTTTATTTTTTTAAATCCTTCTTTCTCCTTCAAAAAATACCTATATAATACACCTATCTCATCTACTCCGTTTTGGTCTGGTTTAAAAAAATTTCCAATTTCTATTACTTCTTTTCTTACTACCATATTTACAGGACCACCATGTTCAACATTAATTATATTTTTAGTCTTTTCATCGAAGCTCCACGCGAAACTAAAAAGAATGCTTATTTCTGGGTGTTTGTCTAAATATTTTATTTTAAATTCAAGATAAGTAGGGTAATATAAATCGTCTTGATCTAAAAAAGCAATATATTCTCCTTTTGCTTGTTTACAGGCTATTGTTCTTGGAATTGCTGGCCCACCAGTGTTTTCTTTCAACTCAATTAATTTAATTCTCGAATCTTTTTCTGCATATTTTTTAATAATCTTCACTGTATTATCTTTTGAAGCATCATCAACAATTATCATTTCCCAATTCTGAAAAGTTTGCCATAAAACACTTTTAATTGCTCTTTCTATAAATTTTTCACCGTTATAGGTAGGCGTAATCACAGTAACTCTTGGATTTTCCATTTTATTCTTATTAAAATTTTAATAAATAACCAAATAACATTTTTTATTTTTAATTCAAATTTTAATTTTTTATAATTAGGACTAATAAAATTTTTTTTTCTTAATTCTTGTATTTTTTCTAAAATAAATTTTGCTCTATCTTCATATTTATGAAAGTTTAATGCTTTTTTATAACCATTTAAAGCTATTCTTTCTCTTTCATCTTCATGTCTTAAATAGTAATCAATTTTCTCTTTAAGATCCTTCCAGTTTTCAAAAATAACTAAATCTTTATTTTCCTCAAATAATTCTTCAAAACCATTGTTTTTTATTTTATTAGTAATAAGCATTGAACCTGATATTAGAGCTTCAAAAATTCTCATATTAATATCATTCTTAATAGAATAATTAAATATTATTTTGCTTTTACTATAAATTTCTCCAATTTTTTTACAGTCTGCTGGTCCTATAAAAGAGTTAGGATACTCTTTTTTTAATCTTAACAAAAAACTTTTTCTTAGGCCAACTCCGAAACCACCAACAAAACCTATATCATAAATTTTTTTTAAATTCTTTTTACCATGATATTCAACGTCGCCAGCTAATGGAAGCCAATAAACATATTTAAATTTTTTCTTTAATTTCTCGTAATCTTCTTTTTGGGCTACAAAAATTATATCGAAACTTTTAGCCATTACTTCATCACAGATTAAGGACAAGTGAGTATCTATCAACCATATTGCTTTAGGATGATAATTAATATCTAAAATATAATGAGTACCAAAATCTATTGCCAAAACAAAGTCTGGCTTAATTTCCAAAATTTTATTTTTCTCTTGCGGTAATATAATATCAATTCTATATCCCATCTTTCCTAACGCTTTTTTTATATATTGTCCTGTAGTACAGGAATTTTCTCTATCAAATATTAAAATTATCATTTTTAAACTAATTGGAAAACAAAATTATTAAACTCCAAGTTAAATTTATTTTTCAAAGATCGATTTAATTCACATTCTATTAAATCCCTATTAAAATTTATATAAAAGATTTTATATCTAATTTCTTTTAAAATTTTTAAGATATTTTCACATTCTCTAAATCTTTCATTAAGATAAATTTCTAAAGACAAAATAGAATAATGAGATTTAATTAAGTTTATACCTCCTTTAATCACATCGTATTCTATTTTTTCAACATCAATTTTAATAAAATCAGGAACTATTTTATCCTCTAAACAAAAAGTATCTAATGTTATCATTTCTACCTCAATAAAATCATAAGAGTTTTCATTTAAAATAATATTTGTAGCTAAGGAATTCATATAATGACCTTTTTCAAATTTAATTTTTTATTCTCTCCATCTACAGCATAAGGCACTACTGTTATTCTATATATTTTTATATATATTTTTATTTTAACATATATTTTTATTTTAAATTAAATATTTTAAGAGCATAAAGGTTCGGCTCAAAAGCATAAGCTCGACATAATTGATTGAAATTTGCTATTAAAAAGGAATAGTATCCATAGTTAGCTTCTATGTCAAAAAACCTTGATTTTATCTGAGTTCTTCAAAAAAAATTTTTTTAAATTTGAATTCGGCAAGTGTATGAATATAAGCTTCATATCTATAAATATCAATATAAAGAGGTATTGTGATGAAAAAATCTTTGTTAATAAATAACCTAGGCTTTTTAATAAAAATAAGAATTGTCTTTCAAAATATTCCATCTTATCATTCGTAATTTTCAAATTTTAATATTAAAAATAAATTACCCCAATACCACAACTGTCTTGATTTAAATCTTTTATTATTTCGTAAGTGTGGTAGTTATATTTTGATTTAATTTCATTGAAAGCATTTTTAACTCCACCAGTAAATTCAGGATTTCCTTTGGGGGCGATATCATGAAAAGCAATAATTCCTCCTTTTTTAACTAATGGTGAATACATTTCAAAATCTTTTTTAACTCCTTCATAAGAATGGTCACCATCAATAAAAATAAAATCTAATTGATTTCCATTCAAAATTTTTTTAACTTCTTCTAATGTTTCATTTTCATGCGAATCTTTTCGTAATAAATAAAGGTTTTGTTTTTCTTTTTTAAACGCTTGATAAATTGGCATTTTCCATTCAGGATAACCTCCGCCAAATGGTCCTTCTGGTAAATCAATGCTAATTATAGTAGCATCATCTCTTGCTAATTTACAAAAACAAAATAATGTTCCACCGTTGGCTGTGCCTATTTCTAAAATATATTTTGGGTTTAATTCTTGAAAAATTTTTAAAAGCTCAATAAACTCTTCTTTTATTTGTATTGGTCTTATTAAACCACTATAAAAATTCCAAGAAAAATCAAAAACTTCTTCTGGAATATTAGAGGAAAATGAACTTAAAGTTTGGATTATTTCTTGTGGATTTTTCTTTGCTCTTTCTTCTGCTCTTTTTTGCTTTAATAAATTTATTCTATTTATAGGAAATCTAATAGCTTTCTTAATAAAAGTTTTTATTCCATAATTTTTTAAGATAAATATGGATTTTTTAATTAAACGCATGCCTTAAAAATAAATATATTTAAAATTAAAATTTAAAAACTTTTTCGTTTTTCCCTGTTTTCATTAACAATCCATCTTTCAATCCCAAAAAAATTAAAAAAGCCTTCTTAAACTCGCCAATTAATATAAAAAAGGTTAATTTCGAAAATGACCTCAAAATTTTTATAAACAAATCACTCCATTTTTTGTGGATTACCAAAGTAATTACCATATTTCTATATGCATAATAAAATTTCCATTCATTAATATTTGAAATTTCTATTTTTTTGCCAAAAAAATTAATATTTTTGAATTTAGCATTTGGATAAATTTTTTTTTGATCATGAATACAATATATATCCTTACAAACTTTTATTTTATATCCAGCTTCTTCGGTTCTTAAAATAAACTCAACATCATCCCAATAAATAAAAAAATCTTTTCTTGGGAAGCCACATTTTTCAAAAACTTCTCTATTTATGATACCTCCTGCGAATATTGGGGATTCTCCTTTTATCTCTTTTGAATCAAAATCTTTAACCATTACAGAAGTGAAAATTTTATTTTCTGGATCCTTTTTAATATAATTTAAAAATTTTTCAATATATTCTTTTTCAAAA
>CAZZNB010000038.1:0-4834 GCA_964655375.1 uncultured Candidatus Saccharibacteria bacterium
CGCTCTTCCGATCTTTCCTCCATTTTGGGATACAGAAAATATCGCTAGGGTCTTTTTTGCTTTTTTCAATATCATAATTTTTAATTTCTTTTTCAAAAATATCCTCAATTTTTTTCTCAAAAGATTGTTCATGCAAAGAAATTCCCAAAATTGGCCGAAATTTTTTGACTGTTTCTATTGCACCTTTTAAAACTTCAATTTCATAGCCCTCAACATCAATTTTTATAAAATCAATTCTTTTTAAATTCAATTTATTGGTAATGCTGTCTAAAGTAGTGATTTTTATGTTTTCTTTGATGTCAAAACTTTCTTTAGGTCTTTGAATGGCCGAATCTTCAATAGTGCTATAACCCGGATTCCAACTTCTTATTAAAATTTCCTTTACTTCTTCTTTATCGCCCAAGCCTAATTGAAAAATTTCAACATTTTCATAATCTTTAACATTCTTTTTTAATATATCAAAAACCATCGATACAGGTTCAAAAGCAAAAATTCTTCCTCTTTGTGCTAATTTCGCAGAAAAACAAGTAAAAACTCCGATATTAGCTCCTATATCAAATACAACTGAATCCTCTTTTAAAAATTGGTTTAATTTATATTCATCATTAACTATTATTTGAGCAATTGAACCCAAAACGTCTTCCAAATTAATATAATAAAAATTTCTACCAAACAAATTTAAAGAACCATCTTCGTTCAAAACCTTAATTTTAAAAAGATAATTTTGAATTTCTTGATTAATTAAATTTTGCCTTTTTAAACTTATTCCCACTGCTCTTTTTGTTACGGGTTGTAGCATCCAAAATAGTTCTTTAAAGCTAATTTTCTTTTTAAAAAACAATATTAATAACCCTAAGGCCTTTCTTTTTTTATCGCTTAATACAAAAGGAGGTCTGAGGGGTTTTCTTTGTATGTTTTTTAAAAATTCTGTTATTTCAACTTTCATATATTAATTTTAATATTCTTTCTCTTTGAATTTTTAAAAACTCTTCCATTGTCCATTCTTTTGCTTTTTCAATGTTATTTTTTGAAATCTGCTCGTAAATTTCAGGATTTTGAATTAAGTATTCGATTTTTTCTACAAATTGATTTATAATATCTCCATCAGTTGCGTAATCTACCAAATATCCATTCACTTCATTTTCAATAATTTCTTCAGCTCCTGGGAAATGAGTAGAAATTACTGGTAATCCTCTAGAAAAAGCTTCAAAAAATACCAATGGAGTTCCTTCTCCTGCAATCGATGGCAAAATTAAGAGATGACTTTTGTCTAATATCTCAAATAGTCTTTTTCTGTCTTTTATCCATCCGTAAAAGTCAACATCTTTTTCTAAATTCAATTGATTGATTTTCTCTATTAATTTTTCTTTTAATGGCCCATCTCCTACAATCTTTAATTTTACTTCAATCTTTTTTTCCTTGAGTTTATTTAAAAGTATCGGCAAACATAGAGGGTTTTTATCTCCCTCTATTCTCCCCACAAAAACCAATATAAACGGTAAAGTAAATTTTTTGCTAACATTTACAATGTTTTCTTCTTTGATGCTACTACTTCTTACAACGATAGATTTTTTATCTCCATATTTTTTACAAAGATATTGCGAAATAAACCAAGATTCAGAGCTTAATTTAATAGAAAGCCATTGACTAAATATCAAAAGCATTTTTAAAATTAATCTTTTCTTTTTTTTATAGTTACTCTCCGGATAATCTCCAATAATATACACAATAAATTTTGCTTTTTTGCAAATTAATTTTAATAACAAAAACTCAAACACAACATATTCAAAAAATGGAGCAAAAACTAAATCTACATCTTTTAAAATATTCCTGTTTTTCCAAATTTCCTTCAAGGTTAAAAAAATATTAATTATTCTGTCTAAAATATATCTTTTTTCTTCCCTAAATTTTGGACCAATTACAAAGATTTTATTTCTCAAATCTTTTCTATACACATACCCCTCAAATCTTTCTTTTTGTTTAAAACCAATCAGCACCAGTTTTTCAATTTCTTCAAATTTAAAACCCAGAATTCCGGTTTCTTCATGCCACAAAAGACCACTAGAGATTGAAAAATCATTTTCTAAGTAAAATTTGTTTTTAGTAACAAGACATATTTTCATTTTTTAAACACATAAATTAACTCCATAGTGAATAAAGTAATGAATAAGTTCATACAAAATTTTAGTCTAAAAAAAGCATAAGAAGAAAACATTAATTTTAAAATTCTTTTTCTCGTGATTATTCATTTTGAAAAACCTCCAAATATTTCTCTGCAGTTCTTTTAATATCCAATTTTAACACTTCTTCCTTTAATTTTTTTCCTAACTCTTCCCTTATTGTTTTATTTTCAACTAAATTTTTTGTAAAGTTTATAAACTCTTCTTCGTTATTGGCTACTGAAACATTTTTCCCAAATTCATCAATATAAATTTCTTTAAAAATTACAACCGGCAAACCTACAGCCATTGCTTCTAAAACTACAATCCCAAACCCTTCTTTTAACGATGGATAAAGAAAAATATCACTCGCTTTCAAATAAAAAGGGATCAAATCTGAAGGAATAAATCCCAAAAGTTTTATTCTATTTTCTAAATTCTCTTTTTTTATTTCTTTTTGGATATTTTCATATTCATCCCCATCCCCTATTATCAAAATAAAAAAGTCATCTCTTTTAATTTCTTTTGCAACTTTTATCAAAAATTTTTGGTTTTTAAATTTGGTTAATCTCCCTACACAAATTCCTAATATTCCATCTGGTAAATTAAACTTTTGTCTTATTTCTTGTTTTGTATCTGCAATTTCAAATCTTTTTATTTCAATACCGTTGGGAATAGTGATAATTTTTTCTTTTATTTCGGGGAAGGCTTTCTTTAATGATTCTGAGGTTTTTGAACTCACCCCAATTATTTTTCTATATTTTTTAAGAAACCATAAATAGATTTTTCTAACTAAAAAATTCTCTTGGGATTTTTCGAAATGATGGACATAAAAATTTTTGGTTTCTTTTTTAAAAATATCAACGATAAAGGAATTAAAAATACTGCTGGAAATCCATGGGAAACTATAACTTCTGGTTTTTCTTTCAAAATTATTTTTCTTAAATTGAAAATTGAGGGAAGAAGTCTTATAAACAAAAACAAATACTCTCTTTTAGTAGGAGTTTGCTTGAACTCAAGATTAGTTAAATTTAAATAACTAATATTTTCTTGATTCAAAAATTTTTCAAATTCTGAAGATCTATTCAAACAAACAATAACTTGTTGTATTCCCTTTTCCTTAAAAATTTTTGTCTGGTCTAACAACAACCTTTCTCCTCCTCCAAATTTTACTGGAGAGATTACTGAAAGAATTTTCATTTTAGAGCGTCATCCATTTAAAAAACAAAAATTTTGGTAACTTTCCATTCCGTTCTACCTAAACATAAAATATTCTTTCAGGTAATACACGTTACTCCTATTCCTTCACAAACTCTTCAAAAATTTTTTCATTTTCAACACTCGTGTTTAGCTTGAAAATATATATTCGGTCCTCTTTGTTTGCGATTAAAAATATAAGGCATAACAAAAGGAAGAAGTAATAGATTTCTTACATACCGCAACACTTTTAGAAGAAATAATTTTGGGATCCCTCCCTTGGTAATAACTATTTCGTCTAACCTATCCACCGCAACAGCCTTTGCTAATCTTTCGTCCCCAATAAACCAACCTTTGACTTTTATCTTCAAGTGTTTATCTAAATTCCCTGTCATTTTCCTCCACACTGTTGGAAATAGCAGTGAAGGTGGATAGTCTGGTACATATAAGAATATTTCAGAAAAACCCACTAGTTTGAATAGGAAGTTTAAACTCTGTTGAGAGAACCTAAAAAAGTGATGTGGTGGGAAGTCTCCATCTAAATATTTCCAATCTGCCTCTCTGGCAAGCAATCTTTCCCTATTTGGCACGCTTCCGGCTATGTAGCCTCCTTCCTTTAAAAGCCCTTTGACCATATCCAAAAACTCCCTCGGCTTATCCTGGTGCTCAAGGACTTCAAAGAAGGTTATAACGTCAAACTTAAGTCCTTTTTTCTTTGCATACTCGTAAAACTCCTCAAGACTCATGGCATAGATGGTGTCTGTGTTTAATGCTTTCCTTGCAATTTCCACGGACTTTCTATCAAAATCTATCCCCCATACCTCAAAACCCGCTTGCTTTGCATGTTTCAAAAACACACCATCGCCACATCCCACGTCAAGTAGCCCCCCCCTCACTTGCGATGGAAATAAATAAAAGAAAGGTTTACACCATTCAGGTAATTCTCTGATTCCTTCATGAAAAGCTGTATAAGCTTCAAATACTTCACTTTCATAAAACTCCGGGATAATCTTTAACGGCTCCCACCAATGAACATCGCAGTTTGGACACTCGTAGCGCTTGTATTCTTGGTTGTTGTAGGGAGATACATAAACCTCCCTGAAGCTATCTAAAGAAACTTTCTCCTCGCATATAGGACAAAAAATTTCAGTCCCCATCAGATCCCCTCTTTTTGCCTATAATATAGCACAAAATAACTTAATAAACAAATAAAAAAATATGCAGAAAAAGTTCCTAAGCATATTCCTTTTATCCCAAGGCGATACACAACGACAAAAAGGTAATTAAAAAAGGCATTGGCAAGGACACCAGCAACCGCTACGAAAAAAACCGGCTTTAGCCAGTTTAACACCTGAAAGGCACGGTACATGATAGGCCAAATAAACATAAAAGCAAGGCTCAAGGCATAATATCTGGTTGCTTCTGCTGTAAGTTCTACATCCGTCATGCTAAATCTTCCGTAGCCAAAGATGAATGAA
>CAZZNB010000039.1:0-7590 GCA_964655375.1 uncultured Candidatus Saccharibacteria bacterium
AACATATTATTAAAACAAAAAGTGAAGTTGATTTTATTAGAAAATTAGAAAATTATTTAGCTAAGGAAAACAATAAATTTAATGAATTTGATTGGTGGATGTTTAGCAAAATTGATGAAAGCTTAGATGAAGTTTATATTCCTTACTATGATTATGAAGACAATACATTAAAGAAATTTAAACCTGATTTTATATTTTGGCTTCGTAGGGGTGATAATTATTTTATAGTTTTTGTTGATCCAAAATCTACTAAATTTACTTCATACCAAAATAAAATTGATGGATATAAAAAAATTTTTGAAGAAGAAAATAAGCCTCGAAAATTTGAATACAAAAATTTTTCTTGTTATGTTTATTGTTTCTTGAATACAGATGATGTTGATAAAGTGGAAAAACATTCTTATAAAGATTACTGGTTTGAGAATTTTGATAAAGTATTAGAAAAAATTTTAAGTTGATAATAATTGCAAAAATGGAAGTTTAAATCTGCGGAATGTTTGATTGAACCTCTTAAGAATCTAAAAAAGATTTATGGGGTTAATATATAAAAAAATAAAATCTCTACAAAAAGAATTATATAAAAAGGAGCTTAAATAAGTTTTAAAATAATCTCCTAAATTAATGATTGTATATAAAAATTCATAGGCGTGATTTTACAAGGTAGGTAAATTATCATTTTTTAAAATAATACTTTTTGATTTTTCAGAAAAATAAATTTGAATGGACTTAAGCTTTACACCTTTATTTTTTGCAATTTTTAAAAGTTCATAAATTTTTGGATCAGCGTTTTTATTTGGGGAGAAAGCAGAAATATTTTTCATGCCAGCAATAAAAAGAATAATTGATTGATACTCTGATTCAAACTGCAGTTCAGTTAAATCCTTGATATGTTTTTGCCCTCTAATTGAAGGACAATCTGGATACATAGCAAAATTTTTATATTTCATTACTGCACTTTTTACTTCAAGTAAATATTTGTTGCTTTTATATTCAATTAAATAATCAATTAAAGAATTATTTATTCTAAAATTTCTTTTTAAAATTTTTGCACCTTTAAGCCAAGAGATATAACCCTTTTCTAAAGCAATTTCAAAACATTTCATTTGGAGTGAAGTATCAATAATCGCAAAAATACCCTTATCTTCTTTAACCATCGAAAGTCTATACTTTAAATTTCGATTTTTACTCTGAAGATTCCGCTTTAAACCTGAAAGAGTCTGCATATTTTGATTTGCGATAGGTAAAAGAATAGCTACTTTCCCATTCTTTATAAAATCTTCCAATCTTCCAGTATTATTTAAATGAACCAAGATGTTTTTACCCTCTATCTTTACTCTTACAACAAATTTATTTACTCTTTCAATTATTATTCCTTTTCTATAATCTTTTATTTCTAACAATTTTTTCATTTTTTAATTATAATTAGATTATGGAGCCCCAAATAATTCCTATTTATCATGCTTCTTTAATTTTAAATTGGGGTAAAATTATTTATGTTGATCCTGCTTGGAGTGCGGATTTATATAAAGATAAACCAAAACCAGATTTAGTTTTAATTACTGATATTCATTTTGATCATTTAAATGTTGATGTTTTAAAAAGTTTAAAAGGAGAATTTTTGATCATTGCTCCCCAAGCTGTTTATGATGAACTTACAGAAGATTTGAAGCAAAGAACCAAGGTTTTAAATAATTTTGAAGAGACTAATTTTGAAGATTTTAAAATTTCGGCTTTGCCAATGTACAATTTAACACCTGAAAGACTTCAATTTCATCCTAAAGGAAGAGGCAATGGTTATTTGATTGAAAAAGAAAATTTTAGAGTTTATATTGCTGGAGATACTGAAGATATTCCTGAAATGAGAAATTTAAAAAATATTGATATTGCTTTTTTACCAATGAATCTTCCTTGGACGATGTCAATTGAACAAGCAGTAAGTGCAGTTTTAGAATTTAAACCTAAAAAAGTTTATCCTTATCATTTTAAAGGAGAAAAGGGTTTTAGTGATGTTAAAAAATTTAAAGAATTGATTGAAAAAGAAAATAAAGAGATAGAAGTTATTTTAGAAAAGTGGTATGAGTAAATTTAAATATATTATAATCTTTGCTTTAGTTTATTTTTTCTCGCCTAACGGTCTTTCCTCTTTGCCAAATTTATCTATTAATTATCTCTTAAAGGATGTTTTTAAATTAACAGCAACTCAAGCAGCTTATTTTAGCGCTATTTCAATTTTGGGTTGGGCTATAAAACCAGTTTGGGGATTAATTTCTGACCTTTTTCCAATTAAAGGTTCAAGAAGAAGAAACTATCTTATTTTAGTGAGTCTTATTGCTTCTTTGTGTTGGCTTATTTTAGCTTTAACTCAAAATTATAATGTCTGGCTTTTGCTTTTGATTTTAACTTTTTCTTCTTTTGCTTATGCTTTTCAGGATGTAGTCACTGATGCTTATATGGTTGAAATTGGTAAAAAAGAAAACAAGTTAAGAGAATTTCAGTCAGTTCAATGGATGGCAGTTTCTTTAGCTCAAATCATTACTGGTTTTGCTGGAGGTTTAGCTGCAGAAAAATTAGCTTATCAAACAACTTTTACTATTGCTTTTTTCTTTCCTCTTTCAGTTGCTTTAATTACTTATTTTCTTTTAAGATATGAGCCAGAAGCAATTTTAAAATTTTATGAATTCAAACAAGTTTTTAAATCAGCAATTTTAAATAAAGAATTTTTGTTAATCACTCTTTTTCTCTTTTTATGGAACTTTTCTCCTTCTTTCGGTATGCCTTTTTTCTATTATATGGTTGATGAATTAAAATTTTCAAAAATTTTGATTGGCACATTGGGTTCAATTTCAGCTATTGGTTCATCTTTAGGAGCAATTATTTTTGGGAGTTTTTTAAGAGGAGTTAATTTCAAAAGACTTTTGATTTTTAGCATTTTGATCGGAGGGATGGGGACATTTTTTAGTTTAATTTATCTTTTATATTTTGTTAAAAATAACCAACCATTAGCTATTGGTCTATCTATCTTCGACAGAATAATTTTTGGTGCTTTAGGATGATTGCTTTTTTAACAATGCTTACTTTTGCTTCTCAAAAAACAGAAGCGCTTATTGCTGGAAGTATGTTTGCCTTTTTAACTTCTGTTATTAATTTAGGATCAATCGGTTCAGGCTTCTTAGGAGGTTATTTATATTCAAAAATTGGCTTAGGATCACTGATTTTTGTTTTTGGGCTTACTTCACTGATGATTTTAATTTTTATACCATTTTTAAAAATTGAACAATGAAAAAAATTAGGAGTTAATAAGAATGTTTTTTATTTAAGCCTGGTTAGTCTTTTTAATGATTTTTCTAGTGAGATGATTTATTCAGTGATGCCTGCTTTTTTAGTTAAATCTTTAAATGCTACTTTCTGGTTTGTTGGTTTTTTAGAAGGATTTAGCGAGGCCTTTAATAATATTTTGAAAATTTACTCGGGTAGAATCTCTGATTTTTATAATCGAAGGAAAATTTTTGCTATTTTAGGTTATGCGCTTTCAAATTTAGCCAGATTTTTTCTTTATTTTGTAAATAGCTTTTGGCAAGTTTTTATTTTAAGAATTTTTGATAGAGTGGGTAAGGGTCTCTATGATGCTCCCAGAGATGCTTTGATTTATCTTTCTTCTGATAAGGAAGAACTTAATAAATCTTACAACTTCCATCGTGCTTTTGATACCATTGGTGCTATTTTGGGTCCTATTTTTGGTTTTTTGCTTTTGAATTATTTTTTAAATTTAAATTACAAACTTTTATTTTTAATTGCTGCCTTTTTGGGTGTTTTCACTTTGATAACATTTTTATGGGTAGAAGATAAAAAAGATCCTTATTCAAAAAATAAAAAATTTGTTTTTGATTTTAAAATTTTCACATCATCAATCAAAATTTATCTTTTAGCTTTCTTCATTTTTTCTTTAGGATATTTTCCGCTATCTTTAGTCCTTCTCAGGATTCAAACATTTGATCCTTCTTTGAAAACACTACCACTTTTTTATTTTCTTTTTAATTTTTTCTTTGTCATTTTTGCTTTTCCTTTAGGTAGATTAGAAGATAAATATAGAGAAAAAATAATGTTAAAAATGGGTTTTTTAATTTCTTGTGTGGCTTTTATTTTGTTTTCTATGAATAATAATTTTTTAATTTTTCCAGCTTCGATTTTACTTTCTTTAAGTTTAGCTTTAATTGATGGCATAAAAATGGTTTATATTGGGGAAAATGTTTCTTCAGAATTTTTAGGAACAGCACAAGGAACACTTAATGCTTTTTATGGCTTTGGTCAACTTTTGGGTGGTACTTTAGGTGGATGGCTTTGGTCAAAATTTAATTTTAGTTTTGCCTTTCTTTTAGGAAGCGGGTTGATTTTTTTGTCATTTGTTATCTTAAATTTTTCTTTTAAAATAATGAATAAGGAAAGCAAATAAAAGGTCGAATTAAAATAATTACTTTAAAATGGCAGGATTTGATCAATACCACGAACCACCAGAAGAATTAAATGAAGAAATAAGAGACTTTGCTAGAATAATAGCTTCATTAATAGAAGAAGCAGAAGCAATTAATTGGTATCAACAAAGAATTTCTATTACTAAAGATCCGGAAGTAAGAAAAATAATGGAACATGCTCAAGAAGAAGAGTTTGAGCATTTTGCGATAGATTTAGAATGGCTTACAAGAAAATTACCTAAATGGAGGGAAGTCTTAAAAGCTATTCTGTTTAAAGAAGGTGATATTTTAGAAAATGCAGAAAAATGGGAAAAAACAAAGGAATAGAGATAGCCATCTCTAATTTAACTGCTTCTGAAAAATATACTTTAGTTAAAAATTTAGTAGATTATTTTTAATAAATAAAAAATATTTTAAGGGCGAGATTTTTAGAAATTATGAAAAAAGAGGTTTAAGATATATAGAGGGCAGGTTTATCCCCTGCAGAAAAACTTGATAAGATTGCAAATGAAGATACAAAAAGGATATATAATTTTGAAAATTACTTTGTAATTGAGAGAGGTTAGCGATTTATTTTTGTGAAAATACTTTTAAAATTTACATTTATGCTGATAAAGAAATAAAAGTAATTTAAGTTTTGAAGAAGCTCTTGTTAAATTAGATAAAAGTTATAATTATAATTTAGAAAGATATAAAAGATTAATCAAATCGCAAATTGTAATAGAAGAAATGAAAAAAGAAGTAAGTTTATTATATATTTGTGGTTATAATATAAATTATAATTTATTATAATTTAGTAGTAAGGCCGTAATTAATATTTTAAAAAAAATGACTTACGATTATATTTTTCTTCTTTCTAGGCTGATTTTAGGTTTTTATTTTCTTTTTAATGCTTTTAATCATTTTCGTAATTTAAGTTCTTTAGCTGGTTGGGTCCAGAGTAAAAATATCCCTGCTCCTAAACTGATGGTTCTTTTAACCGGTTTTTTTCTTCTAATTGGAGGCCTATCAATTTTACTTGGTGTTTATATTCAAATTGGTGTTTTAGCTTTAACCCTTTTCTTTTTGCCTGTAACTTTTCTGATGCATGATTTTTGGAGAGAGCAAGATCCTCAAATGAAAATGATGCAAATGGTAAATTTTATGAAAAATTTAGCTTTATGGGCTGCTATTTTAGCTTTGCTTTTTGTACCTCAACCTTGGCCCTTTAGTTTAAACTATTAGAAATATCAGTTAATGAAAAAAATAGTTATTTTAGGAGGAGGTTTTGCTGGTGTTTATACTTTGAAATATTTACACAAATTTTTTCATAATAAAAAAGAAATAAAACTTGTTTTAGTAAATAAAAAAAATTATTTTTTGTTTACGCCCTTACTTCATGAATTTGCTACTGGCAGTGTTTCTTTGGAGAATTTAGTTGAGCCTATAAGAGAAATTATAAGATGTTGCGATTATGAATTAATTCGTGGAGAAGTGAAAAAGATTGATTTAGAAAACAAAATTGTAGAATTAAATGAGAGCAAAATAGATTACGATTATTTGATTATTGCTCTTGGTTCAAAAACAGCTTTTTATAATATCCCTGGAGCAGAAGAAAATAGTTTTACTTTGAAATCTTTAGATGATGCTATTAGATTAAGAAATCATTTTATTCATATGTTTGAGTTAGCAGCCAAAAGTCAAGATGAAGGAATTTTAAATTTTGTTCTTGTTGGTGGTGGAGCCACAGGTGTTGAACTTGCTGCAGAAATGTCAGATTATTTCTATAAAACTTTCTCCAAAATTTATCCAAAAGAAGTTATTGATAAGGTAAAAATTATTTTAATTGAAAAAGGGAATGAGTTAATACCGCAGTTTTCATACAAATTAAGAAAAATTGCTTTCGAAGTTTTAAAAAAGAAAAAAATTGAGATTATTTTAGGAAAAGGAGTTAAAAAAGTAGGAAAAGATTTTATCATATTAGATGATGAAAAAATAATTAAAACAAAAACAGTTATTTGGACAGCAGGAGTTGAAGCAAATTTACCAGAAATTGTTGGTAAGGTAGAAAAAGATAATAGGGGAAGATTAGTAGTAAATGAGTATTTACAACTTAAGAATTATGAAAATGTTTTTGCTTTGGGGGATAATTGCTGTTTTATTCAAAATGAAAAACCATTACCTCAGCTTGCTCAAGTAGCAGTAAGACAAGCTAAAATAGCTGCTAAAAATATTTTTAATTTAATTCAAAATAAATCTTTAGAAAAATTCACTTATAAACATCAAGGAGATTTAATTTCTTTAGGTAAATTTTTTGCTATAGGAGAAATTAAAGGTATTTCTTTCTCTGGTTTTGGGGCTTGGATTTTGTGGCGTGGTGTTTATCTTTCTAAGATGCTCTCGAACAAAAATAAAATTAAAACTTTTATTTATTGGTTTTTAAATCTTTTTTACCCCAGGGATATTACTGAAATATAAATGCCAGAACTTTCTGAGGTAGAGACAATAAAAAATATTTAGAAAAATATTTAATAGGAAGAAAAATTAAGAATGTAAAAATTTTAAATAAAAAATTTTTATAGTGAGAAAAAGAAAATTTTAGATGGTAAAATTTTAAAAATTGAAAGGGTAGGGAAGATAATTATCTTAAAATTAAGCAAAAATTTAAATTTGCTTTTTTATCTTAAACTCACAGACCAGCTTCTTTTTTTCTAGCATTCTTAAATTCTTAAGAAAGTCAGAAAGTCAAAAATATACAAGAATTATTTTTAAACTTGATAATGGTTTTTTATTTTTTAATGACGCAAGGAAATTTGGGTGGTAAAAGTTTTAGATAATGAAAAATTAAAACAAGAATTAAGCAAACTTGGCAGAGAACCATTTTCTTTAAGCTTTCAATATCTAAAAGAATTTTTTTAAAAATAAAAAGACCGATAAAACTTGTTTTGATGGATAAATAAAAAATTGCTAGCTGCGGAAATATTTATAATAATGAAGCTTTATTTTTAGAAAAAATTCAGCCATTATTAAAATCATAATTTTTTAGATATGTATAATAAAATGTCTTTGAATGTAGAAAAATTGATTAAATAGAGTTTTCTCTGGGGAAATAAAAGCAGAGTTTTTATTAAATTTAAATTTA
>CAZZNB010000040.1:0-19771 GCA_964655375.1 uncultured Candidatus Saccharibacteria bacterium
TTTAAGATATTCTCCCTTTCAAATTGGTAGAAAAAATGGTTTTGCAATATTTAAAACAGAATTAGACGGCTTTAAGGCTTTAGTATGGGATTTAGAACAAAAAGTTAAAGGGAATACGAGAACAAAACTTAATGGAAAATCTACAATTTTGGAATTTGCTAAAGTTTGGGCTCCTAAAGAAGATGGAAATAATCCATTTAAATATGCTGAAAACTTAGTAAGAATATGTGGATTTAGAAGTTTGTATGATAGATTAGAAGATTGGCTTTTAACTGAACTTGATTGGGTAAGAAAGTATAACAATTACGCTAAAACTGTCTCTTCAGGGCAACTATCTTTATCAGGAATAGGCTTACTTTTTAATTATCTTTGGAATAAAATTTATAAAGGTCGTCATTAAGTTTTTAGAATCATGGAAGAGTTTCCATACACTCTATCTGAACTTACAGTTTCAAGTGCAATCATATGGGGTATTGTGATTGGTTTAACTGAAGTTTCAAAAAGGATTCTAAAAAGGTTTGTGAATGAGGAAACAGTAAATGATTTTGCACCTGTAATTAGCATATTTTGGGGTCTTGTATATGCTTTTTGGGCATATCTATACGGAGCAATTTCAAGTCCTGTTGCCGTTATTTTTGTAGGAACAATATTTGGTCTATCTGCTGCAGGAGTATGGGATGTAGGTAAAAGGACAATCAAAAATGGAATTTTAAACAAATAAGTCGTAATTAAAACCTAAATTTATCATGCAAGAGGAAGAAATTTTAGAACCAACTTCTGAAGAAGAATTGGAAGCTGAAGAGGAAGAAGAATTATTAGAAGAAGAACTTGAAGAATAAGGTCGTTATTAAGAAATAAGCTAAAATGGCAAGACGAAAAAGTACAAGAAAAAAGACAAAATAATGGTATAGGGGGTTCCCCCTTTACCATTATAACCTGTAAATGGTCCTCCTTTGTGGAGGGCCATTTACATTGTTTAGGGTTTTAGAAAGCTTAAAAGGAGGTTAAAATGTGTAAAAAGCCTTTTAAAATCTATATTTTTTAAGCTTTTAAGAAAGTTTTTAAAAATGGGCTTAAAATCTACATTTTTAAAAATAACCCCTCGTAGAATTGCATCAGATAAAACATTTTTTGAGGGTAGGTATATTTATACCTTCCTGGGTTTTTCAGCTTATCTGGTGCGAAAATAAAGGGGGGTATGTAAACCCCCCTAAAAGGCTGGTGGCAGGGAACAGCGCTGGGCAGGGTTAGGAGTCTTCTTTAAGCTCAAGTTTTACAGTTCTTGAAAGGAGAGTATAAGAGCCAAGGTGAATTGCCATATGGACACCCCATAAGTAGAATTTGTTGCCAACTTTGGTGAAGATACCTCCACCGGATACTCCTGGACATGCAAGGCCTTTAGTGTAGATTATGCCTCCTGCAATTGTAAGGAGTTTAGGTTTCCAGACATAGCCGAATATTCCTGCTGGACATCCAAAAGCGTAAAGGTCAGTAGATATTACAGAATAGTTTTCCCATCCAATTTCTACAGGTTGATAGAATGGAGGTAATGCTGGAGTTCTCAATAGGGCGATATCCAGCTCATCATTCTTGATTACGATATAGGAAGTTGGAATTATGATTTCGTACCATTCGTTGGAAGGGAGGAAGAAGGAAACATCAATTCCTTCTGTGACTTCTTCAAGTAGATGTGCAGCTGTAAGGATACCAACTATACCAGTTGTGAAGACAAGAGTTCCTGCTCCCATTAACACTCCTCTTCTTGGAGTTTTTACACCTACGAAGCAGCAGAATTTGCGAAATGTACGAGGAATTCCTTGAGGATATGGAATTGGATAATCAACATCAATCTTTTCGGCTTTTCGTTTGTTGTAGGGCAGATGTTCAAAGTAAGGTTGAATCAATGGAAAGAGACGCATTACGCATCACCTCCTTATAAGATTTCGATTTCGTGAATGCGGTTTTTACATGAACAACGAGGAGGAGTTTTGTTGACAAGCAAGGTATGAAGTGTAATTGCTCGATTTATAAGATGTTCAAAGTGCCAATGACTGAAGGTGTGAGGATACTCTTTGATGTCTAAACCTCCAGATGGAACATAGCCCACATAGGTAAGTATTCCATGAGGAATTTGTAAGGCTCCAAGATAGAAGTTAAGTTGCAGGACATGTTCAAATAGTGGTTTTGACGGAATTTGTCGTACATGCTTGAATTCATACACCTTGGCTTCTATACCACTACCACAGATAGCATCAGCATGTCCAAGGATAGTAATTTGTGAACCATTAAGTGCTTCTACAGTTATAGAGCAGGGAACTTCTACAGCACTCCAGTAGCGTTTTCCATCAAGCTTGAGAGATTGGATTAGCCGGTGAAAGACAATACCTCCAGATAGAAGCAAGACGATATCGTCTGGTATTTCTTCGGGTGATTTCTTGTCAAAATAGAAGTAGTAGTTGTATTGTTTGCGGAGGCAACTCCACGAAAGGACAGATGGACGATACACTCCTACCTGCACAGGTTGTTCCTCTTTGCCGAAATACGTCCTACGGCAATAATCAGCAAGCAATTTTTTAAGCATAACTCATCCCTCCTTTTAGTTGTAGTTTTGCTACCTCAATTATATTAACTCTTTTTTTTATTTACAACTTTTAAAAGAAAATTTTTAATCGAAAGACCACTATTTTTAGCCCAAATTTTAACATTTAAATAAGGTTCTTCAGTTTCATATATTTTCTTCCATTTACCAGCTTGATATAAAAATCTAATTGGTTCCCATAGGTATTTCAGGTTCTTATCTTTTTTAAGAGGCGAAAGAATGGTTATTTTCTTCATTTTGACTTTATTTTTAAATTTTGACCTGTGTTAATTTCTTTTTGATAGTTTGAATTGTTTCAAATAATGCCATAGTCATTTCGTAAATACATTCGAGTAAGAAAATTTCAAAATGTCCTCCTTTGATTTTATATGCTTCTATAAAATGTAGTATGTCAGAGGCAACTTCTCTAATGTTCCATAAAATTTGTGTAAGTTTTTCTTCAAGTTCTTTTTTTCTGTTTTCGTCAAATTTTTCTAATTCCATTTTTTTTAACTTTTTAACTCCGACTTACTTTTTAATCTTTTTCCAGCAAATTGGCCATAAATTCTTTGCTTTTTCTGGTTCATTCTTTAAAATTTGAATTCCAAGATATTTATTTGTCTTATAATCCCAGATAATTGTCATAATCCAATTCCAACTTGCTTTTTCACCGATAACTCCATACTTAAGAGCATATTCTCTAAATGTTTCTGGTTTCCATTGTAGATAGCTAAAAGAAGCAGTTCCGTCTTTATCTTTAACATTAATAGCTAACTCTTTGTGAGAGCTTTCACATTCAATTAACTGGTTTATTAAGTTTTCGTAATAGCTTTCATTTGTATTCTCAATACTTGTACCATTTTCAACGTTTTTTTCGTTCTCGTATGTAATCTTGTTTCCGTTTCCAATTAAAGCGTATAAAATTAGATAAAAACAAATGAGTAAAATTCCTGCTATTAATGCCCCCCTAAAGGGGCGTTTACTACTCATTTTTGAATTTTAGGCTTTAATCTGACGACCTACCTTTATTTTAACCTGTTTTTCTGGTACCTAAAAACTTTTTAATTTTTTCTTTATCAACTTCAGAAATTTCCTCATGCCCAATTTTTTCAACAATATACTTAGTTTGAAAACCAAAAGAACTTGCTATTCTTTTTCTTGCAACTTTAATAATATCTCCTTCAACATAAAATGCTTTCAATTCAGGTTTCTCAACTGAAAGTTCAACTTCATAAAAAACCTTAATCATGTCCAAAGAACTTGTTGGAAAAACCTTGTATTTTCCTTCGTCTTTATCAAATACTAAAGCAAATAAAACTTCGTTCATTTCACCAGTTCTTGGATTTTTCAAATGTTTGACCTTGAAAGCATTAAACAACTTGAGCGTTTTAGGATTATCTTGATTAAACTTTACAAATTCAAATTCAAGTTTTTGCAATCTTTTTTGATAGAATTCACTTACTATTCCCATCTGCGTTGATTAAATTTAATATCGACCTAAAGTATTTTACATGCTTACATTTTTTATGAGTTAAGAAGCCCAAACAGTCACATGTCAATTCTTTCGTTTTTAAATTAAGCATTACGTAATATCTAAAATCATCTGGAAGATTCAATTTTTGCTTTGTTTTTTCAGATGGTTTTAGAATTCTAAGAATAATCCAATCTGAAGTTTTAACATTGTAATTTCTTTTTCTAAATTCTGATATGATTTTTTCTTCTAAAAATCTTTGCACTTCACCCATTTTTTGCTTTTCTTTTTGAGGATATATAAATTATTCCGAAGGATACAGAAAATTCTGGATTTCTTAAATAACAACATATCTCTTTAGTTTTACTTTTTTCATTAATAAAGTGAGGGTTAGAAACTACAAAGTCATTTATAGGTATTTCTAATTCTGATAAAATCTCGTAAAGATATTTTTTTGCTTGTTTATCTGTAATATTCTTTTTTAATTGCCAAAATCCAAAAAGAAAAAAACTTCCATAATTCTTAATTCCAATCAAATCAAATAGTCCATGAGAGCCAGCAGTTCTAAAAACGATATAACCTTTTTTTTCTAAAAGTTTCTTCACTCTATATTCAAAATTCCTTCCTCTAATATAGTTTGTAGTTTTTGTTTTTCTCATTTTTTTAATTTTTGAGGAATACTTAATAATTTGCCCTTTTTTAGGTCTATGCAAAATCTTTTTTTGAATTTAGGAAAATTTATTAAACTTTTCTTTTCTTTCTTTTTTAAACAAATCTCTAATTCTGTTCCGGAAATTGGTAATTTTTCATAAATAAAAAAAACTTCCTTGTTCATACTAAAGAAAATTAATCCTGGTCTTAATGACAAAAATTGAAAATTTTTTATTGATGGTTTTATATAAAATTTTCTAAAAGTTTCGGTTGAATAAATAAAATCATCTTTCCCCCTTTCTTTTATGGTTAAGAAATATTCTTTTTTTCTTTCTTTAAAGATTTCAAGAGTTAAAACTATTTTTATATCATTTCTAATTATTTCCTTTTTTTGCTTTGAAAGTTTAATATATTTTGTTTTTCTCATTTTTCTTTTTCTCCATTAAGAACTGACAAAAGTTTTTCTTCATTTAACTTGTAAAAATCAGGATTATATTGTTTAAGTTTTTCAATAAAATCAACAATATCATATTCTTTCTTCCTAAAGCCTCGGAAACGATATTTAATATCAAGTTTTTTAACAATTACCCAAACATTTGAATATTTTGTCCCTAAAAGTTTAGCAATTTCTACAATGCTAAAAAATCTTTTTCCCATGTTTTTTGTTAATTAATTACGACCTTTGTTCTTCGTAAAGTTTTTCAACTAGTCTGTCTGCTAATTCAACTGATAAATCAACTAAATTTTTAAGTTTGTCAGGAATATTAAGATTTTCTTTAAGCCAATCAGAACCAAGCGTCATTACAAGTGTATTAAAAATCTTTTGAGCAGGTTCTAATTTAACATATTGCCTGCTTCCTAATTTTTCATCCATCTTTTTTTGATTTAATAACTCCGACCAAGTTTGAAATCCTTCTCCTAATTCTTCTCTCAATCTATCTCTTTCATGGTTAATAAAGTAATCTTCAGCGCAAAAATTACATATGTCTTGATATTCCTCGTTCCCTTCGTCATCTACTAAAACAATTACGTTCATAATTTCTCCACAGCCTCGGCAATTTATTGTTTTTTCATAGGTTTTGATTTTGTCCATTTTAGGAAATTTCTTTTAATTCTTTTGACCTTTTTATGATTTCATATTTAAAATTTGAAATAATTTCATAAACTTTGTTATAACAATCATCACAAATATCAATTTGTGAAGATATTTCGTTATTAATAAAAATTGAGATTTTATAAAGCATTGATAAGTGGTTTATTTCTTTTTCGCAAACGTCACATATGAAAATTCCAGGTTTTCGTTTAATCCAAATAAAATCTTCTTGTTTCATAATTTCTTTTACAAAATCAATTGCTTCTTCTTTGTTAGAAAAGCCTATATCTTCAACAATTTTTTGAGGAACAAGATATTTTAATTCAGCTTCGTCCCTTACAAAAAGTTCAATCATTCCTTCCTCTTCTCTATTGTCGTTAATCGGTATTTTGTAATTAACTTCGTATTTTTTTAGGAACATTTTTTTATGTTTTTTAATAACGACTAAAAATTGAGTAAAAATCTAATAATCATAAAGACATACCACGGAAAGAAGATGAAAATTATAAAAAGATTGAAAACTTTTTCATATAACTTTTCCCATTTATCAACTTCTTTTTTATTCATTTTGCGTATTTATTTTTTTAATTTACGACCCTAAAAAATGTTTTCTAATTTTTTGAATAATTTGATTTAATGAGTAAAAATAAAATCTTCCATAGTAAAAATAATTATTTGTGTAATTTACGAAAATCTTCTCGCTTCCATGATAAGCAACAATTATTCCAATCTCAAAAAATAAATCTTTGTCAATTTTTATAGGGAAAAATAGAATAGAATTTAAATCATCAAATATAAATTTAGCGTTGATTATTTTTGACATCTGCGAATAATATTCTTTAAAGGTTTTTAAGAAATCTGGAAGAACTTCATATTCTATCCTTAATGATTTACTTTCATTGTCAATTTCAATTATTACATCTTGATATCCGCTAAAATCATCAATATCATCAAAGGGGATTTCAAAATATACTCTCTCAAAATCATTTATTCTAATTTTGTTTATCAATTCATTTATCTCTTTATTTTCAGTTGAAAAATTAAAAAAGAAATCAATTTTTTCGATTTGTTTTAAAAATTCGGAGGTTTTATCTTTGAATAAATTTATCTTAAAAAAATAAAATTTTTCCTTTGTATACTCCTTCTCATTGTCTATTTCTCCAATCTTAATCACAACATCGTTCGTTTTATCAAAATCTACTGGATAAACTATAATTCCTCCAGTTGTATAATTGTGTGGGTAATAATCTTCCAGGATATTATATTTGACTTCATCAAACAATTTTTCATCATAAAACTCTTCTATTTTTTCATAAGAATTAGGAGTTTTTATTTCTAATATGCCCTCATTAAAGTCAAAATTAATTTCAACTAAGTCGTTGTTTTGTATGATATTTTTGATCTGTTGTATATCCATATTAACTTGTGGTTTTTTTTATTTTTTTTCTTACTTACGACCTTGTTTCTTTTAAACTTATTTACGACCTACTTGTATAAAGTTTTTTCAAGGTTTTGAGTGGGAAATACAAAGTATATAAGAAATAAAGCTTTATTCTTCTTAAAATTTTCTTTAAGTTAAATCTTTTCTTTCTTTTTAGAAGAAAATCTAACTCAGAATCTTCATATTCGAGATATAGTAAAGAATCTATTTCCCACGAGATTGCATTTGTTAATTTTTTAATTAACCTTTTGATTTGATAAAGTAATTTTTTTATATTCATTTTGATTTTTTTCTTACTTACGACCTTGTTTTACTTTTAAACTTACTTACGACCTTGTATCTTATATAAATCATTATAAAGCATGTTTTTTAATTTGTCAAGTATTTAAAAATATTCAATTTTTTTATATTTTTTAAACATTTATCCTTTTTTACTTTTCAATTTTCTTTCAATTCTCGAATTTTCGACTACCATATCAGTTTTTTCACCGGGAGTTAAAATTTCAGTTTTTTCTTTGAAATTTTCTTTAAAAGAACGTAATTTTTCGATAAATTTTTTCCTTTCCTGATAACAATCTAAGCAGAGAAAAACTTGTGGAGCAACCGAAACAGTATTCTGAACAGGACAGTATCTTTTACAAGAAGGACAAACAAAGATAATAGTATTTCCCCTTTTAATGAAGTAAGATCTTACTTTACTTTTCGGTGTTTTCATTTGCTTTTCGGTTTTATATATATTTTTTTTATTTTTTTCTTTGTATTGTATATTGTATTGTTGCTTAAACTCTAGTTTAAGCCCCCTTAAACTAGAGTTTAAGCCCCCCTTAAACTCTAGTTTAAGCCCTTCCGAATTCGGAGAAAAGCAAAATTTGATTATCCTTTTGTTTTCTGATGGATAAATTCTCTGAATATAGCCAAATTTTTCAAGCTTTTCAAGAGTTTTTGATACCCAGACCTCTGAAATTCCAAATAACTTTGCTAAATATTTGTTAGAAGCCCAACATTCATAATGCTTGTTGGCAAGACAAAGAAACATAATTTTACCGAGCAAAAGCGCTTCAAGGGGGGTAATTTTCTTTTTTTTGAGTTCATTCAAAATATGCGAATTAATGATAATAAAAACTTCTTGTTTTATGCTATGATTATTATTCATTTTATTTATTGGATTCATTTTATTTATTGGTTGGTTGAGAATGAATAAAATTTTCTATAAATTTCTGAAAGAAAATTTTCAATTTTTTTAGCAATTTTTTCATTCCAAATGATAAAACAAAATCCTCTATGATAACCCTCTTGAAGATAATTGTGAATTCCCATAAATTCCCATACATTAGAAGCAATTTTTTTTATATTTGTAAATGCAGGATAAGGGCATAAACTTTTATCTAATTCATCAAGGGGATGTTGAGAATTCCCCCATAATTTAAAATAGCCATCTTTGTAATTTATATTTTTGACCTTATTTAAAAATTCTTCAACATCTCGTTTATTCCTTCCGCGGTTAATAAAAATTTCTTGATTATCAATAATTAAGTAAAATTCTTTGTCAAAATCAAACCAATCAGTAAAAGTAATTTTTTTAATTTTGTAAGCAATTTTTATTTTTCTCCTTTGCATTTTCTATTTTATTTATCAATTTACGACCTTTTTTTATGCTCAACTTAGATAAAACATTGGCAAAACGACTGATTGAAAGATTCCCTTACGAAATATGCTCACATTTGAGATTTTTTATTATTAATTTACGACCTTTTTCTTTAATTATATGCAATTTTTTTAAATTGTCAATTTTTTAATATATTTAAAATTATAAAATTATTTTTTCAAAAAATCAACTTTTTATGAAACGAGAAAAAAGAGGTTTAAAACAGGCCAAAAAGAAATATTTAAATAACGATTTCTGATTTTCAATAAAAAAGCTTAATGTTTTAAACTTATTCAAAAAAAATGCCTTGAACGGAGTTATGAAAATAATCTTTATAGCCTAAAGAATTTAGAAGTTTTTTAATCTTAATCAAAGGAAAAGCTTGCTGCCCTAAATTGAAACGCTTGAAGATGGTAGATAATTCTTTGAGACTTTTAAAGCCTTTTAATGTTTTGATGTAATTGAGAACTTTAAAAACTGACTTTTTAAAGTTTCCCAACCGATATTCTTTTTCTAGTTGAGTAAAAAGGTTATAGTATTCTTGAACCATGATTTCGTAATAAAATTTTTCCCAAGTTTTTTTATAAATTTCCTCTCTATATTGCTCAATGATTTTAGGATTAGAGAAGATTTTTTCTAAAATTTCTCGTTGCTCTGCGAGAGAGTTAAAAAGAAAAGGATAATTAGGATAAGTTAATTCAGGGAATGTAATACCGTTAGGAGCAACTAAAATTTGCCCCATTGCCAAACTTTCTAATGCAGATATACAAAATGTTTCATGTTGAGAATTTGTGATATTTAAATGGCAAGTTTTTAAAATTTCAAGATAATCTTTATGATTCGCACAAGAAATTCCTCTAACAAATGGATAATGTGAAATTTTAGAAAAATTTTCAGCATTTGGATTAGTCACAAAAACTTCAAAATTTTGATATTTTTTCCATAGTTCATTTAACAATTTAAAAGTGATCTGGTAATTTTTATAATCCGAAAGACGATGATTATAGATAATTTTAATTTTTTTTAAATCAGCAGGTTGAGGTTTAGGATAATAATCAGGGTCTAAAAGGGCAAAATGGATAATTTTATATTTCATTTTGGCGATTGTTTCATCATTCAAGTACTTTTTCATATTTTCAACCATCATCTTATAACAGTAATGGCTATTAAAAATGTTCATATCTACCAAAAAACAAGCAGTTTGTTGAAATTGAGCTGGCAACATATAAACTTCTGGATATGGCAAAGTATGATGTAAAACATAATGGTGTTGATTAATTATTTTAAATCTTATACCTTCTTCAAAAGATTGGACAAAATTATAAAAAAAGTGAGAAGTTTCAACAGAATGTGACCAAATAATATCGGGAGTAAAATTGTCAAAAAAATTTCTCCAAAAAACAAAGGGAAAATCTAAAACATTGTCAAGTTTTCTTTTCACCATTCGTTTTTTAATTACGATAACGTTAGGATTATCGAAAAAACCGTCGTCTTGATAAACAAAACCGCTTTTTTCGTCAGGAAAAATGTATAAAAAATAAAAGTCTTTGTACTTTTTAGTTAATTGAGTGATTAGAAGTTTCGTAAAAATATAAAAACTATCTGCATTTAAATTTTGATAAATTGAATACATTGGATTTACTAAAATAATCATTTTAAAACTTTTTTGGTAATGTTAAATTTTTGACACAATTCTTCAATCTCATTTAAAATTTGTTGATAATCAGAAATAGAAACAGGAATATAAATTCTAACTTCTAAAAACTTTGACTTTTTTGTTTTTATTTCACCTTGAGAATATTCTAATTCGTCAAAATTAAACGGTTTAAAAATTTTTTCAAAATCTTTTTCAAAACCTAAAAGATCAAACAATTCGGAATCTGTTTTTAATTCTTGCAAAATTTCATCTAACTTTAAAAAATTCCAATCACCCTTTAATGAATTAAGTGCTATATTAAGAGTTTTTTCTTCTTTTAGATGTAAATTTACAATCACAACATCGACAATCTTTTCCGGTCCAAATAAATCTAAAAGAGCTTTTAATCTTTGATTACCTCCAATAACCACATTTTTTCTATCACCGCATTTTTCGCAAGTATGTTCATTTATAACAAGTGGTTGTATAAAGCCAAATTTTAAAATACTTTTTTTGATTTTTTCTAGAATTTCTGGCTTTATTGTTCTCGGATTATATTCACAAAATCTTAAATCGCTTAATTTTCTTTGTTCAATTTTCATTTTCCTTTAAATTATATAAAACTTTGGAAGTAAAAGTGAATTTGTTATAATTCAGAAAGAGATGAATAAGAAGAAGCCTAAACGAGATAAATTAGGGAGATTTTTACCTGGTTATAGTGGGAATCCTAAAGGAAAACCTCCTGGAGCAAAGCATTTTTCTACTTTATTTAAAAACGCCATCAAAACGTTGGCAGAAAAAAAAGATTTAACACCATTTAGAGAAGCAATTGAAAAAAGATTTGGAAAACTTCCTAAAAAACCAGAAACAATCGAAGAATACATTGTAATTGTTGGCCTTTTAAAAGCACTTTCTGGAAATTATACTTTTTACAAAGACATTTTAGATAGACTTTATGGAAAAGCAAAAGACCAAGTTGAAATAGACTTAAAAGCCAAAAAAATCGAAGAAATTGAAGAATTTTTAAACCAATTTTTAAATGAGCCGAAATCTCAAGAATAGCAAAACATTCCAATTTGTCAGGAAATTCTATAAAGATTCTTACGGAAATCCAATTGAATTAACACCTTCTCAATTAGAGATTTTTGATTTGATTTTTTATAAAAAACATCCACGAAATATAATTTTAGCCTTTACAAGGTATGGAAAATCATTTACAACTGCTTTAGCAGTATTAACAAGATGTTTATTTTATCCCGAGAAATGGGCAATTGTAGCACCAGAACAAAAAAGAGCACGAATTATTATGGGCTATATTATTGAGCATTGTTTTGATAATGAGTTTATTCTTTCAAAACTTCAAACTGATGAAGGAGAAAATTTAGAGAGATTAAGAAGAGAAAGGAGTAAAAATAGACTAACTTTTAAGATTTATAAATATCAAAGTTTTTCAGAAATCTACATTTTATCTGCATTTTCAACTAAAGAAAATCCTTTACATTCTTTAATGGGTTTTGGAGCAGAAAACATTGTTTTAGACGAAAGTGCATTAATATCAGATGAAACATATGCAGGAATTTTAAGAATGTTAGGAGATAGCAAAAATCCATTTTTACTTGAAATTTCTAATCCTTTAAAAAAGAACCATCTTTGGCAATCATTTAATGATGAAACCTTTAACAAAATTGTCATTGATTACAAAGTTGGCTTAAAAGAAGGCAGAATTACACCAGAACAGGTTGAACTTATGAAAAAACAACCATTTTTTGACATTCTTTATGAATGTAAATTTCCAGAAGAAGGAGAAATTTTCAAAAAAGAATGGTTAAAACTTGAAAAAACAGATGTTAAAGAGTTAGATTTAATAGCCATAGGGACAGATTTAGCAGTTTCAGAGAAAGAAACAGCAGATTTTAACGCAATTGTGGTTGTAGGATTAACAAAAGATGGCAATGTAAGCGTAAGAATGGCTAAAAAATTCAGAGGAGGTTTAAATACCTTCCTCAATCTTATCAGTGAAATTTACAATCTTTACGATAAATTGGGAAAAACAATCATTTTAGGCATAGAAGATGTAGGCTATCAGAGGGTGGTAGGAGAAGAGTTAATAAGAAGATTTGCTTTAAATCCTGTTTTTGTCAAAAGGGTTAAAGATAAAAGGAGTAGGTTTTTGTCAATGTCAATTTACTTTCAAAATGGGCAAGTTATTTTTGAAAAAGATAAAGATTTTAACGAACTTTACGATGAACTTCTATCCTATCCTTTTGGGGAGCACGATGACCTAATAGATGCTTTAGAAATGGCAATTTCGCTTTTAAAAGATTTTATGGTAAAATTTGAATCTGAAGAAGAAAGATTGATTAAAAGGGAGCAGCAAGAAAGTTTTAAAGCAAGAATTTTACGACAATTAGAAGAAGAAGGGGAAGATATTTTTAATCAAGGTTTAACAATTTAACAATGGTTTTAGGATTTTTAATCACAATTTTTTTGATTAATTTACTTTACATTATTTTTTTGACTTTAATTTTGATGAAAATTGAAAAATTGATTGAGAAAGTTTTAGTAATTCTAAAAGCACAAAATTTTTATGAAGCAAAAGAGCTTTTAGAAGAGAAAAAAGAAGAGGAAAAAATTGAAACAGAATTGTCACCAGAAGAAATTGATCCAGAAACTTATTTAAAACTTATCCAAAAAGAAAACGAAAAATTAACTTTATAAAACTATGGACGCAAAAGAAGTTGAAGAAATTTTACAAAAAACATCAAAAGCAAGGTTGGGTTATGAAATGCGCTGGTATATTGTTGATAGATTTTTAGATGGAGTTCATTTTGATAGAATTGCTAAAGTTGATGAAAACGGAAATATAAGCTTGGTAAGACCTACATTTGCCAAAGGAATAAACCCTATACCAATACCAAGAGCCGAAAAACAAATTGAAAGTGTTTTAAACCTTCTCTTCTTTAATAAACCAATTTGGAAATTTTATCCTTTACCAGAAAAAATTAACGAATTTTATATAAAACTTGCTGACAAAATGAATTCAACGATGGAAAGTTTATATGATACTTTAGAAATTCAAAATAAAGTTAAAAAAGCAGTTGCTGGAGCATTAAAATATAAGGTTGCTTATTTAGAAGCTGGAATTGATAGGGAAGATAATCTTTTTGTGGAAGAATGGGATCCTTGGAACATTTACCACGACCTTAACATTGAAACATTAGAGCAAACAAGATTTTTAATCAAAGTTGTTAAAAAAACAAAAGAGGAGTTAATGATGAATGAATTTTATAATCAAGATGTTGTTAAAAATTTACAAACTGAAAGGAGAGAAAGTTATAGCGATTATATGGAACAAAGGATAAAAGAAAAGTTTTATGACCAAATCACATTTAGCGATGAAAAGAAGAATTTTGTTTTAATCAAAGAAGTTTGGTTTAGAGATGGCAACAGATGGTTTATGGGAACAGTAGCAGATGGAAAATGGTTAAGAGAACCAGTTGAAGTTGATTATTTCCCATTTGTAGCCATAACATTTGAAGAAGGACATTCTTTATATGGAACTTCTTTAGTTGAAAAACTTATTCCTCTCAATCGTGAAATTGATTTAGTTATGGCCTATATTAAACATTTTGTTTATACAACTTCACAAGGAAAACTTTTAGAACCAAAAGGGAGTAAAATTGAAAGAATTTTAGACCAACACGGAGAAAGAATAAGATATGAAGGAGGAAGAGAACCAAAATGGCTTGATATTCCTCCACTTTCTCCGGCAGTTATGGCTTATTTAAACTCTCTCATCACCTTTATGGATGAACGAGGTATTGCAGTTTTAAGCTTTGGTAAATTACCATCTAAAAAATTAGGTTGGCAAGCATTAGAAAGTTTGAAACAAATTGAGTTAGGAAATATGCAAAACTATGTTGAAAAAATTTCAGAAATTTTGAAAAAATTAGGTTATAAAATTTTAGAGATTATTGAAAAAACATATGTTGATAAATTCCTTCTTTTGCCTGGTGAAGAAGAACCTTTAAAACTTATCAGTGAAGATGCTTATTATTTTCATCCAGAATGGCAAGAAGACAAAAACGTTATTCCGATAACTTCTAAATGGGGTATAAAAATTGAAATTGAAAGTGGATTGGCTTATACTGAAGAAGGTAAAATCCAAAGATTGTTAGAACTTTACAAAATGGGTATAGTGACAGCAGAGGAAGTAAGAGAAAAGTTAAAATTGGGGCCATCTCCACTTAAAGAAGCAGAAAAAGCAATGGAAACACAATTAGGGTCGCAATTAAATGTTGAAAATCTTCCTCTAACAGAGGAAATTCAAAATGCCAGCGAAATCTAAAAAACAAAGAAGATTTATGGCCTTGGCTTTATTGGTGAAAGAAGGTAGAATAAAACCATCAGAAGTAAGTGAAGAAGTACGAAGAGTGGCAGAATCAATGTCAGAAGAAGATTTAAGAGAGTTTGCAGAAACAAAAGAAAAGAAATTACCAGAGAAAAAAACTGAAAATACAAAAGTTTCTAAATATGTCATTTAGTCGTAATTAATTAAAATTTCACAATATGTCGCCAATTTTATCAATTTTAGCAAGAGCAATACCATTTATAATTGCTACATTTCCAAAAGTAGCAGAAACAATAAGGGGACAATTGGTTCCTGTAACACAAAGAATTGGTCGAACATTGGGTGAAATAAATAAATCTTTAACCGCGAATATTGGTGATATTGTTAGAGGGGGAGGAACTACAAGAACAGGAACTGCGCCAGTAAGAGCAGAAACTACTGGAACTTTTGTATCTCCTTCTGTAATTACAAGAGAACAAGTAAGTCAGCCAAGACAAGAATCAAAAACATCAACAAAAGTTTCTCCTGATGTTATATTGGCAACAACTCGTGTTTCTACTCCAGAAAAACCAGCAGTTGCTACTCCAGTTTCTCCAAGGGTCGAAGTTAAGGTTCCAGAAACAACAATTTTGCCAGGAGAAATTACACAAACATTAACTGCAAGGACAGAAAGAGAAATAACTGAGCCAGCAAGGGTTATTCCTCCTTCCCCAACGGGAGTTATTAGAGGTGTGGGTGGTGTTCCAACTCCTCCAGTTAGTGGTGAAAGTATCCCCACTCCTCCTTCTCCAGTAAGACCAGAAGCCATTTTAAGGGAACCACTTTCACAAATCATTGAAAAACTTGTAGTTCCAGAAGAACAAAGAAGGTTAGTTGAACTTCCATTACCAGAAGCAATTGAGGAAAGAGCAAGAATGAGAAGAGACTGGGTAGATGAATTAATCCTTCGTTTATTAGGAGGTGAGTAATAACTTGATTTTCATTAAAAGTCGTGTATAATTAAGTTAAAAGACCAAGATATTGTGGAAATTCCTATAAAGGGAACAATTCCACAATATCAGTCTCCTAAAAACAATGGACGAATTACAAATACAAAATTTAGAAACTTCAGAACAAGGAGGGCAACTCCATTCTGAAGTTTCAGAAGTTATAGAAGATATAACTCCTTCAATTGAGACAGAACAAGTTGAAAATCAAGAAATTCAAGAACCAGAAGAGAGAGTTTTTGAAATTGAGGGACAAAAATTTACAGAAAGTGAATTGAAGGAGATTTTACAAAAGGCTAAAAATTATGAACATTTACTCCCTGAATTCACAAGAAGGTCCCAAGAATTAGCAGAATTAAAAAAACTTAAAGAACAATTAACTTCTCAGCAATCTCCAGAACAAAAAGTTGAAGAAGAAGTTATCAAATATTTGAGAGAAAATTTGGGATTGGTGACAAAGAAAGATTTACAAGATTTCTTTACTGAATTTGGCAAAGCATTACAAACCTATATTGAAGAGGAAGAGAAATTAAGACGAGCTATTGAAACTTTAAGTAAAAAGTATGATGGAACAAATGCTCCAAAGTTTGATTATGAAAAATTGAGAGAACATCTAATTAAAAAGTATGGAGAAGATAGAGCAAATTGGCCAGATTACATTGATTTAGAGTATGAATACTTTGATATGAATAGGGAATTCTTCTCAAAAGTTCCTGAACTTAAAAAGAAAACAGTTCCTTCAGAAAGAGGAATTCCCTCAGCAACAATTACAACAGAAAGTTTGGAAGAAAAACCTCTTCACGAAAGAATTCAAGAATTCCTCCAAAATTACTAAACCATCTCTTTAATTAGTTTATTTCCATTAATTGGTCGAATTTAAACTACTATTAAACTAACATGTATGATTTATCTAAACTTTCTGCCCTTTTAGAAAAGGTTATTGAACCATTTGTGGGGCAGAATGTAGCTCAAAAAACTCTTTTATACAACTTCGTCGCTAAAAAAACTCCTCCTTTTGAAAGAAAAGGATTAGAAGTTTATGTTCCTATTAGAACATCAAGACACGCTGGTGTTTATGGTATTCCTGATTCTGAAAGTACAGTAGGTAGAGGAGAAGCAAAATATGAGCAAGCAACTTATCAAGTTAAACTCTATGGTGGAAGTATAGAAATTAATAAAAAACTTCTCTCTGTTCCAGATGACCAACAAGTTGTTAAT
The DNA here is from genome assembly GCA_964655375.1 of uncultured Candidatus Saccharibacteria bacterium. Lineage (GTDB taxonomy): Bacteria > Patescibacteriota > Minisyncoccia > UBA6257 > HR35 > JAGDVT01. The sequence continues at coordinate 17,071 of CAZZNB010000040.1, forward strand.
CATTTAAGCAGGATTACTCAAGATTTAATGCAAGATATGATTTATGTTTTGAATTTGGATTTTGTAGGTGATGGAACTGGTTTTATTGGTAAAACTGCATCTGCTGGTTCATCTACAACTTCAGTTGAATTAGTCCCTTACAATTTAGGAACAGATAATGGTGATATTACAGCAGAAGATATTCTTACTCCAGGTGATTACATTAAAATTGGAACTAATCCTGCTGTCCAAGTTACTGCTGTTAATGGAAATGTAATCACTATTGCTTCTGCTCAATCCTTTGCTGCTGGAGTTAATGTTGTAAGAGCAACTCCAGCAGGAAATCCAGTAGATGCTGTTGCTGGTTTAATGGCAATCGTTAATGATAATAATTTTGCTGGAATTGATGTTTCTACAACTCCAACTTGGAAAGCAGTTAAAGATGTTCCTGGCACAGCAACTACTCTTACTCTTACTGATATGTATAGAGTTTATTCAGCAGTAAATAAACTTGGTGAATGTGATGTTCTCTTTATGAATAGGACACTCTTTAACAAATATGGAAGCATTCTTCAAGCACAAGTAAGATTTACTCCTACTGAAACACTTCAAGGAGGTTGGAGAGGATTAGAGTTTATGGGCGGAGCTGCTAAAGTTATTCTTGACTATCATATTCCTTCTGATGCTGTTTATTTTGTAAGTACAAAAAATCTTTATAGGCTTGAAATTCAACCTCCAAAATTTGAGAAAGGAACAGAGGGAACACTCTTAAGAAGTTATGGAACCGTTAAATATGAAGCAGTTTTAACTGCTCTTTATGCTTTAGGAACAGATGTAAGAGGAGCATTTGGAGTTATGGGAAATAGAACAGCATAGTAAATTAAATTGTGGCAGGGGGAGGGGATAAATGTCTCCTCCCCCTGTTAGAAATTAGATGAGTGAAAATCTTTCTGATAAAGAAAAATACGATTTAAAAAAGGTTTGGGAAGCAAATCCAGATTTTTATCATCGTTCTCAAGCAGATAAAAAAAAGTATGGTGAAAAAAGATTAGTTGAAATGAATAGAGAAACATTGAGACAAATTGAAGAACATAATCGCAAAATTTTTGAAGAAAGAAAAAACATAGGAAGGGAAATAGAACAAGTTTTAAAAGAGGAGGCAAAATATCTTAAAAGAGGTCGTTCAGTTTTTTTTGACAAACATTACAAAGATGCTTAAAAATTATGCTGATTATACAATCTCCTTCAAAATTGGAAATGTTTATGTTGAACTTCCTGCTGGTTGGACTACAGATATTTTTAATGATGATCCAGAATTAGAAGAATTTTTGAGAAAAAGATATAAAGAATTAAATCCAGATTTTCAAAAGGCTAATGAAGTTAAGATTGAAGCTGGAGAAATTGAAGAACTTCAAGAAACAGAGAAAAAGAAAACATCAAAAAGGAAAAAATAATTTTCAAAAATGAGAGATTTAATTAGAAAATTACAAAATTTAAAAAGATTGTTTTGGAAGAAAAAACTTCATTCTTTCGTTATTACTGCTAATGTTTATCATATTAGAGATGGAAAAATAATTTGGGAAGGAAGAAATTTAGAAGGAAGAATAAATGGTTTAATGGATGAGGGAGAAGAAAACATTTTAAGAGTTTATTTCAGAAATGAAACTGGTCCATCATCTTTTTATTTGGGATTAGGAAATAATGGAGGAACTCCAGGAGTTCCATCTGATTCAGCAACATTAGCTGATATTACTGAAGTTTCTGGAACTGGTTATGCAAGACAAACAGTTGAAAGGAGTAGTGTTGGTTTTCCTACAATTCAAAAAGATACAGACTCTGGAGATTGGGAAGTTATTTCTAAAGATGTCACATTCACAAATACTGGAAGTTCTAATTGGACGTCAGCAGATTATTTGTTTTTAACCGATGTTTCCTCTGGAACTTCTGGCAAACTTTTAATTACTATAGCAACATCAGCAAGTAGGGTTTTGGCTCCCAATGATAGTTTAGTTTGTAGTATAACTTGTAGATTAGCATAATTTTTTCAATTTTTAACAATGGCTTTACCTGGTTGGAAATACAGAAGGAAAATAACAATTTCAGGTTCTTCTGGCGCTGGAACAAATTATCAAGTTTTATTAAAAGTTGGAGAAAGTTCTGGAGCAACTGGAGCACATTTTCATTTAGATGGAAAATCTGAAAATTTTCCTTCTGGTAAAAATCAGGGTGGAGATTTGCGATTTACTTCATCAGATGGAACAACTCTATTAGATTTTTGGGTTGAAAATGTTACTGGAACTTCACCAAATAGAGTAGCTTATATTTGGGTAGAAGTTGCGGATAATTTGGATACTTCAAAAGATATTTATTGCTATTTTGGAAATTCTAATGCTACGAATGTAAGCAATATTAAAAATACTTTTATTTTAGGCGACGATTTTGATGGCAATGAAATTGATTACTCTATTTGGGAAAATTTGGCAGAAGAGGGAACAAATGGAACAAGAAGTATAGAAAATAATGAATATTTAAAATTAGTTCAAACTGCGGGCAACTATTGGAAAAGATGGGGACTAAGAAAAATCTTTTCTTCTCCCTTAACAAATTTCGAAATGGTAGAAATCCACAAAGGATTTTTAGAAGGAACAAGTGGAAGTAAAAGATGTAATGTAACTCTTTTCGATGATTCTAATAATGTTTATGAACAGAATCTTGGAAAAGA
>CAZZNB010000041.1:0-4959 GCA_964655375.1 uncultured Candidatus Saccharibacteria bacterium
ACTGGAGATGAAATATTGGTACAATTATTTAGAAGGGTAAACTATTTTTTACCTGTACAAGAGGTATTAACTTTTATGCCAATCTGGCTCAGCGCTGTATTGGTGTGGTATGGTGTGAGATGGTTGTTAAGGATAGCAAAGTATATTGATTGAGGGGTGGTATGGTGATTATACTGTATTCTGGAAAGCCTGGTAGTGGTAAGAGCTATCACATTGTCAAAACGATAATTTCATACTTGAGACATGGAAAAGATGTGTATACAAACGTGGAATTGAACAAGGATAGAATGAGCGAAAAAATGAGGAGACATTATTTTTATGTTAATTTTAAAGATATAAGTCCAGAGGTATTTAGTACGAAAAGATATAAGCGAGAAGGTGAAGCTTTGATTTGTATTGATGAGTCGCAACTAATTTTTAACAATAGATTTATGGAAAAGTATAAACAGTGGCTTTGGTTTTTGTCGCAACATCGGAAATTCGGTTATGATATTATACTTGCTTCACAATCTGACAGAATGCTCGAAAGGGGAGTAAGATCGCTGATAGAATTTGAAATTAGACATAAACCGTTATGGAGGATATTCCCCTTTTTTCTGTTGCCTTTCAAAGTTGGGTTACGCATAGAAAGGTGGTATGGAGAAAGGGTAGGAAAGACTATAATACCATTCATTCTACGTAAAAAGTATTATAGCTACTATAACACAATGCAGCTTATGAGTTCAGAAGAGCTACATACAGAAGAGATAAAAACAAATCAAAGAAAACTAACGACGATAGCAACTGAATGGTTGAAAAAGGTAAGAAATCTCGATTTTGGAAACCTTTTCGCTTCTAAAAAACAAGAAAACGTTAGTTAGTTATGCGTTAGTACGTTAGAAAAAAAAAGAGCCTGCGGGGGGTACCTTGTAGGGGGGAACCCGCAGGTTTTTTTTTAACTTGACTCTAATTAATTGGCTTTTTTTCTTTGTTTGTAGCGAAATATTTCTCTAAAGCTGTTTCGATTACTTTTGACATGGATATTTCTTTTTCAAATGCGTGTTTTTTTAATGTTTTGTAGATTTCATCGTTTATTCTTATTGTTACGTTTCTTTTTATTTCTTTCATTTTTGTAGCTCCTTTCGTAGTTTCTTTACTATATTATATCATTATTTTTTTCATTGCACATTAATATTATTTCTTTAAGTAATTTTTGAAATATGTATTGTGATATTTACGTCGTTGTGATACAATATAACTGTCTTGATAATATAGAAGTAAATGTCGCTTTCCTTTAAAAATCTGAATTGAGAGGTTGTTGTGTATGAAATATTTGGTATTTAAGGAGAAAAAAGAATTGAATAAGAAGATAATTGAGATAGTTAGAAGTTCAAACATAGACGATTGCTCTAAAAAAAAGTTGTTAGGTTATTTGAACAGTTGCGGAAATACAGTGTATCTGGAGAGGTGTAATATTTGTGATACTAAATATTTTGCTGGATTTTGGAGTTGTCGTTCAAGATTCTGTGCTGTATGTTCTTATAAGTTACATTTATCCAGATTTAGGAAGGTGATTGAAGTTTTAGAAAAGTTGGGGGATTATAAATTGTCACATTTAGTATTGACTTTGAAGAGTATGGATAATTTAAAAATGATGTTAAAAAGGATAAGAAGTTGTTTAAGAATGTTAGACAAAGATAATGTTTTTAGGAGAAAGAAGAAGACGTGGGGGGTGATGGGCGAAATTCGTAATGTAGAAGTTAAGTATGGGAGGGTTGGTTGGCATGTACATATACACGTACTAATTGTTCATGAAAATGATGTGAGGATGTATGAAGATTATAAAGAAATATGGAAAAGAGTTACAGATGGAGAAGGGAGTGTGTTTATAAGAAATGTAAAAAATAATGTTGTAAGTGTTTTGGAAGTAACAAAGTACAATATGAAGATATTAAGTAAAACGTTTTTGGACATGATGGAGAGAGTACGATACTTGAAAGAGTATTTTAAATTTCTTGATGATGATTTTTTTGCAGAGATGTATTACTCTTTGAAAGGACAACGGTTGTTTTCAGTAACGGGTATCTTCAGGGGGGTAAAAGACGAAATGTGGGATGTTATTTTGTTAAGAGAGTGTAAGATATGTGGGAGTAAAGATTTTCAGTTACTTATAGAAAAGTTTCAAGATGTTATGGATGTGGAATTGTTAGAAATTTAAAAAAAAAGTATTGACATATTTATTTAATTGATGTATTATTAGTTTAGTTAAATATTTTTTATGAGGTGGTAGTGATGGTTGATAGAGTAAAACTTTTGGCTGATGTTTTTACTGACGATGAGCTTAATTTGATTTACGATTCGTTGTGTGGTGCATATATGAGAGAATATTTTGAGGATGAGAAGGATATGGATAAATTGTATAGGATAAAGGAGTTAGTAAAGGAGTTTTGCTTTGCAAGTTTTGAGAAGAAAAGAAAAAGAGAGTATGAGGAGCGAGTTGGGGGTGTAAGAGATGAGGTTCGAGTCGATTGTGACAGGTAGAGTTATAGACGTGAAAGATTATAATAACAAAAAGCTCTATCTGGTATATGATGGTGAAGGACTTGTAAATGTTTTCTCAGGGGTTGATTTGGGATATGGTAAGGACGATAATGTGATTTTTAGATGTAGAGTTTATGCCGACAAGGTTTACATAGAAGCTGTGGAGGTCTTGGGTAATGAATGAATTAGTTATTGATGTGATGGCTTTTTTGTTAGGTTTTGTGTTTCCATTTTTGATTTTGGGTGATGTATGATGTATGAAAGTTTCGCATATGGTCTTGTGGTGGGTTTCATCTATTGGAGTTTGAGACAGCTGATGAGGCTGTTCTTTAGATACTTGAGTAGATGAAGGGAGGTGTGCGGGATGGAGTCAACGGCTTTAGTAAGTGCGCTTCAGAGTGTTAAAGATACTGTGATAGCTTCAATAAACTCTATTTTGCCTGTTGGTCTTGCAGTTTTTGGTGCGATATGGGGTATCAAGCTTGGTGTCAAGTTTTTCAAGGGTATAGCGAAATAATTTTGTTGGGGAGTTTGTCTCCCCTTTTTATTTATTTTTGGGGAGGTAATAGAATGAGGAATTTATATGATGAATTGTTTAAGACTTGTATTGAGCTTTCTGACATTTATATTGCGTGCTTGAGAAAAGATTATGAATATGTTGAGAAGAAGATATATGAGCTTAAGACTGAGCTGGAGTCGTTAGGTTTGAGTAGAATGTTATCAATAAATAATTTGAAACGAGATGTGTATGTTCGCATGAAACGTACGTACGGTGTGAATGATGTTTTGAACAGGGAGCTTTATAATTTTTATCAGAAGCTTAAAGCTTACAGGGAGGTTACAGAGGATTTACTAATAGAATATCAGAATATTCTAAATCGTTATTCATAATATTCTAAATCTTTATTCATAGTTTTTGGGGTTTTCGTTAGTAAAGCTGAAGGGGGTAGAATGAATGAAGAGAACGATAGCTTTATTTCTGATGATATGTTTAGTTTTTGTTGTAGTGGGTGGATCCTTCCACGAGGCAAAGGCAAATGCTGGTGCACTCGTGGCTATGGGAAGTACCGCTGTTGCTGGTGAAGCTGCGGCTGTGTTGAGTGTCCTGGCTGCCGCTGGGGTGATCGCTGTAACGGCTGTTGGGGCATATGTGCTCTACAGTTACGTGAAATCGAAATATGCAAATTCATACTTGTATGACGCAAATAGCAATAGCATAGTGCTAAAAGATGTAAGTTTTATTAATGATTTGAAGAATAGTCAAGTTTCGATAGATTCAAGTAATGTAATCTGGCAAAATGACGTTAGCATGTATATTGAACGGATGGGTGCAGGTGTAACAGTTGAATTGTGTACGCTACCAGTTTTACCCACAGGTGCATATTATTTGTATTTGTATGCACTGGTAGTTGGTGGAGATTTTACCTATTGGAGTGGAATAACACCATATAATAGCAATGCATGTATAGCTGGAAAAATAGCTCTGGGAGGGTATCAGTATCCATATGACCAAGGTGCACGCATAAGTGTAACTTTTTCTGCTGTGAATGATGTTACAGGATATTACATTAATGGGTACAAAGACGCGAGGAGGTTATGTATTGCAGATTTTATAGCGAGTAAAATGTATAGTAGTGGATATCCAACTCTAACTGGGTATGGTTTTAATAAAATTAAGGTGGTAATAACCCCAAGAAGTGATGTAACTGCTGTGTCTGGGCAAGATTACGTTTTACAGCAAGGAAAGGATCTGGTTGGGTACCTTGATAAACCAATTGCTTTGAATCCACCAGCTGACGACACAATAGACATCGAAAAACTGAAAGATATGTATTATGTACCAGCTTTGAGAGATACTGCTATAACAAGTCCTACCACGACTACCGATATAACCCTGAGCCCGCCCACTGGTGTACCGACCGACAGAGTAGCTCCACCATCTTTGTCAATACCAGAAGTAATTACCACTAAATTCCCTTTTTCTTTACCTTGGGATTATTACAGATTATTGAAACTAATGGGTGTTGAAGGGGAAAGATTTAATATTAGCTTTAAACTCTTCAATACACCAATGGAGTTAAATTTTAACAAGTTTGAGGATTTAATTTTTATTTTACGGAAAATACTATTTTTGGCGTTTTTGTTTGCAATGTTAAGTAAAACTGTAGTGTTGTTAAAAGGTGGTGATAATTAATGCTGGAAATGATCGTTGGGATATTGAATAAAATACTGGAGATGTTGCGGGATTTGATTTTGATGGTAATAAATCTGTTACCAGATTCGCCTTTTGTGGGAGTAACTGGAGATGAAATATTGGTACAATTATTTAGAAGGGTAAACTATTTTTTACCTGTACAAGAGGTATTAACTTTTATGCCAATCTGGCTCAGCGCTGTATTGGTGTGGTATGGTGTGAGATGGTTGTTAAGGATAGCAAAG
>CAZZNB010000042.1:0-76423 GCA_964655375.1 uncultured Candidatus Saccharibacteria bacterium
TTTTATTTAACAGCAGAAGAAGCAAAAGAATATGGTTTAATAGATAAAATAATAGAATATAGTAAAGAAATTAATCCACCAACTAACATTGACAAAAAATAAATTATGCTAAAATTAAAAATAATATGCAAAAATTAGATAAAAAACAAATATTCATAGGAACAATCTTAGGCATAATATTATCAATTTTAACTATTATTTTACTTACAAGAAATATTCAACCATTATCTGCACAAGGGCAGCAATCTAGTAAATACACGGTTTTTAAAACAGAAAATAAAGGATTTAAATTTATACAAACCAAACGAATTTTGATAGGAGCTTATCTTGAAGGGGAAAATACAAAAACAAATTACGGAAGTGCTTCTACTCGGGATATAGGCAAAAGATTTTATTTATATGAAAGAACAGGAGAAGTAGAGGGTGCGCCTTACCCTGAATTGTCATGTGATACCAATGATTATTTCGTTAATTGCCCTGATAGGTTTTTAGAATCCACATCTAATTTCTCCACTCCACCACAATATGCTGGAGATACATATAGGAGCATATCAACAAAGGGGATTAAAACCAAACAAAAAGTTTATACATTTAAAGAACCAGTAATAGTAAAACCTATATACAAAGAGGAAATTAATTTTGCTCCTATTTTTGCTCAAACACCAAATGAGCTTTCTTTTGGCAATCAAGTGGCAACAAAAGAATATGTAGATTCAAAATCAGGAATTTCTATAGTAGAAGAAGATATACAAACAGGAGTTAAATATGCTATTAGCGGTCCTATATGTGTTGAAGAATATGGTGTATATATTTATGAAAGAAATGGGCGATTTGGAGAAATATATTTTACTTCTATGACAGGAAGATCTAGCGCATTTCGTTTAGAATTAGATAATAGCAATGGATGGCCATGGAGTATTTCTTATGATTGTGGAGGTTGGGGAGTTTGTGATACAATAGTTCAACAAATAAGTTCTGGGTATTACGGAGGTACTCAATTAGCATTTTTAGTAGCTAAATGGGATTGGGATAAAGTAAGTAAAGTTTATATTTCTGGAAGTGGGTTAGGATTTTCGGAAATTAGTTACGGAGATACTAAGATAATATGGAAAACAGGTAGAAAGTTTTTAGGGAATAATTATGACTGTAGAAGAAATTGGGCATTAGAAGTAAGAGCTACAAGTAACTATTCTTCTGATGAAGTATTTAGATATCCAAGTTTGCCATCAAATATTGTTAAAAGCACTAGTCGTTTAGGATCTGGGAAAATTACTAGAAAATATATAGGTGATTCCCTTATTTCTTTAATAGTTAATAATAAGGATGAAACTAGAACTACAGTGCTTATTCCTTTAGCTGATGTCATACAATTATGTGGTGATATTGACGGATGCTCATTCTATATTTATAAAAATTTCCATAACTCAAATGAAACTTATGAAATAATAGGGCCTATGTTATTAAGATATGATATTTCAACTAAAAAATGGGTTAGCGGTTATGAAGAGCGTGCTAGGTACAGGGCAGGTACTGATGGAGATGGTAATACTCAACATATTTGGGATCCTGTGAATTGCTATTTCACTGATGGCGAATACATAGATGGCCAAAATAAAGGTGATCCATATATAGGTTTAGGTCTTTTAGATTGGGATCCTAATGAAAACAGATATTGTTATTTGGTAATAAAAGACTAATTTTAACTATAAATCAATTTGTAATTTATAATATATCTAATGAAATTCTTTGCAGATTTGCATTTGCATTCAAAATTTTCTCGTGCTTGTTCAAAAAATTTAGATTTAGAAAATTTAGATTATTGGGGAAAATTTAAAGGATTAAATCTAATAGCCACAGGAGATTTTACTCATCCTTTATGGTTTCAAGAACTTAAAGAAAAATTAGAGCCTAATGGGAAAGGTTTTTTTAAATTAAGAAATTCTAATAGTGATATTTATTTTGTTTTATCTTGTGAAATAAGTTCTATATTTTCAAGAAAAAGAGAAGTTAAAAGAATACATTATTTAGTTATGTTCCCTAATTTAGAAGATGTTGAAAAATTCAATAAAAAATTATCAACATTTACAAATTTATCAAGTGATGGAAGGCCAACTTTAGGCTTAGATATCATCGATGTTATAAAAATTGCTTTAGACATAAATGAAAATTCTATAATAATTCCTGCTCATATTTGGACTCCATGGTTTAGTTTATTTGGATCAATGTCAGGATTTGATTCTATTGACGAAGCTTTTGGTGAATATAAAAAATATATTTATGCAGTAGAGACAGGTCTTTCAAGTGATCCTAAAATGAATTGGCGTCTTTCTCAATTAGATAATTTTCAAATAGTTTCTTTTTCTGATTCACACTCTCCTTATCCTCATAGAATTGGTAGAGAAGCAGTTTTATTTGAATTAGAAGATGATTCTTATTTTAGTTTGTTAAAAGCTTTAAAAAATCCTGATGAGAAAAACAAAATTATTTTAACTATAGAATTTTATCCTGAAGAAGGAAAATATCATTATGATGGTCATAGAAATTGTAGTATCAGATTTTCTCCTAAAGAATCTAAAGAAAATAATTATATCTGCCCTATTTGTTATAAAAAAGTAACAATTGGTGTTATGAGTAGAGTTGAAATGTTAGCTGATAGAGATGAAAATTATACGCCTGAAAATAGACCTCCTTTTAAGCATATTATTCCCTTAACAGAGATAATAGCAGAGGCTTTAAACTCTGACCCAACAACGCAAAAAGTTTTAGATATATATTTTAAAATATTAAATTTTTACGGAAATGAATTTAATTTCTTTTTAAATCCTAATGGTTATGCAAGACTTAAAAATTTAATTCCAGAAAAAGTATTTTTAGCTATAGATAGATTTTTTAAAGGAGAAATTTATATTGAACCTGGTTATGATGGAGAGTATGGAAAGGTTAAAATATTATTAGAAGAGAAAAAAGCACAAACAGAATCAGAAGAAAAAGTAATTAAAAGATTATTTTAAATATGATAATTTACTATCTTTTATATGAAATTTATCAAGATTTCTTTAGGTTTTTAAGTTTTTGGTATAAAGAAGCTATTAGATTTATTTTTAGTGAATTTGTAAAAAATTTTCTTTTTATCGAAAAACAATTTAGTATAAGATTAAATTTGAAACATTTTTTTAAACCACTTTATGGTATAAGATCAATTGAAGCCTATTTTTATGCAATCCCCCTGAGAATTTTTTTAATCTTAACCTCATTATTTTTGCACTTGCTTAATGTTTTAGTTTTTTTAATACTTTCCCTTTTATGGATATTATTTCCAGTTTTATCTATTTTTATTTTTAAATTAATTTGAAAATGGAAAGATATTTTAATTATCCATTGCTCCATTTATCTCCTTTTCAGAAAGTAATTTATAAAATTTTCCTTGATGCTATTAGATTTTTTTTGATAATTTTAGGACTTTCATTTCTAATTTTGATTAGAAAATTTCCCTTTAATTTAATAGGATTTTGGATATTAGTTGTATATCTTTTTTATTTTGTTTATTTTAGAAAAAGAGGATTTAAAAACTTAAAATATGAAGAATCAAATAATATTGTTGATTATTTCGATGAATTAACCAAGTTTTTATTATTAACTGTCGTTGAAAAAGCAGAAATTGCAAAAGATCCTAATAAAGTTCAGTTTATTTTGGTTTATCAGTTGTTAGATACAAAAGAAATTAGAAACTTAATTAATAGGCTAAATTTAAACCTTAAAGACCTTAAAAATCAAATTAAAGAAGTTATTCCTGAAACAGAAAAATTTGTAAATATGGATATAAAAGAAAATATTAGAAATTTAATTTTGAAAAATTTGGAGCCTATATTAGCGAGATCCTATGAAATTGCCAAAGATTTAAACTTTCCTTATGTTTCCTTATCTTGCCTTTTTTTGGCTTTAGTTGAAAAAGGAAACCCTATTTTAAATGAGTTTTTTAATAGAAATAATATAACTGTAGAGAATGTAAAACCTGCAATTGTTGTTGAATATTTCAAAAAAATTTATTTAAAACCAAAATTTCAACCTCATTCTGTATTTTTAAATTTTATTCCAAGAAGAAGGTGGCTAAATAGAACTTGGACTACGTCTCCTACTTATTTTTTGGATAAAATAGGAGTAGACCTAACTTATTTCGCAGAAAGAGGTGAATTAGGATTTATTATAGGCCATCAAAAAGAAATTGAAGCTATAAACTCTAAATTAAAAAGAGAAGAAAATTTAAATATAGCTTTAATTGGAAGAGAAGGAAGCGGAAGAAGTACGATAGTGTATCATCTAGCTTATCTTATAAGTAAAGATTTAGTTCCAGAAAAATATTTTGATAATAGAATAATTCAAGTAAACTTGCCAGAAATTTACGCAGGCGACCCTACAGAGTTTCAAACAAATGTTAACCAAATTTTATCTGAAGCAGTTCATGCAAGTAATGTAATTTTGTATTTTCCAGAATTCCATCAAATTTTATTGTCTCCAATTTATTCAGTAATTTGGCCTTTAATTTATCAATATTTAAAATCAGGAAATTTATCCATAATTGCAAGTTTTACTCCAGATGGTTTTTCTAAAGCAAATTCTTTATTTAGTTTAGATTCAATATTTGAGATTATAGAAATTGAAGAATTAAATGAAAGTGAGGCAATTACTCTTTTGACATTAGAATCAATTATTTATGAAAAAGAATACAAAATAATAATTTCACCGCAAGCTATCACAAAAGCAGTAATTTTAGCTAAAAAATTTTTGATTCATAAACCATTGCCAGCTTCTGCAAGAGATTTATTAAAAGAAGCTATAGGATTTGCTAAAAGTTTGGGAATGAAATATTTAGCTGAGGAGATTATTGGAGATACATTCACAAAACTAACAGGTATTCCTATTAAAGCACCATTAGCTGCAGAAAAATATATTTTAGAAAATCTAGAAGAAATTATTCATCAAAGAATTGTTGATCAAGATTATGCAGTAAAAGAAGTAGCTAGAGTTTTAAAAATATATAGAGCTGGAATAGAAAAAAGAAAAGGACCTATCGCCTCTTTTTTGTTTATAGGACCAACTGGAGTTGGGAAGACAGAATTAGCAAAAGTTTTAGCGAAAATTTATTTTGGGGGAGAAGATAGGATGATAAGATTAGATATGGCAGAATTCCAGAATTTAGAAGATATAGAAAAATTAATAGGTAGTGAAGATGGCAAAATTGTAGGAAGGCTTACTGAAGAAGTTCTAAAAAATCCATACTCTTTAATTTTATTAGATGAATTTGAAAAAGCTCATCCTCAGATATTAAATCTCTTTTTACCAATTTTTGATGAAGGTTATATAAAAGATGGCCTTGGAAGGACTATAGATTTTTCGAATACTTTAATTATATGTACATCTAATGCTTTGTCAGATTATATTAAAGAAGAAATAGAAAATGGTAAAACCATAGAAATGATTTCTCCTATAATCAGAGATAAACTATCAGAAGTATTTAGAGTTGAACTTTTAAACAGGTTCTCCGGCGTCATAATCTTTAAAACTTTAAGTAGAGAAGACGTTGAAAAAATTTTAGATATATTAGTAAAAGATTTAAATGGTATGCTTTTGCAAAAGTTTGGGATTACAATAGAACTTAAAGAAAATGCTAAAGAAAAAATAATAGAATTGGGATATAATCCAATATATGGGGCAAGAGAACTTAAAAGGACAATAGAGAGAGAAATTTTAGGTCCACTATCTGAAGTTATTTTGAAAGAAGAAATAAAAAGGAATGAAAAAATAATAATTGACTATCAAGATAACTTTATTTTCGAAATAGTTAAATAATGAAAAAAACCATTTTAGTGTTTATTTTTTTTATCATGCTTTCTTTAATATTGTATATGATTTTTGAATTTCTGAATACTTCTAGAAAAGTTTTTATTTTTAAACCAAGTATAGTAGAAATTTTTAAACCAGATAATTCAAAAGCTTTTCTTTTTTTAGGAAAAGTTGGGGGGCATCATTATGGAGCAGAAAATACTGATGCAATGTTTGTAGTTTATATAAAAGATAATAAAATTTTTATTATCCACATACCTAGAGACTTAATAGTTAGAATTAACAATGATTTTTATAAAATAAATTCGCTTTATTCTTTAAAAAAAATTAATGAACTTCTTTTTGAAGTTAGCAACTTTACCGGTTTAAAAATAAAAAAATATATTGTTGTAGATTCTTTTATTGTTAAAAAAGTTATTGACTTGTTAGGAGGAATAGAAGTTGAACTTAAATACCCAGTAACAGACGCAGTAACCGGATATACTTTATATCCTGGTAAATATAAATTGAATGGAGAATGGGTAGACTTTGTAATTAGATCAAGATACTATCCTGATGGTGACTTTACTCGAATGAAAAATCAGTTTATAATTATTAAATCTCTTAAAGAAAATTTGCAGAAAACAAGCATTGATAATCTTTTCAGGATTTTTAATTTTATTGTTGGATCTAAAAGTCATTTTGAGACAAATCTTGATTATAAAGAAATGATAGATTTGATTAGACAGGTTTCAAAGATCAAAAATCAAGATATTAAGGAAATTTGGATAGGTTATGATAAAAACATATGGATAGATGGGACTTTTAATATCAAGATTAATTCACATTATGCACCAGCATATGGATTATATCCTAAAAATGGAGTTGGGGAATATTCAACAATCAGAGAAAAAATTAAAGAAAAAATTACCGAAGAGTATTAGGAAATATATACGAGAATTGAAAGCCCAGCTTAGAAGAGAACTGATTTCTGAAGTAGAAATTCAAAAAAGGGTTGAGGAAATTATAAAAAAATTTATTCATGCAGATGCTTGATAAATTGAAAAATTTAAAAAAAATAATAAGAAGTAAAATACCTAAGTCATTGATAAATTTTTATCATTATCTTTTTTCTTTGTTTGGTGCTATTTATTATAAATTTCCTTCTAAAGAGATTGTAGTTATAGGTGTTACAGGAACAAAAGGTAAAACTACAACTTGTTATCTTATCTATACTTTGCTTTCTAAATTAGGAATAAAAACAGCACTTTCATCTTCTATGTATTTTTATTTTGGGGAAGAAAAGGTTGAAAATAAAAGTAGAATAACTATGCCTGGTAGATGGTTCTTGCAAGAATTTTTAAGAATTGCTGTAAATAAACAATGCGAAGTAGCAGTTATAGAAGCAACCTCTGAAGGTTTATGGCAAAATAGGCATAAATTTATAGATTTTGATATATGTGTTTTTCTCAATTTGCATCCAGAACATATTGAACATCATGGAGGCTTTGAAAATTACAAAAGAGCTAAAGGGAAATTATTTGAAAACCTTTTAAAAGGAAGTAGGAAATATTTTAGGGGTAAATTACTAAAAAAAACAATTATTGCAAATTTGGATGATTTTTACTCTGACTATTTTTTGTCATTCCCATCAGAAAGAAAAATAACATTTGGATTTGAAGGCAATCCGCAAAAAAGAGATCATCTTCAGATAATTAACTATAAGCTAACAACAAAAGGGAGCTATTTTGTTTTAAATGAAGATTTTGAAGATAAAAAAGAAGCAAAATACTTCACGAAGTTATTAGGCAAGCAAAACCTATATAATATTCTCGCTGCCCTTTGTGTATTAAAAGGTTTAGATATTCCAATTAAAAGTGTAAAAGATGATTTAAAAGATATCGATCCTTTGCCAGGACATTTTGAGATAATTCAAACTAAAAAATTTAAAGTAATTATTGATTATGCTCATACACCTGATTCTATTGAGGAACTTTATAAAAATATTTGGGAGATATTTAAACCAAAAAAACTTTTATGTCTTGTAGGTTCGGCTGGTGGTTTTAGAGATAAATGGAAAAGGCCAGAAATTGGCAAAATTGCAGCAAAATACTGTCATGAAATAGTTATTTCAAATGAGGATCCTTTTGATGAAGATCCTTTAAAAATTATGAAAGAGATAGAGTATGGAGTCAAAACTTATTTAGCAGAATATGAATTTGATAAGCCATACAAGATCATAGAAGATCGGCGTGAAGCTATTAAATATTTATTTGAAAATGCGCAAAAAAATGATATAATTGTATTAATAGGCAAGGGCGCTGAGCCAACTATAGAAACAAAAGAAGGTTCTATTCCTTGGAATGAAAAAGAAGTAGTTTTAGAATTGATTAATGAATTAAAGATTAATAAGAAAAATGAAAATAATAGAAGCAGTAACAAATAGATTAAATTTTTTAAGGATTCATAAGATTGTAAATGATGATGAGAATTTTATTTTAGAATACATAGCTTCTCATAGTAAAAATGATATTGATCCTAGATTGAAAATAAAATTGTTGGAAGTATTAAAAGCTTTAGTAAAAAGGAGTAAAAAACCATTCGGAATGTTAGTAATTTTAGGATGGAGAAGAGAATGGAATGCTCAGTACTCTGCTTTACTTGATGAAACTCAAAATCTGTTTGAAGAAAAGCGATACGATTTAAAAGACATGAATATTGATGAATTAGTTAAAGTTTTTTCTATGCTTAAAAATTTTGACGGTGCTGTTTTGATTAATAAAGAAGGAATAATAATTGCTAGCGGTATATACTTGATAAATCTAAATCCTAAAAAGGCATTAGAAAAGTTAAAGTTAAGAGGAGAAGATCTTTCTCAGGCATTTGGTTTTAAAGAAAAAGTTCATACTAGGCATATTACTGCTATTACTGCATCTTTAATTCTAGATAGTACTACGGTCTATACTGTATCTGAAGAAAGTCAGGTTATTAGAATGTATGAAAATGGTCATATAATTTATTCTACTTTAAAAGAAGAACAAAAGTATTTGATTCAAAAAATTAAAGAAAATAATAAGAATAAGTAAATATAATAGTTCTTGAAATTTTATAAAGATTTGAGTATAATTTTTAATAAAGCAATTTTTGTGTTTGTTGTAAAAATTGCACCCTTATGACTTTTTAAGAAAGATTCTTAATTATCCGGGCTGGACTTTATATGGGAGTTTGATCCTGGCTCAGGGTGAACGCTCGCGGTGTGGATAAGGCATGCAAGTCGTACGGTCATGAAGTAGATTTTTTCTACTTCATGATACGTGGCAAACGGGGCAGTAACACGTGCCTAACCTACCCTGGAGACGAGGATAACCCCCGAAAGGGGACTAATCCTCGATGGTCCTATCCTTACACAAGTAAGGATAGGTAAAGGGGCGATAAGTCCGCTCCAGGAAGGGGGCGCGGCCGATCAGCTAGTTGGTGGGGTAATGGCCCACCAAGGCTAAGACCGGTAGGGGGCCTGAGAGGGTGTTCCCCGCCAAGGGCACTGAGACACGGGCCCTACTCCTACGGGAGGCAGCAGCCGAGAATCTTGGGCAATGGGCGAAAGCCTGACCCAGCGACACCGCGTGGCGGAAGAAGCCCTTCGGGGTGTAAACGCCTTTTGTGGAGGATGAAGCCTTGTACACTTTGTGCAAGGTTGACAGTACTCCACGAATAAGGGACGACTAACTTCGTGCCAGCAGTCGCGGTAAGACGAAGGTCCCAAGCGTTACCCGGATTTACTGGGCGTAAAGGGCCCAAAGGCGGGAATACAAGTCTTTCCTTAAATCCTTGAGCCTACCTCAAGGAATGGGAAAGATACTGTATTCCTAGAGACTGCCAGGGGCCGGCGGAACGCACGGTGTAGGGGTGAAATCCGTTGATATCGTGCGGAACGCCGAAGGCGAAGGCAGCCGGCTAGGGCAGTTCTGACGCTGATTGGGCGAAAGCCAGGGGCGCGAACCGGATTAGATACCCGGGTAGTCCTGGCTGTAAACTATGGGTGCTAACTCTGGGGAGATTCGACCCTCTCTGGGGTAAAGCTAACGCGTTAAGCACCCCGCCTGGGAAGTACGGCCGCAAGGCCGAAACTCAAAGGAATAGGCGGAAGGCCGCACAAGCGGTGGACCATGTGGTTCAATTCGATAGTAACCGAAAAACCTTACCCAGGCTTGACATGCTTGTCTTAATGCTCCTTTCGAAAGAAAGGAGAAGCCGGATTTTATCCGGCGGGCAAGCACAGGTGCTGCATGGCCGTCGTCAGCTCGTGGTGTGAACTGTAACCTTAAGTGGCACAACGAGCGCAACCCCTGCCCTGTGTTACACGTGTCACAGGGGACTGCCGGCTTCAAGCCGGAGGAAGGTGGGGATGACGTCAGGTCCGCATGGCCCTTATGCCTGGGGCGACACACATGGTACAATGCCAGGTACAGCGGGTTGCAAGGCCGCAAGGCTGAGCTAATCCCTAAAAGCCTGGCTCAGTTCGGATTGGAGGCTGAAACTCGCCTCCATGAAGGCGGAATCGCTAGTAATCGCGGATCAGCTATGCCGCGGTGAATACGTTCTCGGCCTTTGCACTCACTGCCCGTCAGGCCAGAGGAGTCATCTCTACCCGAAACCCTACTTATAGTAGGACTAGGGTAGGGGTGATGACTAGGGCTAAGTCGTAACAAGGTATCGCTAGGGGAACCTGGCGATGGACCAATTCTGTTTTAAAATATCCATAACTATATTCTTAGCTGAGTCCAGCCCGGATAATTAAGAATCTTTTTATTTTGTAATTTTTTTATAATTTTTGTTATAATGACAATAATAATGAAAATCTTAATAGTAGAAGACGACAAATTTTTGAGATTATTATTGGAAAGAAAATTAAAAAATGAAAATTTTGAAGTTATTTCTGCAGAAGATGGAGAAGAAGCTTTAGAAAAAATTGTTACTGAAAAACCTGATCTGATTTTACTGGATATTATATTACCTAAAAAAAGCGGATTTTCTGTTTTAGAAGAAATCAATAAAGATGAAAATTTAAAAAAAATTCCTGTTTTTATAATATCAAATTTAGGACAACCAGAGGATATCGAAAGAGGAAAGAATTTAGGAGCAAAAGAATATTTTGTAAAAGCAGGTTTGTCTTTGGAAGAACTTATTAAAAAAATTAAAATCTTTGCTGTAGAATTTTTATCCACAAAATAACTTGATTTTTTGTAATTTAGTATTATAATTTTATAAATAAATTAAATAATAAAATTTAAAAGGCCGTGATTAAAAATTAATTTTTTATAAATGCAAAATAAAAAAGTCGGGTTTACCTTAATTGAGTTAATAGTTGTTTTAGCTATAATCGGAGTATTAGTCGGTATATTAGTGGCAGTTATAAAACCACAACAAATATTTGCAAGATTAAGAGACACACAAAGACAATCTGATTTAAATAGATTAGCAAACGCAATACAAACATATATCGCAGAATTTGCTCAAGATCCTTCTGCTATTGTTTTAACAGGAGATCCAGGAATAGGAGGGACAAACGGATGTGTAGGAGGAAGCACCTCTACAGTTTATTATTCAGCTAATACTCAACCAACTAGTACACCTTCTGGCTTTGCTCGTGTAAGAGCTTCAACATCTACAGCAGTTGATGGTACAGGTTGGTTACCAGTTAAGTTTGCTTCAGCAACAACACTTAATTTGGCTGCTTTACCTATTGATCCAAGAAATTCTAATTATGATGCTAACCCATCTTTTTATTACACTTATGCTTGCAGAACTGATTTTAATTTCGAATTAAATGCTAATCTAGAAGTAATGACTGATGCAGAACAAAATGATGGTGGGGATATTACCACCCTGTATGAAGTAGGCCCAGATAAAACTATATTACCTACTACAACATCTGCTAAC
The DNA here is from genome assembly GCA_964655375.1 of uncultured Candidatus Saccharibacteria bacterium. Lineage (GTDB taxonomy): Bacteria > Patescibacteriota > Minisyncoccia > UBA6257 > HR35 > JAGDVT01. The sequence continues at coordinate 11,761 of CAZZNB010000042.1, forward strand.
TTTTATCCTAATCCTTAATCGCAATTTTAATGGAAATTGTTGTTATTCTTGATAATATAAGATCAGGTTTTAATGTTGGTAATATTTTAAGAACAGCTGAGTTTTTAGGAGTTAAAAAAATAATAGGAGTTGGTATAACACCCCTACCTCCTCATAAAGAAGTAATTAAAACATCCTTAGGCGCTGAAAATAATTTAGAATTCGAAAGAAAATTTAGACTAAGTCCCCTAATTAAAGAATTGAGAAATAAAAAATATAAAATAATTGCTATTGAACAAGCAAAAAAATCTATCCCTTATTATAAATTTAATAAGAAATTTAAAAAAATTGCTTTAATCGTAGGAAATGAAATAAAAGGAATAAAAAAAGATAATTTAAAGTTATGTGATTATATTTTAGAAATTCCTAAAAAAGGAAAGATAAAAGAATCATTAAATGTTGGAATTGCTTTTTCTATTGTTCTGAGTCATTTAGTTTTTAATCTTAAAACTACCTAGTTTATAACCATTTAAGAATTCTTTTGAACTCATTCTCTTTTTATCTTGTAATTGTAATTCTTTAATAAGTATGAAAGCATTTTTTAATCTTAAACCGAGCTCATTTTTATATTGGAAAAATTCTCCTATTTTTAAATTTTTAACTTTTAAATTTTTCTCATTTAACTTTTCTATTGAAAAAATTTTTAGAATTTTTTCTTCTCCTTTTAAATTAATTACTATAAAAGTACCAGGCCAAGGATTTAAGGCTCTAATTTTTCTATCCCAAACTATATAATCTTCATCTAATTTTAATTCTCCATCTTCTTTTGTAATTTTTCTTGTATAAGTTGCTAAAGAATCATTTTGGGGAATTGGTTCAATTAATCCATTTAAATATTTTTCTATAGTGTCATTAAATAATTTCCCTCCTAATATTCCTAATTTTTCTTCTAATTTTGAATAATCTTCATTTCCTTTTAATTCTATTTTTTCTTGAGCAATGATGGGGCCATGGTCAACTAATTCATCAATTAAAAATAAAGTTACTCCAGTTTCCTTTTCCCCATTTAAAATTACTTCTCTTATAGGATTAGGCCCTCTATATTTAGGCAATAAAGAAGGATGAACATTAATAATACCCTTTTTGAACTTATCAATAATTTCTTTAGGAATGATTTTGCCAAATCCTGCTAATAATCCAAATTCAAAACTGAAATTAAAATTACTAAAATCTTTTACTTCTATTACAGGCAATTTTTCTTTTAAAGCATAAGAATAAACTATGTTTGGTTCTAACTTATAACCCCTTCCTTTTGGTTTAGCAGGTAAAGTAAAAACTAACTCAGGTTTATATTTCTTTAGAACATTTCTTAAAACATAAATCGAAAAATTGCTTGAGCCAAAAAAACAAAAGTTTAGTCTTTTAGTCATTTGAGTTTATTTCATAAATTTGTGTTGCTTTATCGATAAATAAAATTCCCTTTAAATGGTCATATTCATGCTGAATGATATGAGCTAAAAGCCCTTTTGCTTTCATAGTTTTTTCTTTGCCAGATAGAGTTTGATATTTTATTTTAATTTCTTTTGCTCTCTTTACAAATCCATATTTATTTTTAATACTTAAACAACCTTCCTCTTTTAACTCTTCTCCTTTTGTTTCGATAATTTCAGGATTAATAAAAACATAAAATTTATCTTTCGGTTTAGCAATAAAAATTGCCAAATCAATACCTATTTGGTTAGCAGAGATTCCAATACCTCCTTCCCTAACCATAATTTTTTTCATTTTTTCTATTATTTGTTTAATTTCTTTATCAATTTTTTCAACCTTCCTCGCTTCTTTTTTCAAAATTTTATTTGGATATAGAACTATCTCCATTATAATTTTATAATTATAAAGAAAGGAAAAATGAAAAAAGATATGAGTTTAGAAGAATTTAAAAAGAGACATGGATATGTAATAAACGGTGTATGGTATCCTAGGGTGACTTCAATCGTTGATATTAAAAGTAAACCAGCCCTTTATTATTTCTATGCAGCTCAAGAAAATTTTGAAGTTGCCCAAGAGAAAAAATCAAAAGCTGCAAAAGAAGGAAGTATTGTTCATGAAATTTTAGAAGCAATAGTTGGAGGGCGAGAAATTATTGTTCCTCCAGAATATATTGGTTTTAAAAACGGATTTGAAAACTTTTTGAAAGAGCATGCCTTTTTCTCAAAGCAAGATTGGATTGAAAAAAGGATTAAACATTCAGATTATAGATATAGCGGAACTTTTGATATTTTAGCAGAATTAGATGGATTTTTTTCTTTAGTTGATATTAAAACAGCTTTAGAAATTTATGATGATTATAGACTTCAAACAGCAGCTTATTTTTATGCTTTGAATGAAGAACCATTCTTAATAGATAGATCAGGTAAAAAAATTGTCCTACCTAAATATGTGGAAAAACGTTATATTTTGAGAATTAATCAAATTCAAATATGTGAAATTTGTGGTGCTAAAAAATATTTAAGAAGCATGGGAGACAAAATAAAAGAAGGAGATTCTAATTGCCAACACAAATTTGGTGAAATTACTTATGAATGGGAGCTTAAAGAATTCGATAGCCCAGAAGAAGATTTTAAAGGATTTTTAGCTTGTAAAGATTTATGGGAATGGGAATATAGAGATTATCTTAAAGAAATTGGCTATTTATAAAAAAAATCTCTTGGCAAGTTCAGTTTTTCTATTGGTAAATTTGCCAATTTTTCTAAAATTTCCTTAAATTTATTTTTAGCCCCCTCCCATTTTATAAGTTTATTTTTAGATAGTTTTTTTAAGATTATCTCTTCGGCTTTTTTTCTTATTTTATCTTGAATTCCTATCCTCATTCTCCAGATTTCTGTGCCACAATTTTTATAAATTGATTCAACTCCTTTATGCATAGAACTTGATTGATCAAAAGTAAATTTTATATAAAGAAAAGGAAGATCTGCTTCATCATGAATAATTAAGGTTTCTTGCGATTTTATTTTAAATAAAGATAACACCTCTTTCAAAGCTTTACCAGATTCGTTCATATATGTTTTCCCAATGGCAAGATAAAGATTTTTATATTTTCCTACAATAGAAAATTTGTTTTCTTTTACGGGCTTTAAATAAAGTTCAATCAAATCTCTTCCAAAATTATGTGGAGTATTTTTAAATTTTTCTTCAGGATTTCCTAAGCCAAAAATTAATTTGATTTTTGAGTGATTTTTCATTATAATTATTTTAATGAAAAAATTAGAAATTCTAGAAATTATAGAAATAATTTTAACTTTTCTTTTAATTTTTTTGCCTGTGAGATTTTTTATTTTCGAACCATTTATTGTAATGGGAGAAAGTATGGAACCTAATTATCATACAGCAGATTATTTGATTATTTGTAAAATTTGTACTAAAATTCAAGATCCCCAAAGAGGTGATGTAATAGTTTTTATACCACCAGTTGATGAGAGAAAGTATTATATAAAAAGAATTATAGGATTACCAGGAGAAACAATTTATTTGAAAGGAAAAAATATCTATATTTATAACAAAGAAAATCCACAAGGATTTAAATTAGAAGAATCATATATTCAAGATGAAAATTTTGATTTGGGAGAAGAGAGAATACAATTAAAAGATGATGAATATTTTGTTTTAGGAGATAATAGAGATGAAAGTTTTGATTCAAGAAAATGGGGGCCTCTTAAAAAAGACAGAATAATAGGCAAAGTTTCATTCAAAATAAGCCCATTAGGAAAGTTAATTAAAGTAATTAAATTTAATAATTTATGAAAAAATTTAAAATAGTACCCCAATCTCCAAGAGGGATGCATGATTTAATAAAAGAAGATGCTGAGCTTTTCTTAAGGTTATTCAACGAAATAGTAAGACATTCATATTTATATGGTTTTGAATATATAAGAACTCCTACAGTAGAAAAAGAAGAAATTTTTACAGCTTCTTTAGGGGCATCTACTGATGTTATAGAAAAAGAAATGTTTTACGTCGGGAGAAAAGAAAAAGGCGAAAAATATGTCTTAAGACCTGAAGGAACAGCGTCAATAGCAAGAGCTTATCTTCAAAATGGCATGCACTCTTGGCCTCAACCAGTCCGCCTTTTTTATTTTGGGCCAATGTTTAGATACGAAAGACCACAAGCAGGTAGATACAGAGAGCATTATCAATGGGGTATTGAAGTTTTAAGTTCGGAAGATCCTATTTACGACGCTAAGATTATCCAGGTTTTTGATAGATTTTTGAAAAAAATGAAATTAAAAGATTTTACCTTCAAAATAAATAGTATAGGTTGCTTAAATGACAGAAATAAATATAAGCAAGCTCTTAAAAGATATTATAGAAAATATCTAAAAAATCTATGTGAAGATTGTAAAAGAAGATACACTACTAACCCTTTAAGAATGCTTGATTGTAAAAATGAAAAAGATCAAGAAATTAAAAAAAATGCTCCTATTTTAGTGAATTATTTATGTAAACAATGTGAAGAACATTTTAAAAAAGTTTTGGAATATATAGAAGAATTAGAAATCTCATATGAATTAGATCCCCATCTTGTAAGAGGTTTTGATTATTACTCTAGGACTGTTTTTGAAATATTTTTTATTGAATCTCCTATTGCTATTGGTGGTGGAGGAAGATATGATTATTTAATTAAATTTTTAGGCGGTAAGCAAACTCCTGGGGTTGGAGGAGCTATTGGTATAGAAAGATTGATGGAAATTGTTAAACTTCATCAGATAGACTTAAAAATCAGTAAAAAACCTGAAATTTTCATAGCTTATGCTGCTGAAAGAGCAAAACCTTATGCCCTTTCTGTTTATGATTTACTTTTGAAACATAATATAAGTGTAGCAGAAAATTTTGCTAAAAATAGCTTAACTTCTCAACTGGAATACGCAGATAAACTTGGTGTAAAATATTGTATAATAATAGGACATCAAGAAATGGGGAGCAAGTCAGTTATTTTAAAGAATATGGCTGATAAAATTCAGGAAACTATCCCTGTAGATAAATTAATAGAAGAATTAAAAATTAGATTAAAATGAATTGTATATTTTGTAAAATTGCAAAAAAAGAAATAAGTAGTTACATGATTGATGAAACTAAAAATTTTATTGCAGTTCTTGATATAAATCCTCATGCTCCTATGCATACCATGATTATTCCTAAAGATCATATAGAGAACTTTGTTGATTTACCTGATGAGTATGGAGAAGAATTAATAAAATTCGTTAAATCTATAATGAAAAAAATTAGCAATAAGTTAAATACAAGAGATTTCACTATTGGGATAAATGAAGGCAAAAATGCAGGAAGAGCTATAGACCATTTGCATATCCATATAATTCCAAGGTTTAAAAATGATAAAGGAGGCTCAATTCATTCAGTAGTTTATAATCCACCTAAAGAACCATTAGAAAAAATTTATGAGATTTTAAAAAATGAGGGTTAAAGTAAAAAAACAAAAAAAAGAAACAACACAGCAACTTTTAAAAAGATTTTTAACAAGATTCCAAAAATCAGGAACGGTTATTGAAGTTAAAAAAAATATGTATAAATCAAGGCCTATGAATGAAAGGAGAAAGAAAGAATATAGAATGTATAGACTAAAAATTCAAAGCTTTATTCAAAAGAAGGTAAAAGAAGGTTGGCCGTTGGAAAAAGCATTAGATATGGCAAAGAGATATATTCAATATATTAAATACGAAGGATGAGAAATTTTTATTTTGGATTAGATTTAGGACATTATGAGATAAAATTTACTATTTTAGAAGAAACTTATGATGGGAGGTTAATATCTTATAATACCTCTCTAAAAAATGAATATTTTAGGAAAAATGATATAATAGATCAAGAAAACCTAGTCTCTTTATTAAGTAATATTTTAGAAAATACATTAGAAACTTTTGATATTAAAAAGATTGATAAACTTAATGTTAGTTTAACATTGCCTAGTTTTCAGAAACATGTACAAAAAGGACACGCTATATTTGAAGATAATGTTAAGGAAGAAGACATTAAAAAAACTATAAGAACTGCTAAAAACTTTTTGCTTTTGAACAATCAAGAAATCTTAATTGAGGAACCTTTAAGATTTTTAATAGATGGCATACAGGAAGTAAGAGATCCTTTAGGGTTTGCAGGTAAAAGATTGGACGCAGATGTTCTTTTTATAACTTGTTATAAATCTCTTTATGAAAAAATTAAAAATCTTTTTAAAACCTTGAATTTAGAAATAACTAACATTTTCCCCTCTATTTATTCTTCTAGTAAAGTTTGTTTATCTAAAAAAGATAAAGAGATAGGAGTAGGCCTGATTGATATCGGTGGTGAAACTACAAGTATAGGAATTTTTAATGAAGGAAAACTTGTTGAGATGATAGTATTTGATTTTGGTTCAGAGATTTTATACCAAGATTTAGCTTTATATTTAAAAGTAGATCTTGAAGAAATAGAAAAAATTAAAACAGAATTACATAAACCACCAACTACTGTAGGAGGGAAAATAAATAAAAAAGAAGAAAAATTAAAACAACAAATTTTCAAGTTTATAGAAAAAAAATTAAAAGAATATTTTGAAGAATTTAAGATTAAAGATTATATAAAGAATATTAAAAAAGAATATAAATTACCAGCAGGCTTAGTAATGATAGGAGGCTTTTCTTTGTATGAAAATAGTTTAAATTTGCTAAAAAATATTTTAGAAATTTCAGTAAAATTTCCTAAAGATGAACTTAATATATTTGAAAATGAGTATGAAGTAAGAAAGTTTTCAGCCTCAGCAGGTTCGGCTCTAATATCAAAAGAATTTTCAAGAGAATATGGTTTACTTGAAAAAATTAAAAAATTCTTTTATAGTTTTTGGACTAAGTAGTTTAACATTTTTTATTTTTTTATTTTATAAAATAGGTTTTTTGCAAACAGAGAATTGCGTACATTATAGAAATGGTTATTTAGAATCTCCTATTTTTGATTTTGGTACAACTTCGAAATTTAATAAATTTTTTTGGTTTGGAACAAAAGAAGATTCTATGGTAACTTTTATATTTTGTATTAATGACAATATTTCTTCTCTCGATGAATCTTGTTTTTATATTGAAAATAGCAATCCTGGAGAAATTATTTTATTAGACAAAGAAACAGAGGGAAATAATAAAGGGAGATATATGCGCTATAGAGTTGAAATGACAAGTTGTGATGAGTTCAGTATTCCTCGCGTTGATAGAATATTTTTGTATTATAATAAAGTTCAATAACTCAAGTTGTACATTTTCTACATAGCTCTGTTGTAGGGTCAATTTTTAATCGAGCCTCTTCAATATGATTATTACATTTTATGCATATTCCATAAGTGCCATTTTCTATTTTTTGCAACGCCCTCTTTATGTTCTCTAGTCTTCTTTCTAAAATTTCTTTTTTCGAATAAAAATCACTTTTCTCTTCATATTTTTCTGCAATATCAGATGTTTCAAATTCATCACTTTCTTTTACTTTTTCCAATTCAGAATTTATCTCATCTAGAAGCAATTCAACTTCTTCTTTTTCTTTTAACAATCTATTTTTGATTTCTTCTAAATCCATTATTTAAAATTTTTAATAATATATTTAAATGCGTTTAAGCTCGTTGAAATTATTAAGTTATTATTATAAATTGTCCATATAAATTTATAATCATTATCGTAATAAGCTATTTTATATTTAACACCTTCATACTCTTCTGTAATTGTATAAAGCCTAATTAATTTCCCCTTTGGTAATCCTAAATATAATTTTTTAAAATCATCTAACAAGCTTTCTTTATCCCACAACCTCATAAAAGGAACAACAACATTTTCATCTTTTATTGTAAATATTATAACAGGAAATTTGCGAGTATAAGTATAATACATTAAAATTACATAAGAATCCCCTAAGCTATTTTTAAAAGCCTCTTGATATTTTTTTTCTATAAAAGATGGAGTTATGAAATAATCCTTAATAAAATCTGATAGCAAAACTTGATTATTATAAAAAAAATTAATTTTATATAAACTACCTGCAGATTTTTGAATTTTTATTAAATCAAGCCATTTTAGTCTAAAATCATTTGTAGTAAGTTCATCTAAAGAAATATTAATCTCTGGTACTTTTAAATAAGGAAAAACAGTTTTTGTTCCTTGCTTTTCAATATCCTCTATTTTTATTTCTTTAATCTCTTCTGATTTAGGAGAAGGTGTTTCCAATTTTTCCTCTTCAGCTTTAGGGAGTTCTTTAATTTCAGTTTTGGTTGGAGCAGAAGAAGTTAGGGGTGTTAAAGTAGATATTGTAGATAAAGTAGGTGTTGTAGTTAATTGAGAAGTAGTTGATATAGTAGATTCAGTAGAAGTAGTAATTGTAGATTCAGTTAATTGCGTTAATGAAGCTGTAGCCACTTCTTCAGTTTGAGTAGATATTATATCTGTAGGTGTAGTTTGTTGAAAAATGCTAGTAATTATTTTTTCTTCGGTTCCCCCTCTTTCTTCTTTTGGTGTCTCTTTTTTAAAAATATTATTAAAAACATCTATTTTATTAAGAGCATAAAATCCGCCATAAATAATAAAAGGAATTAATATCAAAAAAGCCAATAAAGTTAAAAGTTTTTTATTTATTTTGAAAGAAGGCTTTATTTGAATTTTAGGAATTTCTATATTAGGAATTTTAAGTTTTACACTCGGAGTTTTTTTTGTCTCTGATTTTATCAATTTTTCTTCAGTAGGTTCAGGAATTTCAATTGGTTCTATTTCTGGTAATTTCTCAGGAATAGGTTCTTTCTTTGTAATCTTAAAGGTGGGTATTGTTTTTTCCGGAGGAATACTTTCAGCTTCAATTTTCTCTTTTTTTATAAGAATATCTTTAGATGTTTTTAACTCTTTTTCTTCTTCCTCTCCTCTCCCTTTTATTATTCTATATTTAATCTCATCTGGCATCTTTTAAAGATACATAAATTTTCCCATCTTCAGAAATATTTTTTATCCTTACTTTTAGTTTTTCTCCTAATTTTATTTCTTTTTCAATGTTATCTATTCTTTTATTTGCAATTTCAGAAATATGTAATAAAGCAGTACGATTACCTCCTAAATTTAATATAGCACCAAATGGCATAATTTTTATAACTTCCCCCTCTATTAACTCGCCTATTTCATAGGAATTAGTATAGGACTTTATTAACTTTTCAGTTTCTTTAAGTAATTCTTCATTTTCTGCAGAAATATAAACAGTTCCATCTGGTTTTATATCTATTTTTGCATTTGTAATTGCTATTATTTCATGAATGTTTCTGCCACCAGGACCTATTAGTAATCCAATCTTTGAAGGATCTATTTTAAGCAATGAGACATAAGGCACTCCCTCTTTCAATATTTTTCTTGGCTCGTTTATTTTTTCATACATCATATCTAAAATTTTATTTATAGCATCTATTGCTCTTTTTAATGATTCCTCTATAATTTTAGGTGTTAAGCCATCTATTTTTACATCAAGCTGAATAGCGGTAATTCCATCTTTTGTGCTAGCAATTTTAAAATCCATTCCCCCAAAGAAATCTTCAGGCCCTTGGATATCAGTTAGTAATTCATAATTTTCTTCATCTTGATATACAATTCCTATGCTTATTCCTGCAGCATGTTTTTTAATAGGAACACCTGCATCAAAAAGAGCTAAAGAAGAAGCACAAACACTTCCCATAGAGGTAGAACCATTTGAAGATAAAACATCAGATACTACTCGGATGGTGTAAGGAAATTTTTCTTCAGAAGGAACTAAATTCTTTAAAGCTTTTTCAACTAAATTTCCATGTCCAATTTCTCTTCTTGATGGGGCCCTAGGTGAACCTGTTTCTCCTACTGAATATGGAGGGAAATTATAATGGTGCATAAACCTTTTAAAGCCTTCAAATTCAATTTCTCTAACCCATAATTCTTCTCCTAATGATGCCAAAGTTACTGTAGAAAGAATATGTGTTAGTCCTCTTTTAAATAATGCAGATCCATGAGTCTTAGGCAAAACACCTACTTCAATCTCTATTTTTCTTATTTCATCTAACTTCCTTCCATCTGGTCTAATTTTATTTTCTAAAACTCTCCTTTTAAAAATATCTTCTATTTTTAATAAAATCCCCTTATAAACTAAATCAAAATTATCTATAAATTCCCTTTCTTCATTTAATATATCAAAAATTTGATATAGCTCAGGTCTTTCTTGAAAATTAAATAATGCTTTTTCTATATCTAAGTTATGCTTTTTTAAAAATTCCTCCCCATACTTTATGAAATTTTTAGTGTCAATTGTAATAGGCACAAATTTATTGATGTTTTCTTTAATGACATCCTCTAAAAAACTTATAACTTTATTTATCTCTTTTATTCCTATTTCACAAGCTTTAACAATATCTTCTTTCTTAACTTCTTGCCCCTCTAATTCAATCATATTAATCTTATTTTTAATTCCTCCTAAAAATATAGTAAAATCTGCACCAGATCTTTCAAGTTCTGTCGGATAAAAAATAAAATTATTGTTTTTTTTACATATTTTAACTGCTCCTACAGGCCCCTTCCATTCAAATCCTAAAAGTCCAACTGCCAAAGATGAACCCAAAAATGCCAATATGTCTGGATCAATTTCAGGGTCTAAAGAAAAAATAGTATTTGTAATTTGGAGTTCATAATTAAAATTTTTCAAAGTAGGTCTTATAGATCTATCAATTAATCTTGCATTTAAAATAGCTGTTTCAGACGGCCTACCTTCTCTTCTAATGAATCTACTTCCGTAAATTTTTCCAGCAGCATAATATTTTTCTTCATAGTCTACAGTTAAAGGAGTAAAATCAATACCCTCTTTTTTATCACCCAAAACAACTGTTGTTAAAACTAATGTCCCTTTACATTTTGATAACAAAGAGACATTAGCCCTTTGTGCCCAATCATTTATTTCAAATTCAATCTCAAAACCATTTTCTGGATTTAATGTTATTTTATACTTCTTTTTCATTTTCTTATTAAAATGTAATCTTTTAATTCATCTAGATCATAAAAAAAATCTGCTAACTCTTTTAATTTTACAGAAGTATTTCTTCCAAATCCAGCTATTTCTACAATATTACCTTGATTTTTTAAATATTCTACTAAAGGTGCAAAATCTCCATCACCAGATACTATTATTATTACATCTAAAAACTTAGAAAGTCTAATTGTATCTACTGCTATACCTACATCCCAATCTGCCTTTTTTTCGCCACTTGGTAAATAAATTATATCTTTGATCCTTAATTCTATTCCTTTTAAAATTAAAGCTTCAAAAAACGAAATCTCTTTAGGACTAAGATCGGATTTTATAACATAAGCGATGCTTCTTATAAGATTCCTTCCTTGGTTTAAAATTTCAACTAATTTCCCAAAATCTACATTTTTCCCGTAAAAATTTTTTGCAGAATGATAAATATTCTGGGTATCAATGAAAATACCTACTCTTTGTGAAGAAGAAGCAAATGGATTCATAACTTCAATAATTCTTTAAGTTTTTTATATCTAGTAACAGATTTTCTTTCTAAATACTTCAACAATTTTCTTCTTTGTGCTATTTTTAATATGAGCCCTCTTTTAGAATTATAATCCTTTGGATGTTTTTGTAAATGCTTAGTCAAATTAATAATTTCTTCAGTCAAAATAGCAATTTGAACCTCGCAAGATCCTGTGTCTTTTTCATGTTTCCCAAATTTTTTTATTATTTCTTGAACTTTACTATTTGCCATTAAATAATTTTAAAATATTAAATATGAAAAAGCAAGAAGGGGAAAATTACCTTAAATCTTTGATTTTTCAATTTGTAAAATATTTAGAAATAGTTAAAGGAAGATCGGAAAGCACAAGAAAGATCTATGTTAATAGACTGCTGAAATTTTTTGAATGGTTTGATAAGAATCAATATAAAAAGATTAATAAAGATGTAATTTGGCAATTTAGGATATATTTATCAGAACAAAAATTGAGCAAAAGAACTCAAGTACATTATTTAATAGTTCTTAGGAATTTTTTAAAATTTTTAAAAAAAGAATTAAACTTAGATGTGATAGATTTTACTCAAGTAGAGTTACCTAAATTACCAGAAAGAGAAATTAAGATTTTAAATGAATCAGAATTAGAAAAATTATTAAATGCTCCTAAGGGGAATGACCTTAAATCATTAAGAGATAAAGCTATATTAGAAGTTTTATTTAGTACAGGATTGAGGGTTTCTGAACTATGTTCTTTAAATAGAGATATAGATATAGAAAAAGGGGAAATTATCATAAGGGGTAAAGGAAATAAAATAAGAACTGTCTTTTTATCTGAAAGAGCCAAAAAAGCAATTAAAGACTATCTGGAAAATAGAAATGATAACCATCCAGCATTATTTATTTCTTTAGCTCGAAATACAGAACCTAGAAGATTGTCTGTAAGAGCTATTCAAAAAATTATCAAATCTTACGCTACCAAAGTAGGAATTATTAAAAATGTTCATCCACATGTTTTAAGACATCAATTAGCTACCTTTTTGATTTCAGCAGGAGTTAATCTAAGAGCTGTTCAAGAAATCTTAGGCCATAAAAATATCTCTACAACACAACTTTATACTCATATTTCTAAGCCTGAATTGAAAGAAATTTATGAAAAAATTATTAATAAAAAATTAAGATAATATTGACTTTTAAAGATAATTCTTTATAATATTTTAATTTGGTCGAAGAAATGAGGCAGGCTTAAAAGCCGTAAGGCCTCATGAGATCAAAATGAAGACAAGGGAAGAAAAACAAAAAATTATAGAAGAATTAAAACATTTTTTTGAAAGATCGAAGAAGATTTTTTTTATTTGCTTATCTAATATAAATTTTGAAATCCAAAGTTCTTTAAGAGATCAAATTAAAAAAGCTGGAGGTATTTTTAGAGTGGTCAAAAAAACTTTATTAAAATTAGCTAATAAAAATTTAGATTTAGAAGGAGATGAATTTAAAGTACCCCTAGGAATAATTTTTGATTTCAATGATTTAAACAATATTGAAATATTTAAAATTCTTACAGAATTTAATAAAACAAAAAATTTAGTATTAGTACAAGCTTTAGTAGGTAATAAAATATTAAGACCAGAAGAAATAATTAAAATAGGCAATTTGCCACCTAAAGAAGTATTAATTCAAAAATATAATATAATTTTGAAATCTTTATTAAGAAAATTAGTTCTAACTTTAAAAAATCCTATAATAAAATTAAATCTGGTCGTAAATAATGTTAAAAAGAAATAATGGATGAAAAAGTTAGGAAAATAGTTGAAGAAATAGAAAGCTTAACAGTTATTGAGCTAAATGAATTGATAAAGATGTTAGAAGAAAAATTTGGGCCAGCAAACATACCAGTTCAAGCAACAATTCCACAAGCATCTCCTGAAGCTCCTTCAGCTGGTCCATCAAAAGTTAATATTATTTTAGTTGATGCTGGAGCGAATAAGATCCAAGTAATAAAGGCTTTAAGAGAAATAAATCCAAATCTTGGGCTTAAAGAAGCAAAGGATATTGTTGATAATCCTCCTCAAACGATTAAAGAAAATGTTGATGTTGAAGAAGCAAATAAAATAAAAGAAAAAATAGAAAGTGCAGGTGGCAAAGTTGAATTTAAATAAAATATTTTTTAAAATCTTAAAAGGTCGTGATTAAAATTAATTTTCAAAATGGAAAATAAAAATTTAGTTACAATAGTCGTTGTATTAGTAGTTCTTGTCGTTTTAGGTTTATTAGCTTGGTGGTATTTGCAACAAAGAGCTCAAGTAGCTCCTACACCAACATCTATTCCAACAGAAGTTCCTCAGCCACCAGTTCCTCCAGCTCCAGAAATGGTTCCACCTGCTCCCGAAGGGACTGTAAGTCCTGAAGTTCCTGCACCAGAAGGAGTTCCTACACCAGAAGCACCAGTTCCAGAGCCATAAAAAAGAACTTTAAGATATTTAATTTAAAAAGAGGGAGCATTTATGCTCCCTCTTTTATTTGTGGCCCCGACGGGAGTCGAACCCGTATTTCCGCCTTGAAAGAGCGGTGTCCTAGCCCTTAGACGACGGGGCCTATAATAAATAGGCACGGGTGGGATTCGAACCCACGTTGAACGGTTTTGCAGACCGTCCCCTAACCACTCGGGCACCGTGCCGATTAATTTAAATTATAATAAATTTTTTAAAAAATTACAATAAATTATTCACAAGAATTACTTTGAGAAAATTCAGCGTAAGAAATTCGATTAGTGTGTATTGAAGCTAAAGAAATAGCAAAATATAAACTAGAAACATCTTCAACTGTTAAGGGTAAATCAGTAGATAGAAAAACTCCTAGATAAGAAATAGTTAAATTAATATTATTCATAATAACCGAAGTTGTGTTAAAGTTAATGTTACCAGAAGAATTTGTTTTTACTAACCATATATCATCAGAACCAGCCCCAATAGAAGCAGTATATCCTGAAAGCAAAATTCCTCCATCTGAACCTATAATAGCTCCTCTAGCATAATCTGCTCCACTCCCTCCATATATTTTTTGGAAAATTATAGAAAAATTATCAAAATTTTTGGCAACTTTTGTTAGTAAATAATCGTGCGACAAAGCAGGAGACGAATTAGTATGCCCTACAATTAAATACCCATCATCTATATTAAGAATTTTTCTTATATCTTCAGTAGCAGAAGCACTTAAAACTTTATTAGAAATTATATTACCTTGATTATCAATCTTTAATAATAAAATATCCTGTGTGCCATTTACTCCTGTAGTTCTAGCTCCAATAATGAAATTGCTTCCATCTATGTCTAAAGTTACTCCAATATTATTTCCATTTGATGAATAATATTTACTTAAAAGTACTTCGCCATTTTTATTAATTTTAGAAAACCAAATCATCGAATTATTATATACACCAACTATAGCAATATTACCATCTGGTAATAGTTTCATTTCGTAAATTTCTAATGGGCCAGTAGAAGTTCCATATAATTTTTGCCATAAAGGCTCTCCAGTATTTTTGTTTACTTTTACAATATAAGCTTTGCCAATTTCAGAAATATACCCACCCAAAATATAGCCATCATCTACCTCAACTGCAGTTCTAAAATAATCAGTTGTAGAAGTACCATAAAACTTTAACCAATTAAGATTTAAAGAGCTACTTAACTTGGCTGCAACTGCATCATTTGTTCCACTATAGCTTTTACTCCATCCCATTAATAAATATCCTCCGTCAGATGTTTGAATTATATTGTAGAAATAATCATGATTATCACCTCCAAAATTATTTTGAGCAATGATATAACCTTGATTATCTAATTTTAGTACCCAAAAGTCAAAATCACTTCCAGATGAATATCTTCCATATCCAGCAACTACATAATTATTATTAGAATCTTTGATAACATGCATAGCTTGTTGTTTATCAACTGTTCCAAAAGTTTTTGCAAAACAGGAAGGAGTTATAATTCCTGATCTAGAATTTAAGAAAGAAATAGGAGAAATATTAGAATTTCCTGTTTCATAAACATAATCTGATTTCCCTTTATCATTACTGGAAATACTATTAGGCCCTTTATTAGTCTCACTTTCTAAATAAGCTGTAAATTCAAAGTTTGTTCCATCTGTAATAAAAGAGTAAAAATAAGGTGGGGAATTTTGTGGATCTACTAGAAGCTTTGTTAGATTCACTAAGGTAGAATTTATTAAATCTACAGGAAGCCACCCATTAATAATATCTTCTGGATCATTAGAACATCTGTATTCATAGCCAGAAGGAGGGGGTGATAATAATCCAGAATTTATGTAAGTGCTACAAGTAGGAGAGTTATCTTTTAATGATAAAAATATAATATTATTTGTAGAAGTAGTAAGGGTTAAAATTCCTTTATTTTCAGCAATAATCAATTCTAGAGCTTTTTTTAGATTTTCTAAGTCTCCAATTCTTTTTGTATCTCTTGTTTTTCGAAAAAACTCTAGGGGTTTTATAGCCCAAATAGAAATAGCAAAAAGAATTGCAAGAATACTTAAAACCATTATGAGCTCAATTAGAGTGAAACTTAACTTTCTCATTTTTCTTTGTTTAATTCTTGTAAAATTTTATCAATTTCTTGAGCTTCTTTCAAATCTTTAGAGTATCGAAATATAATTTTTCTAGGTAAATATCTTAAATAAATGCTTTTTTTAAGCTCATTTTTGATTTTGATAGAATCTTTATTTAACTCAGAAACTACTTTTTTTGCTTTTTCATCAGGGAAAATGCTGATTTTAACTTTCATAACCCCTCCTTTTTGAGGCAAACTAACATCTAAAATTGTAAAAATTATTTTTGGGTCAATTCTATCTTTTAAAATTTTTGATAAAGTTTCAATAATTAAAAATCTCTTTCTTTCTGATCTCATTGAAAAACTAAAATATCACCTATTTCAATATCTGTTTTTGTGTTTATAATTAAACCACAAAGATTTCCTTCTAAAACTTCCTTTACAGGTATTTTATTAGATTCTAAGCTTATAACTTTTCCTTTGCCTATTATGCTATTATCTCTTATAATAAGAGCTCTATCATTTAAAGCTACCTTACCAGAAATTACCTTACCGCCAATTGTCTTTTTTGTAGAAGTTTTGCTAAAAGTCGCTAAAACTTCTAATTTTCCTTTTTCTGGTGATTCTGTTCTTTTAATTTGGACAATTTCATTTAAAATATCTTCTAATTCATAAATTACTTTTACATCAATCAAGCTGAGGTTTAATGTTTTAACTTCTTCATAAATAGCTTTAGGATTTTTTAGGTTAAAGGAAATTATAATAGAATTCGTATTTTTTGCTAATTTTAAATCTTCTGCAGTAACAATTCCTAAATCTCTTTTTATGATTTTAATGCCAATTTTTTGTTCTTCAGCAATTTTTCTTAATAATTTTTCGATTCCTTCTAAAGAACCTATAAGATCTGCTTTGATAATTAAAGAAATATCTAATGTTTTTTCTAGAGGTTCAATAATTATTGGTTTTTTGAAATTTAATTCTATCTCTTGTAATTCTTCTTTGATATTTTTTATGCTTGTTTTATCTCCTATCTTAAAAATTTCTCCAGCAATAGGTAAATTTTCAAAAGTACCAATTAAAATAGGTGAAGAAGGCTCAGCATAATTTAAAGGCTTGCCAAATGGATTTTCAATAAATTTAATTTTTCCATAACTTGATGATGTAATTATGTAATCACCTATTTTAACTTTACCATCTAAAACTATACATCCTGCTAAAATTCCTCTTCTTGGATCTTTAATAGCTTCTAAAATATATCCTTCACCATCTTTATTTTCATCATATCTAAGCTCTAACATTTCAGCCATTATTAGAATGATTTCAAGCAAATCATCTATTCCTATTCCTTTTAAGGCTGAAATATTAACTGAAGGAATATCTCCTCCCCAATCTTCTAAAATTACTCCTAAATTACTTAGTTCCTTTTTTACTTTTTCTGGGTTAGCATTAGGTTTATCAATTTTATTTATAGCTACTATAAAAGGTAAATTGTTATTTTTGATAAGTTCTAATGATTCAATTGTCTGCGGTTTTACACCTTCATCGGCAGCAATGATTAAAATAGCGATATCAGCAACTTTTGCCCCCTTTTCTCTTAATTTTTCAAAAGCTGCATGACCCGGAGTATCTATGAAAGTTATTCTTTCTCCTTTGTATTCAATTTCATAAGCACTTACTTTTTGAGTAATTCCTCCTGCTTCTTCTTCGGTAATTTTTGTATTCTGAATAGTATCAAGTAAAGTAGTTTTCCCATGATCAATATGCCCAAATATTGTCACAATTGGTGGTCTTTTTTTCATGAAGTTATTAAAAATTAATTTGGTTAATTCAGATTAGACGTTTAATAGTAAAGAATTTTTAAGTGCCCGGGGAGGGATTCGAACCCTCACAGGCTTTAAAGCCCACTGGTCCCTAAAACCAGCGCGTCTTCCAATTCCGCCACCCGGGCAATTTAAAATTCCTTTCAATAAAATTATAAAAAATAAAACTTAAGAACCAAATTTTTTATTAAAATATTTTTAAACCTTGAACATCCTAAGATGAATTTAAATATTTCAACTGGGACTATAAGGACATATGTTCTTATAGTCCCAAGGTAATATTTTTATTCAAGTACAGAGTTAAATATTGTAATAAACCTAAAATTTTTCAGAAGTAAATAATTAATATCTTTTAAAATTATTAAATGTATAAAATAGGAACCTGTGGATTACCAAATTCTGGGAAATCTACATTTTTGAAAACTGTTTCTAAAATAGATTTAGAAATAGGAAATTATCCCTTTACCACAAAAAAGCCTAAAATAGTAACAGCTTTAGTAATTTCAAAAAATTTATTAGATTTACATGCTATTACAAAAACTAAAGAATTAATTCCTGCTTATTTAGAATTTTCGGATATACCAGGACTTATAAGAGGTTCTCATAAAGGATTAGGTTTAGGAAATGAATTTTTAAGTTATTTGAGAGCATGTGATATTATATTGGAAATAGTAAGAAATTTTGAAAGAATAGATGTTCCTCATGTAGAAGGTAATATTGATCCAGAAAGGGATATTTTAATAATTGAAGAAGAAATAATTAAATCAGATCAAGTAATCATTGAAGAAGCTATAAAAAAATTAGAAAAAACTAAAAAAGATAAAGAAAAATTGGAAGCCTTGAAATTTATTTATGAAAAATTAGGACCATTTAAAAGATTTGAAGAATACCAAAGCCAATTGAAAGAATATAATCTTTTGATAACAAAAAAATGGTTTCTTTTAATTAATGGTAATAAGCAAATAGATTTAAATAAATTCAAAAATTTATGTTTTCATAATGTTTACCAATTAGATTGTTTATTTGAATTAGAAATAGAAGAAGATGAAGAAATTAAAAAAGAAATAGGTTCAAATATCCAGTGGTTTTTAAATGAATTTCGTAAAGATATAGACCTGATCGAGTTTTTTACTTTTACTAAAGAAATAACACAAAGCTGGTTTATAGAAAAAAATTCCTCAATTCTTGATTGTGCAAAAAAAATCCACTCTGATTTTTATAATAAATTTAAAAGTGCAGAAGTTATTAATTTGGATAATTTTTTAAGTTTTTCAAATTGGGACGAAGCAAAAAGTAGGGGGGCTATAAAACAAGTAGGCAAAGATTATGTTATTCAAGAAGGTGATATTATTAAAATAATTATTTAATAATAATAAATAGTTAAAATTACTGTATGCCTTAAGCCAAAATAATTTTCAGCTTCAAGGACAAATTTATTTGCGCCTTTTTTTAAAATTGCCTCTTTCTCAAAATATCCTTTTTCATCGTAAACAACAATTTCTCTATTTATAAAAAATTTGCTTCTTGGGTCTACATACCCCTTGATTTTAATAATTTTAGAATAGGAAATTGTATTATTTAGAGGAGAAATTATTTTTATTTTTGGAGGAATTATTAGAGTGAAAA
Organism: uncultured Candidatus Saccharibacteria bacterium; assembly: GCA_964655375.1. Lineage (GTDB taxonomy): Bacteria > Patescibacteriota > Minisyncoccia > UBA6257 > HR35 > JAGDVT01. The sequence goes on from CAZZNB010000042.1 coordinate 31,287, forward strand.
TCTGATATAAAACAAGAATAAGAAAACAAAAAAAGATGATTAGAATCATAGGCACTTCAAATTTAAGCTTATCTTTTACAAGTGGTTTTTCCTTGTAAAAATTAACAAAGCTAATATTTCTTTCTTTGATAATTAAATCTTCTTTAGGCTTGAAAAAATCTTTATATTTTTTTAAAATTTGTTTCAAAATAAAAGGAGGTAATTTATTAAATTCTCCTTTTTCTAATATTTCTACTTGACTAAGAGTTATTTTTAAAATTTTAGCTAATTCCTCTTTTGATAAATTAGCATTTTCTCTTAATTCTTTTAAATATTCATTCAATTTCACTTCCATTTATATTTTCTTTAAATTCTTCTATATTTTCAATTAATATTTTGCGAGGTTTAGTTCCCTCCTGTGGGCCTACTATTCCTTTTTCTTCTAAAATATCCAAAATTCTAGCTGCTCTTGAATATCCTATCTTTAATTTTCTTTGTAAAAGCGAAGTAGAAGCCTTCCCTGTTTCTAAAATTATTTGAAATGCAGCTTTAACTAATTCCTCCTCTGTCTCTTCAGTTTCTAAAGTATCTTTTGGTTTTTCATATTCTTCTAAAGAAATTTCTTCTTTTTCAAAATCTTCTTTTTCTAAAGCTTGTTTTGCCCAAAAATCAACAATCCTTTCTATCTCTTTTTCTGTAACAAGTGGTGCCTGTATTCTTTTCATGCCGCCAAATATATTACTTATAAAAAGCATATCTCCTGCACCTATTAATTTTTCAGCTCCACTATAATCTAAGACAGTTCTTGAATCAACTTGAGAAGCAACTTTGAAACATATCCTATTAGGAATATTAGCTTTGATTAAACCCGTAACAACATTTACTGAAGGCCTTTGTGTAGCTAAAACTAAATGGATCCCTGTTGCTCGTGCCATTTGAGCTAATCTAACTATAGCAGATTCTATAAGGTTTCCTTGTTTTATCATAAGGTCAGCCATCTCATCTATAATAAAGATAATTCTCGGCATTATTTTCCTCTTTTTTTGAATTTGTAACTTATTATAAGAATCAATATCGCGCACTCTATAATTTTGAAATTCTTTATATCTTTTTTCCATTTCATCTATCAACCAGTTCATCACTGAAACAACTTTTTTGACATCTAAAATAGGATCCATCAGAAGATGGGGCAAATTTTCATATCTAACAAGCTCTATCCTTTTAGGATCTACTAATACTAAATTTAAAACTTCTGGTGTGTTTTTCATTAAGAGAGATATTAATAAAGAATGAATAAAAACTGATTTTCCTGCGCCTGTAGTTCCAGCTATCAAAATATGTGGCATAAGCGCAAGATCCGCATAAAATGGCTCTCCTGTTATTAATCTTCCTAAGGGGAAAAGTAATAAACTTTCACTTTCCAAAAATTCAGGGTTTTCAATTAAAGATCTTAATCTTACAATTGCTGATTTAATATTTGGAACCTCAATCCCTATTAAGGCCCTTCCAGGAATAGGAGCTTCCATTCTTATATTTTGGACTGCTAAGGCTAAAGCTAAATCATTTTGCAAAGCTAAAATTTTAGAAAGTTTTACTCCCTCTGGCGGTTTTATTGCATATCTTGTTACAGTTGGCCCAATTGTAACCTCTACTACCTCTACATTAATTCCAAAATTTTCAAATGTAGTTTTAATAATTTCTATATTTTCTTTAATATCACCGCTATCAGGCCTGCTTTCTGTTTTATCTAATAAAGAAATAGGTGGTAGTTCCCATGATGTTTTTATTGGCAATTTTTTCAACCTTATTTCTTCTTTAACTTCTTGTTTTATTTTTGTTGGCCTTATGATTTCCGGAGACTTTGTAATTTCCTTCTTTTCTTTAATCTCCTTCTTTACTTCTTTTGTATAATCTTCTATTTCAACTCCCTCCTTTTTGAATCTTTGTAAAATTAAACTTAAAATTTCTGAAAAGGGTTTTTGGAAAATAATACTTAAAGATATAAATGATAAAATAATTAAAACAATAGCCAACCCTAATCTTCCTAAATAATTTTCAAAAGATAATAACCATTTACCAATAACCCCTCCATCTTGAAAAATAATTTCAGAAAAAACAGAGAACACTAAAAACAAAACTAAAAGAGCTAGCGAACTACTTATCTTCCAATTAATATTAAATCTTAATAACCAGCTTATTCCTAAAAATAGAAATAGTAAAATTAGTCCAAAATGTGATATTCCAAAAATTTTAATAATAAAATTTTTATAATAATTTCCTAAAACTCCGCCCTTATTAAAGTCTGAAATGACTGTAAAGATTGATAAAAATATAAATAGCCATCCTAAAATCTCTGTAAACAAATAGCTGTCTTTTAATTTATTTAAGGCCTCTAAAATCTCTTTTATTTTTTGAGGCTTTTCTTTATTGTTTTTTTTCATAAAAATATTATAAAACTTGACAAAAAAATATATAAGCTTTAAAATTTTATTAGAAATTTGAAATTTAGTTATCCACAATTAAAACTTGACTTTTAAAATATATGCCTTATAATTATTCTAAATAACAATTAAGGTCGCAATTAAATAATTAAATTAATAAATTGATTAACAAATAACCTACGCTCGTGCCCATAATTGTGGCAGAGCAATAAGGTCGATTAAAAAATAATATGGAAATGAAAAAATCTTTAGTTTACCTTGTAGCCTTTGCTACTTTATTTTATTTTCTATCACCAGTCGGTTTATTAAAAGCACAAACTTGTGATCCAGACGCTTTAAGCGCTGTTAAAAATCCTCAAAATGTTTTAAGGTTTGGTGCAAGAAATTCAGCAGTTAGAAACTTACAAGCTTGTTTAATAGAAGCAGGATATAATATTCCTGCAGGTGCTACAGGCTATTATGGTACTCAAACAAGAAGTGCAGTAAAAGAATTTTATGCGGAATGGTATGGAGCATGGCATGGAAATTGGGTAGGTCCTCAAGGAGTAAGTCAACTTGTAAGTCTTGTTAAAGGTGTACAAGAAGAAGTTGTAACAGAACAACCTGAACAACCAACAACAGGAATTTCACCAGATTTATTAGCTCAAGTATTACAAAAAATTCAGGCTGGTGATATTCAAGGAGCTTTAAGCTTATTATTAGCTGCCTTAGGAGGTGCTCAACTTCCTCCAACAACACCTGAACAACCTACAGCTGAGCAACCAACACAACCTGAGCTTGCAGGAGAAGCAACAGTAGAAGTTAGGCTAGCAGCAGTTCCAGGTGGTGGTGTGGTTATAAAAGAAGGTGAATCAGCTGATGTTTTAGGTGTTAGAGTTATTTCTAAAAATGCACCTTCTGAAGTTCAAAGATTAAGAATGGTTTTGACCTCTAATGTAGTACCTACAAAATTGTTCAATTCCTTTGATCTATATGTTGGTAATGAAAAAGTTGCTTCTCTTCCTGCAAATGAATATAATCGAACTGACGTCTCAACATATGAATACACATTTACAGGCTTAAAAGTAAGAGTACCTGCTAATGGAGAAGTAACTTTAGTTGTAAGAGTTAATGTCAACCCAACAGTAGATAGCGGAGATATTAATAATGCTGGTACCTTATCTTTAGAAGTTAGAAGTGGCGACTTAAGAGCTGTAGATGGCGCTGGAATTCAACACACTCCTAGCGTAACTGGTACAGTAAAAAGAGAGTTTTCTGTAGAAAAAATCACTCCATCTGGAGTAGCTTTAGTAATCTACAAAGATCAAGCATCACCTGCTTCAAATAATTTTGCTGCTGATGCAAACAGAGATGTTAAAAATGTAGAACTTGTAAGATTTGTTTTAAGAGCAGATAATGATACTCTAAAGGTATTAAAAATAGAAATTCTTCCTACTTTTAGTAACTTAACTGTATCTTCTCTTAAGTTAGTTGATGCTAATGATAATACTATTGATAGTGTAACTAATGTTACTTCTGGGACAACCACTGAATTTGCTGCAGTAGATTTTGCTACTCCATTAATAACTATTAATAAAGATCAAAAAGTTGTTTTGAAAGTTGTGGGTGACTTAAAAGTTGATCAAAGTCTAGCTACTGAAACACCAGCTACCATTCAAGTGACAGTAACAGCAGCTGAAGCAGAACGAGCATCAGATCAAGGCGGTCAACCTTCTACTGGTAGTGCTACAGGAGATACTCAATATATCTATAGGGTAGTAGCTGCTCAGTGGAAAGTATTAGAAGCTTTAGCTTCTGCTACAAGGGGTGAAAATGAGCCCACTTCTACATTAAATGCAGTCTTTAAAGTTCAAATAACTGCTCAAAGAGGCGATGTATATATCCCTCAAAGTGGTGCCTTTACTGCTTCATCTACAGGAGCAGCTACAGTCGATATGGGAAGCCCAGATGTTACTCCAATTAGCGGAGTTGAAACTAGTGGTGCCTATTACGTAGTTAGAAATGGAAATACTGGTGTATTAGAAGTAAAATTTGCTAAGACACCAGATTCATGGACTCCAGGATGGTATCAAGTTAAATTAAATACTATGAAGTGGGATAATGACGAGACTCCTAGTACAGAAATGTCTACAACTTTCCCAGGAACTGTTGAAACTAAGACTCTAACAAATTCTGTGTATATTTCTAAGTAAGTTTTTGGTAGTTTTTTGCACTAAAGGCCCCGGCTAACAACGCCGGGGCCTTTAGTTTCATATTTAAAAAATATATAAATTTTAAACTTAAAATAATCAGCACGCTACAATTAATTTATAAAAAAAGAATTACCTCACATCAAAGAAAAAAATTATTTACATCTAATAAAATTAAAAAATATAATGAAATTTTAATTCCATAAACTTGTTAATTGGAATAAATCAAGTTTATTTCCTTTGTTTCCAATGTTCTTTCATAAAACAAAAGATTTTATAGATTAGAAAATTTTTATCAAATAAGGTTTTGTAGAAATATAAAAACTTTTATAATTAAATAATGACTAAAGAGGAAAAAACAATTTTATTTTTAATAAAAATAATTCTTTTTTTAGTACCTTTTAGTTTAGTTTTAGTTTGCCCTGGTTCTTTTTGTTCCTTTAATTTATTTTTCCCATATATAACAGGGAAAGCTATTTATTTCAGAATCTTGATTGAAATAGCCTTTGCCTTAACTTTAATTTTGATTATCAAAAATATTAATTATCTTCCTAAAAAAAATGAATATATCTTTTGGGCAGCAATAATTTTAGTCTTAGTAAATCTTTTTTTAATTCCTTTTTCTTTAAGGCCCTACTTATCTTTTTGGGGGAATGCTGAGAGGATGGAAGGTTTTTGGGGGTTATTGCATTTTGTTTTGTGGTTTTTAGTTTTATATATAGTTTTTAGAATAGATCCTGAATTTAAAAAAACAATTTTTTATTCTTTATTAATCGTTCATTATATAGTTTCACTAAAAGAAGTATCTCAATACCTTCAAGGAATAAACCGCCCCGATTCAACTTTTGGCAATGCTACTTTTGTAGGGTTTTTCTCTGTTTTAATGTTTTTTATCTCTTTATACTTTTTAAAAAATTCAACTACTCTCGAGAAATTTTTAATATTTATTGCTATCGCTTTTTCAATTGGTAATATTATTATTTCAGAAACCAGAGGATCGATCTTGGCTTTAGGTATAGCTATACCAATAGCTCTTCTTTATTATTTCTTAACTTCTAATACAAAGCTTAGTTATAAAGTTTTATTATTACTTTTAATATTTTCTTTTTTAATATTTGCTTATTATTTTGTTAATTCTGAATATGCAAAATATATTCCTGGAATAAGAAGAATTTATGATACTTTTAGAGATCCAAGAGCTTATATGGCAAGATATTTAGCTTGGAGTATATTTATAAATGCCTGGAAAGAGAAACCTATTTTAGGGTATGGATTAGAAAATTCACCTATAGCCTATTTTAAGGCTTTCAACCCTGAAATTTATAATTATGAAGAAGTTATTTTTGATAGACCTCATAATAAATATATAGAAATTTTAGTAACTACAGGAATAATAGGAGCATTAATTTGGTTTATATTTATTCTCGCTATATTTTATGCAATTTTTATAAATCTTAACGATAGATATTTAAAGGCAGTTATTTTAGGATTTATTTTAGGTTATTTAGGACAAAATATTACTTTATTTGATATTCAAGCAAGTTATATTCCTTTTTTCTTCGGTCTTTCTTTATTAGCTCCTAAAATAAATTTCATAAAAGAAAGAAAAAGCTATGAGAGATTATCCTTAACTGTTTTGATCTATGGACTGTTGGTTATAGGAATTATTATTAATTTAATGCATTTTTATTTTGTTTATGAAATTATAAAAGCTGTTCAAGCTCAATATCCAAATGGTTTAGAAAAATTCGAAAAGCTAATTTCTTATAATACACAATTTATTCCTGAAATAGCAGTAATGACAAGTAGATATATAGAAGCTAACATAGCTAAAATAAGGTTCATAGATGAAGTAAATAGGATTACAAAAATTTATATTAAAGCCTTAGAAAAAGATCCATATGATGCAAGAATTTACAATATTTTAACTTTTCATTTAAGTAGGGTTGTAAATGCAAAAAGACTTAGCAATTTAGAGTATCAAGACGATCTAAGGTTGCTTTATGCAATATTTAATAAATATATAGAAATTTATCCTAAATACCCTGATATTCGGATGCAATATGCTGGTGTTTTACAATCTTTAGGTGAAATGGATAAGGCAAAAGAAATTTTAGAAAATCTTAAAATAACTTATAGAGATTCAACAAGAATCATTTTTCTTTTAGCTAATTTATATTATCAGATAGGTGAAAAAGAAAAAGCTTTGGAGCTTTTAAGAGAAAATTTTGCACGGAAATTTTATCCTCAAACACCAGTTCAATATCTTATTGCCATAAGAATCTTAAAAGAGACAGAAAATTTAGACGAAGCTTATAAGTTAATAGAGGAATATAAAAACAAGTTCAAAGATGCAGATTCTATAGAAATTCTTAATCAAATTTTAAAACAAAATAAAAATCCTTAATTTTAATAGAAAATAAAAGTATTGACATTTAAAAATTCATCGATTATAATTTTAGTATATAATCTTATTTTTTAATGAAAAAATAAATATTTTTTCTAGTATAAAGCTTTTATTCAAAAAGTTTATATGATTTTGCAAAAAAAATTTTTCTCTAAATTCAAAATAGACTATCCTGAAGATCTTTTAGAATATCAAAAAGAAAGTTTTGAGAATTTTATCAATAAGGGCCTGAAAAAGGTTTTTTTGGAATATTTCCCAATATTTGATTATTCTGAAAAAGAACTTAGGCTAGATTTTGTAGACTGTTATTTAGGAAAGCCAAAATATTCAGAAGAAGAATGCAAAGAAAAAGGATGGACATACTCTGCTCCATTAAGGGGGAAATTGAGATTAACAAATCTAATAAATAATGAATCATCTGAACAAGATGTTTATTTAGGTGAGATTCCTATCTTAACAGATAGATGCACATTTATAATAAATGGAAATGAAAGAATTATCGTAAGTCAACTTTTGAGATCCCCAGGTGTTTATTTTACAGCTATTCCATATGGTGAAAGAAAATTGTTTGGGGCTAAAATAATTCCTTTTAGAGGAGCCTGGTTAGAATTTCAAGTAGAACCTAGTAATATATTACAAGTTAAGATAGATAGAAGGAAAAAAGTATACGCTACTATATTATTAAAAGCCTTCGGGATCTCTTTAGAAGAAATAAAAGATCAGTTTAAAGAACTAGATGAAGGAGTAAATATAATAAGAGATACTTTAAAAAAAGATGATACTGAAGATACCGAAGATGCTTTACTCTATATCCACTTAAAACTTAGAAGTTTTGAGCCTAATACTTATGATAATGCACTGCTGTTATTTGAAAATATGTTTAGAAGGGCTGATAGATATTCTTTGTCTGAGGTTGGAAGATACCATATAAATAGAAGACTTAATTTGAGTTTAAATTCTCTTTTTATAGAAAAAGATGATCTTATAGAAATAGTTAAAGAAATATTAAGATTACAGAAAAATCCAAAAGCAGAACCAGACGATATAGATGCATTATGGAATAGAAGAGTTAAAGGGATAGGAGAACTTTTAGAAAACCAAACAAGGATAGGGCTTATAAGAATGGTAAAAGCTATTAAAGATAAAATGGCTGTTTTAGATAAGACACAAAAGCTTGTTCCTGGGCAGGTAATTTATTCTAAGGTGTTTTCTAATGCCATAAACGAATTTTTTAATACTTCTCCTCTTTCTCAGATTGCTACACAAATAAATATATTAGCAGAACTAGAACATAAAAGAAGATTAACAGCAAGCGGTCCTGGAGGTTTAACAAAAGAAAGAGCAGGTTTTGATGTAAGAGATGTCCATCCAAGTCATTATGGGAGAATATGCCCTGTTCAAACTCCTGAAGGACAAAATATTGGCCTTATAACTTATAGAGCTCTTTATTCCAAAATCAATGAATTCGGATTTTTAATAACCCCTTATTATAAAGTCAAAGAAGGAAAAGTTAATAGAAAAGAAATAATTTATCTCTCTTCATTAGAAGAAAAAAATTTCAAAATTGCAAGTGGCACAACAAGTCTTAATGAAAATGACGAAATAATTGATGAATATGTAGAAGGTAGGGTAAATGGAGAACCTACTTTGATCCATAAAGATGAAGTTGAATTAATAGATGTTTCGCCTATACAGCCATTTTCAGTAGCTACAAATTTAATACCATTTTTAGTTCATGATGATGCAAATAGATCACAAATGGGCTCTAATATGCAAAAACAAGCTGTTCCTTTGATTAAGCCAGAAATCCCTATAATTAGCACAGGTTTAGAAGAAATAGTTGCAAAAAATAGCGGGTATTTAATTTTAGCAGAAGATGATGGAGAAGTGTTAGAAGTTGATGGTTCGCATCTTACAGTAGTTTATTATAGAAAAGGTGGTAAAAAAGAAAAGAAAACCTATATTCTTAAGAAATATCAAAGAACTAATGATTTTACTTGTATAAATCAAAAACCTATTGTAGAAAAGGGACAAAAATTTAAAAAAGGTGATGTTTTAGTAGATGGCCCTAGTATGAAAAATGGGATTCTTGCTTTAGGAGCAAATCTTTTAGTAGCATTTTTAAGTTTTAGAGGATACAATTTTGAAGATGCTATAGTAGTTTCAGAAAGATTATTAAAAGAAGATACTTTTACTTCTATTTCTATTGAGGAGTTTTCTATAGATGTAAGAGATACAAAATTAGGCATGGAGGAGGTTACTAATGATATACCTGGTGTTCCTGAAGCGAAGTTAAGAAATTTGGATGAGGAAGGAATAATAAGAATTGGAGCTAGAGTAAGACCGGGCGATATACTTGTTGGTAAAATAACACCCAAAAAAGAAGTAGAATTAACTCCAGAAGAAAAATTATTAAAGGCAATATTTGGTGAAAAAGTTGAAGAAGTGAAAGATTCATCTTTGTATTTAGAACCAGGTAAATCAGGAAGAGTTATAAGGGTAAAAGTTTTAGAAAGAAATAGAGGAGAAATATCTGAGCCTGGGGTTATTAAAAGAATCTCTGTTGAAGTAGCTAAACTTAAAAGACTTCAAATAGGAGATAAATTAGCAAATAGACATGGTAATAAAGGCGTAATCTCGGTAATTTTACCAGAAGAAGACATGCCATTTTTGAAAGATGGTAGACCCGTAGATATAATTTTATCACCATTAGGTGTTGTATCTAGAATGAACTTAGGTCAAATTTTAGAACTGCATTTAGGATATGCTGCTAAAGTTTTAGGATATAGAGCAATAGTACCATCAATTTCAAAAGTTGGCGAAGAAGAAATAAGAGAAGAACTTAAAAAAGCAGGATTACCAGAAGATGGGAAAGTAGAATTATATGATGGAAGAACCGGTGAGAAATTTAAAGATAGAATAAGTGTAGGAGTAATGTATATAATGAAATTAATTCATATGGCGGAAGATAAAATTCACGCAAGATCAATTGGTCCATATTCATTAATAACTCAACAACCATTAGGAGGTAAAGCACAATTTGGCGGACAAAGATTAGGAGAAATGGAAGTATGGGCTTTAGAAGCATATTCTGCAGTCAATAATTTACAAGAAATGTTAACTATAAAATCAGATGATGTTTATGGAAGAGGCAAGGCGTATACAAGCATTATAAAAGGAGAACCCATACAGACACCTGCTATTCCATCTTCATTTAATCTTTTAATAAAAGAATTAAATGGTTTAGGATTTTCTATTGATGTCAAAAAAGAAGAAATGCCTCCTAAAAAGGAAGAAATACCAAAAGTTGAGACTGAAAAAGAAAAACTACCTGAAGCAGGCGCAGAAGTAAAAGAAGAGATTAAATAAAAATGAGATATATTAAACAAGAAGATATAAAATCAATTTTAATAAAGTTAGCTTCTCCTGAAGAGATTTTAAATTGGTCTCATGGTGAAGTTACCAAACCAGAAACAATTAATTACAGAACAGGTAAACCTGATAGAGAAGGATTATTTTCTGAAGTCATCTTCGGTCCTATTAAGGATTTTGAATGTTCTTGTGGCAAATATAAGGGAATTCAATTTGCTAATTTAAGATGTGATAGATGTGGTGTAGATATAATAAGATCGTCTGCTAGAAGAGAAAGAATGGGGCATATAATGCTAGCAACGCCTATTATGCATATTTGGTTTCTAAAAGTTTATCCATACCCAGTTTCTTTACTTTTAGGTATTCCTAACAACCAATTAGAAAGAGTAGTTTATTTTTCAGCTTATATAATTACAAGAGTAAATGAAGAAGAAAAAAATAAATTATTGCAAAGCATAGAGAAAGAATATAAAGAAAAAATAAAGAAAGCAGAAAGTAAAAAAGCTAGAGAAGAAATTGAAGAAACTTATAAAAAAATCAAAGAGGAATTAAATATGCTAAAACCCAAAAAAGTATTATCTGATGTTGAATATTACACTTTTTCCAGAAAGTATCCTAATATTTTTGAAGTCGATACTGGCGCAGAACCAATTAGAAGATTTTTAGAGGAGCTAGATTTAGAAAAAGAAGCAAAAGAAACAGAAAGTAAGCTTAAAAAATTGAAGGGAGCAGAAAGAAGGAAACTTTCGTTGAAATTAAAATTTCTTAAGGCTTTTATTAAACATAAAATAAGACCAGAATGGATGATATTAACTATTTTACCTGTAATTCCTCCAGACCTTAGGCCAATAGTCCAATTAGAAGGTGGTAAATTAGTTTCTTCAGACCTGAATGATCTTTATAGAAGAGTTATAAATAGAAACAATAGACTCAAAAAGCTTTATGAAATTAAAGCTCCTGATATTATTATAAGAAATGAAAAAAGGATGCTTCAAGAAGCAGTTGATGCTTTGTTAGATAATACTTTAAGAAGGGAGAAATTAGTAGTAGCCCAAAGAAAGGTTATGAAATCTTTGGCCGATATGTTAAGAGGTAAACAAGGAAGATTTAGACAAAATTTATTAGGAAAAAGAGTTGATTATTCTGGAAGAGCAGTAATTGTTATAGGACCTGAACTTAACATTGACGAATGTGGATTACCTAAAAAAATGGCCTTGGAGATATTTAAACCTTTTATAATTCGTGAACTTATTAAAAAAGGAATAGCTAATACAATTAAACAGGCAAATTATTTAATAGAGTCTGAAGATCCTGAAGCTATTCAAGCATTAGATTCAGTTGTTAAGGATAAATATGTGCTTTTAAATAGAGCACCCACATTACATAGATTAGGGATTCAAGCATTTAAACCAATTTTAGTAGAAGGTTTAGCTCTCAGAATTCCAGCATTAGTTTGCACCGCTTATAATGCAGATTTCGATGGTGACCAAATGGCTGTATTTCTTCCCCTTTCTGAAGAAGCACAAAAAGAGGCTAAAGAAATTATGCTTGCATCTAAAAATCATTTAAAGCCAGGAACAGGAGAAGCGATAACAAATCCGACAAAGGATATAGTTTTAGGATTATACTATTTAACACAAATAATAAAAGGTAAAAAAGGAGAAGGCAAAAAAGTTTATGATGAAGTTGAGGCTAAGTTATTATATGAATATGGTGAAATTGACCTAAATGCAGAAATAATTGTTAAAACATGTAAAAATGAAGAGAATGTTAAAACTTCTGTTGGTAGAATAATATTTAATGAAGCTCTACCTTCAGATTTTCATTATGTTAATAAAACTATTGATAAAAAAACAATAGTAAAACTTATAGATGAAATTTATTCTAAATACGGAGCAGAAGAACTTTCTTATATTCTTAATAAAATAAAAGATTTGGGATTCGAATACGCCACACTTTCAGGAATTTCATGGGCTTATTCAGACCTTGTTATTCCAGAAGAAAAAGAAAAAATTATAGAAGAAACTCGAAAAAAAGAAATGGAAATTAAAAAGACTTATGAAGCGGGTTTATTAAGCGATGAAGAAAAGAAAATGTTAATTATAGATTTATGGTTAAAAGCTACTTCAGAAATTAATAACTTATTAAAGAAAACCTTAAATGAAGAAAATGGTCCAAGGAGAATGATAGATTCTGGAGCAAGAGGTTCCTATACTCAATTAGGACAAATGTGTGGAATAAAAGGATTGGTTGAAAATCCAAAAGGAGAAACTATAGATCTTCCTATATTGAGTTCATACAAAGAAGGTCTATCCTCATTGGAATACTTCATAAGTACCCATGGAGCAAGAAAAGGAGCCTCTGATACTGCTTTAAAAACAGCAAAAGCAGGTTATCTTACAAGAAGAATGGTAGATGTAGCTCACGATATTGTTGTAGTAGATGAAGATTGTAAAGATGAAGAAGGAATAGAAATTACTAGAAAAGAAGCTGAAGAAGTTGGTGAAGAATTTTCTAAAAGGATATATTCAAGAGTTTCTTTAGAAACCATCAAAGATAGTGAAGGAAATATTCTAATTAATAAAGGAGAATATATTACTAAAGAAATAGCTAAAAAGATAGATGAAGCAGGTGTTGAGAAAATAAGAGTAAGGTCACCGTTTACTTGCAAGTCATTATTTGGAGTCTGCGCAAAATGTTATGGTTTAGATTTAGCTTATGATAAACCGGTAAAAATAGGTGAAAGTGTTGGTATAATTGCTGCCCAATCTATAGGTGAACCTGCTACTCAACTTACAATGAGAACGTTTCACGTTGGAGGAGTAGCTGGTGCTGCAGATATTACTCAAGGTGTGCCACGAGCAGAAGAATTGTTAGAAGCTAGAAAGCCCAAAAATGAAAGTGTTTTATCTCCTGTAAATGGAATCGTAGAATCTATTGAAGAAACACCTAAATATTGGAAAGTAGTTATAAGAGGGCCCAGAAGGAAGAAAATTACATTACATATACCAAGATCCTTATCGTTGGTAGTTAAGAAAGGTCAAAAAGTTGAAAAAGGTGATCCATTGAATGAAGGAGCTAAAGATCCTAAATTAGTATATCTATATCAAGGTAAAATTGCTGCATTTAAATATATTATTAATGAACTAAAGAAAGTATATAATTTCCAAGGAGCCGAGATTCATGATAAACATATAGAAATAATAATTAGAAAAATGTTCTCAAGAGTTAAAATTAAAGAAGTTGGAGATAGTAATTTTATTTATGATGATATAGTTGAAAAAGATATTCTAATATTTACTAATAGAAAATTAAAAGAACAAAATAAAAAACCTGCTAAAGGTATTTTGTTACTTTTAGGAATAACAAAAGTCGCTCTTACTACTCATAGCTTTTTATCTGCAGCATCTTTTCAAGAGACTGCAAGAGTTCTTACAAGAAGTTCTTTAGAATGCAAAGAGGATCCACTTAAAGGATTGAAAGAAAATATAATTTTGGGTAGAAAACCATATATAGGAAGCAACTTTAAACATCCATTAAAGATTTTAGAAAATATCAATTTATAAATATTGACTTTTGATTAAATATGGATTACAATTTTACAATAATTTAAGGTCGCAATAAAAATATATCTAAAAATGGCAGCAGCAAAATTTGAAAGAACAAAACCCCATATAAATGTAGGTACAATAGGACACATTGATCATGGGAAAACTACATTGACGGCAGCTATTCAACATGTATTAAAGTTAAAAGGTCTTATAGAAAAAGCAGAAACAGTAGAAGAGATAGATAATGCTCCAGAAGAAAAAACAAGAGGTATTACAATAAATATTCATCATTCTGAATACGAAACAGAAAAAAGACACTATGCTCATATTGATTGCCCTGGACATGCTGATTATGTAAAAAATATGATAATTGGCGCTGCTCAAATGGATGGCGCAATTTTAGTTGTAGCTGCTAATGATGGTGTTATGGCACAGACAAGAGAACATATTCTTTTAGCAAGACAAGTAAATGTACCTGCAATGATTGTTTTTATCAATAAAATAGATGCAGTCCCTGATAAGGAACTTATAGAATTAGTAGAAGAAGATGTTAGAAATGAACTAAAAAAATATGGATATCCTGGAGATGAAATTCCAGTTATAAAAGGATCCGCCTTAAAAGCTTTAGAAGCTAAAAGCTTAGAAGATGAATGGACAAAACCCATTTTAGAATTATTAGATGCTTTAGACAATTATATTCCTGAACCCATAAGAGATGTAGATAAACCATTTTTAATGCCTATCGAAGATGTATTCTCTATACAAGGTAGAGGTACAGTAGTTACAGGAAGAGTAGAAAGAGGAATATTGAAGTTAAATGAAGAAGTAGAAATTGTGGGCTTAAGAGAAAAACCAATAAAAACTACAGTAACAGGAATTCAAATGTTTCATAAAGATTTAGATGAAGCTCATCCAGGTGATAATGTTGGTCTTCTTTTAAGAGGAATAGCGAAAGAAGAAGTAGAAAGAGGTATGGTTGTAGCAAAGCCAGGGACTATTACACCTCATATAGAATTTGAAGCAGAGGTTTATGTGTTAACTCCAGAAGAAGGAGGAAGACATACACCATTTCATACAGGATATAAACCTCAATTTTACTTCAGAACAACAGATGTGACAGGCGAAATATTTTTACCAGAAGGAATCGAAGCAGTTATGCCAGGAGATAATGCTACATTTAAGGTGAAATTGATTTATCCTATTGCTTTAGAAGAAGGATTAAGATTCGCTATTAGAGAAGGAGGTAAAACAGTAGGAGCAGGTGTAGTAACAAAAGTAATCAAATGACAATAAGTTAATTTTTTGCACACAAAAATGTCCACTAAACAAAAAATAGAGCAGAGATTAAGAATAAGATTGAAATCTTACGATCATAGATTGATAGATAAATATGCAAAACAATTAGTAGATATGCTTTTGAAAGAAGGTATGCAAATAAAGGGACCTATTCCTTTACCTACAGAAATTAAACGTTTTACTGTTAATAGATCTCCTTTTATTTATAAAGATTCTCGAGAGCAATTTGAGTTAAGGATCCATAAAAGATTAATAGATATTTTGAATCCTACTCCTAGAATAATTGAACTTTTTTCTTATTTAGATTTACCAGCAGGTGTTGAAATTGAACTAAAAATGATTTAAAATTTATTTCGATCTATTCCTTAAAATTAATATTTTTTTAATTTTTCCATTTATGTACAAATTTATTTTAGGCAAAAAAATTGGTATGACAACTATTTTTAAAGATAATAAGGCATATCCTGTAACTTTAATAAGTGTTAACCCTTGTGTAGTAACTAATATTTTGACAAAAGAGAAAAATAAATACTCTGCAGTACAATTAGGGTGTGGTGAAAAGAAGAAAATTCCTAAACCTGTTTTAGGCCAAGTACATAACCTTGGTAAATTTGCTGTTATTAAAGAATTTAGAGTTCCTGAGGATCCTAAAAACTTTAAAATCGGTGATATTATTGATATCAATATTTTTAAAGAAGGCGAAGAAGTAAATGTTACTTCTATAAGCAAAGGTAAGGGTTTTTTAGGTGTTGTAGCAAGGTGGGGTTTTAGAGATGCTCCAAGAACACATGGTCAAACTACAAAATATAGACACCCAGGATCTATCGGTGCTACTACTCCTCAAAGAGTAATTAAGGGTTTGAAAATGGCAGGTAAAGAAGGGAACAAAAGAGTAACAGTAAAAAATTTAGAAATAGTTGCTATAGATAAAGAGAATAATTTAATAGCTTTAAAAGGAAGTGTTCCAGGAAGAAGAGGTACAATTGTAGAGATTAGAAGCGCAAATTTAACAAATAAAGGTAAATTAATTAACAAATAAACATCCATGAAACTACCTTTGTATAATCAAAAAAACGAGATTATCGGAGAAATTGAAATTCCAGAAATTTTAGAAAAGATAGAAGTAAATATTCCTTTAATCCATCAAGTAATGCGATGGCAAATTTTAAATTCTTATTATCCTTATGCTCATACAAAAACCCGTGCAGAAGTAAGAGGAGGAGGTAGAAAGCCTTGGCCGCAAAAGCATACTGGAAGAGCAAGACATGGCTCTATTAGATCACCTATTTGGAAAGGTGGAGGGGTTACTTTTGGCCCTAGAAAAGAAAAAATAAGAGCTATAAAAATTAATAAAAAAATGAAAAGAAAAGCTATATTAATGGTATTAGCTGAAAAAATCAGAAAAAACTATGCTAGATTTTTAGAAAGTTTAAAACCTGAAGAATATAAAACTAAATTTGTTCATAAAATGCTTATAAATTTTTTGTCACCTAGAAAAACAAAAAAGAAATATGAATCAGCACTTTTAATCTTACCCGAAAACGATAAAATGCTTATAAAATCAGTTAGGAATTTACCTTATGCTAATGCTATCGAAGCAAGAAATTTAAACATTCTTTCTTTATTAAATCATAAATATATTTTTTTAGAACCTAAAAGCTTAGAGGTAATTGTTAAAAATTTTGCAAAATAATGGCTATATTTGATAAAAAATCAAAAAGAACAAAAGAAGAGCAAAAAGAAGTTGAAAAAAAACTACAAATGAACGAAAAAAATGTTGAAATAATACCTATTATTTCTGAAAAAAGCAAAAAATTAATAGAAAAAGACAACATATATGTATTTAAAATAAAACCTAAAAATCTAAATAAAACTGAAATTAAGAAGTATATCGAAAAAAAATTTAATGTAAAAGTAGAAAAAGTAAGAACAGTTAATTATCCGAAAAGAAAAAGAGGTAGAACAAGAATACCTTCTGTAAGACCCGCTTTTAAAAAAGCATATGTTAAACTTAAAAAAGAATATAAAATTCCTATTTTTGAATAATTTTTAATTCTATAAAGTCTTTTATTATAATCTTTATATGAAAAAAGTTATCAAAAGAAAAGGTTATGAAGAAGAATTTAACCCAGAGAAAATTAAAATTGCTTTAGAAAAAGCATCTAGAGATGCAGGAGAAACCCAAATTTTTAGGATTGTTGAAGATGTAAGTAGAATAGCTTTAGAATTTTGCGAAGATAAAGAAATTATAGACTCTCAAGATATTAGAGAAGTAATATTAAGCTATCTTCAGGATAAATATCCAAAAGTATATCAAGCATGGATAGATTACGATAAAAATATTAAAAATAAGTAAAAATGGAAGTTTTACCTTTAGGAAAAGCCTATTTTAGAGATAGAACAATCAATTTTGGCATAAAAAAAGAAGATAGAAGAAGACATATTTATATTTTAGGAAAAACAGGAAGTGGGAAAACTACCCTTATAGAAAATATGATTTTCTATGATGTAAATACTAATCAAGGGATAGGCTATCTTGATCCTCATGGCGATAGTATTTTAAGAGTTTTGAAATTTATACCAAGACAAAGATTAGAAGATGTAATTTATTTTGATCCATCTGATATTGAATATCCTATAGGTTTTAATCCTTTAGAAAATGTAGATTTTGAACAGAGACATATAGTAGCTTCTAGTATTTTATCTGTGTTTAAAAAAATATGGGTAGATGCTTGGTCTGCAAGAATGGAATATATTTTAATGAATACTTTATTAGCTTTGTTAGAATTTCCTGGAACAACATTGCTAGATATTAATCGAATGTTAGGAGATGATCGATTTAGGAAAACTGTTTTAGATAATTTAAGAGATCCGGTTGTAAAAGCATTTTGGGAAAAAGAATTTGCAAGATACCATACTTCTTTTAGAGTAGAAGCTATAGCACCAATTCAAAATAAAGTAGGTCAATTTATTGCTAGTCCCTTAATAAGAAATATAATAGGACAAGAAAAAAGCTCTTTCGATTTGAGAGAAATAATGGATCAAGGAAAAATATTTTTAGCTAATCTTTCAAAGGGAAAACTTGGCGAAGAAAATTCAATGCTTTTAGGAGGCCTTTTAATTACAAAATTCCAGCTTGCTGCAATGAGTAGAGTTGATATCCCCGAAGATGAAAGAAGAGATTTTTATTTATATATAGATGAATTCCAAAATTTTGCTACAGAATCTTTTGTTAATATTTTATCTGAAGCTAGAAAATATAGACTAAATTTAATTTTATCTCATCAATATTTAGACCAAGTTCCAGAATCTATTCTAAAAGCAGTTTTTGGTAATGTAGGTAATTTATTAATTTTTAAATGTGGAAGCTTAGATGCAGAAAGATTCGAAAAAGAGTTTGTAGACATAAAATCTTATGAATTTATAAATTTGCCCAAATTTCATATTTATGCAAAAATTATTGTTGATGGAACTCCTACACCTCCATTTTTAGCTACTACTTTTCCTCCTAAAGAAATTCCTGAGATTTCTTATGAAGAAGAAATTATTAGGCTTTCAAGGATAAAATATGCTAAAAATAGAAGATTAGTAGAAAACAAAATATTTAAAAAATATAAAGAAACAGCTACTTCAGAAGATCAAGAATTAGCAGAATGTAAATATTGTGGAGAAATGTTTTGGAAAGATAAAAATGCAGATATAGAAATATGTTATGAATGTCAAGAAAAATATAAAAAAGGTGTAAAACTTTCTGAAATAACTTCTAAAAATTTAGGTGTATCTTTTAAACCAATGAACCCCCGTAAAGAAAAAGAGACAGATATTTTGGAAGATTTATTAAAAAAATTAAAATCAGAATAAAATGAAAGCTAAATATTTTAAAATAGGAGATGTTATTAAAATAAATGGAGAGATTTGGAAAATTGTTAAAATTATTCACACTCATAAAGGAAGAGGAAAGGCTGAGTTGGAATTACATTTAAAAAACTTGAAGAATAATAACTTTATAACAAAAATAATTAATCCTGAAGAAGACTTAGAAGAGCTAGAGATAGAGAAAAGGCCTATTAAATTTCTATATTCTAAGCAAAATAAATTTTATTTTATAGATGAAAATAATAAAAAATATGAAATAACTGCTGATGAATTAGGTGATAAAGCTAAATTTATTAAAAAAGATTTAAATATTACAGGAATTTTTTATGAAAATGATTTAATTAATATAGAATTACCTGTCAAAGCTGTATATAAAGTAATTTATGCTCCTCCAGGACTTAAGGGTGATTCAGAAAAATCAAATTATAAGACTGTAATTATAGAAACAGGAGCAGAAATAGCAGTTCCTCTATTTATAAACGAAGGAGATTTAATAATTATAAATACAGAAAAAGAAGAATATGTTGAAAGGGCTAAATAAAATATTTATTCTCGCCTGATTATTTGATCTAACTACAGGGGGTATATCTTTATAGATAATATAGTAGGTTATTTTATTTAATAATCCTTATTGAATCTTATAACGTTAAACCAGTTTTTTTGAGTACTATTTTTAAAGTCTTGTTTGCTATTGCATTTGCTTTTTTAGCTCCTTGACTTAAAATTTTTTTCACATAACTTTTACTTATTTTCTTTTTAATTTTCCTGGCTTTATCAAAATACATAAAGAAAGCCTCTATAATTGCTTTTTTGAATTCATAATATCCTTTCCCTTTAAATTCTTCTTCTATCTCTGTATAACTTTTTTTAGTTAAATATTTATAAATAGTCATCAAATTACTAATAGCTGGTTTATTTATTGGGTCATATTTTACTTCTCTACCAGAATCTGTTACTGCCTTTAATATTTTTTCTTTTATAATTTTTTCATCAGCAAATATTTCCAAACATCCTTCTGGCAAAGATTTCGACATTTTTTTATTTGGGTTATCTAAACTCATTATTTTTGCTGTTTCTTCTTGAATATACATTTCAGGAATTTTAAATGTTTTACCAAATAGCCTATTAAATTTTCTTGCTAATTCTCTTGTAAGTTCTACATGTTGTCTTTGGTCTTCTCCTACAGGAACTAAATCTGCATTGTAAATTAAAATGTCTGCTGCCATTAATACTGGATATATCAAGATTCCCCCACCTACTCCTTCTTTTTTATATCTTTCGCTTTGTTCTTTAAATTCATGCATTCTCATTAAATCACCTACCGAAGCAAGACAAGTTAATATCCATTGCAAATATAAATGAGCAGGAACATCTGATTGTAGAAATATTGTTGTTTTTTGGGGATCTACACCAAGAGCTATACAAGATGAAACAAGGTCATAAGTTAATCTTCTAATTTCCTTTGGATCAAATGGAACTGTCTGAGCGTGTAAATTAGCTATCATTAAGAAAATTTCATATTTATTTTGCATATCTATAATTTCCTTTATCATCCCTAGATAATTCCCCAATTGTATCTCCCCTGTTGGTTTAATTCCTGTTAAAACTCTTTTCATTTTTTAATATTTGCTAATTCATCTTTTAATTTTTTTGCTCTGCCTTTGTTGAAATGCTTATATATAGGTTCTAAAATTGAAATTAACTCTTGAATTAAACACTCTTTAAGATCTAATGGATGAATTTCTCCTCTTTTATAATCTTCCATTAATTCATCTCTTTTTTCTTCTTTGTAAATTTTAATACCAGTTAAAGTTTTAACTTTTATTTCTTTTTTAATAGGCAAGATTAGCCAATAAATCCAGTCTAATGGGGGATTATATTCTATTTCATTAGGGGGACAAAAAGCTTTAATGATTTTCTTTTCAATTTCTTCTGGGGAATCGTGAATAAATATACAACTATCTGGCTTAGATTTGCTCATTTTTAAATCTATTGTCATTTCTTTAATTTCTTCTTTTGTAATAGGATATTTAGGTGGTTTTTGTAATCCTAATAAGATATGATGATGAAGAGCGATAGGTTTTATTTTGTTTTTTCTTCTATCTAATAATGGATTAAATGATAAGTTCAAAGCAACATCTCTAGCAATAACATGGGCCTTTCTTTGATCTAAGCCAGCTTGAACTAAATTTGCTTTTAAAAGAAATATATCGGCAACTTGCATTATAGGATAACATAACTTTGCAAAATCTAATATGTCTTTTTCTTTTCTACCCATAATATCAATACTTCTTTGGACTCTGGATAAAGTTGTATTTTTAGAAATTTCTATAAAAGTAAGCCAATATTTATCATTATTATGATAAAGTTGGCTTCCTAAAATAAAGTCTAATTTTTGAGAATTACCTCCTAGGGTTTCTAAACAAACACTAAAACCTTCTTTATAATATCCTACAGCAATTTTCTGAATAGTTTTTAAATCTCCATTTAATTTATCATTAATATAACTATGCCAATCAGCTAAGAAAATTTGGCATTTAACTCCAGCTTTTTGAAAATCTGCTACTTTTAGCATTGACATCAAGCCTGTTCCTAAATGAAGGAATCCTGAAATTTCAAAACCAATATAATGAATTAATTTTTCTTTGTTTTTAATTAGATTAACTAAATCTTCTTTGGTTAAAATTTCCTCTAAATTTTTTGTAATTAACTCTTCTTTAGTCATTTTATTTATAATTATATAACAACAAAATGAGAGAAATAGAAATTATAGTTAGGGCTTTAATAAAACATAAAGGTTCACTCCTTCTATGTAAAAATAAAAACAAAGATTACTATTTTCTACCGGGAGGACATATAGAATTTGGTGAAACTTTAGAAGAAGGTTTAATAAGAGAAATTTCAGAAGAAATTGATTTGAAAATTACAAAGCCTAAATTATTGGCTGTTTTAGAGAATTTTTTTGAACAAAACAACAAATTGATTCATGAAATTAATTTTATTTTTGAAGCGAAAGTTACTAAAAGCAATTTTACAGTTAAAGAAAAACATTTGGAATTTAATTGGTTTTCAAAAAAAGAAATTAAAAAATTAAATATATTACCTGTCGAAATTAAAAATTTTTTGAATAAATATGTATAAATTTTTAGAGCATGCTGCAGATTTTAAAATCCAAGTAATTTCAGATAGTTTAGAGAATCTGTTTAGAGAATCTGTTTTAGCTCTAAATGCTTTTTTAAAACCTAAACTAGGAGAAAAAACAAAAAAAGAAGAAATTACCTTAGCCTCAGAAAGCATAGAATTGTTATATATAGATTTCTTATCTCAGATTTTAAGCAAGATATATATTGATAAAATGATATTCGAAGTAATTGACATTAAAATAAATTTAGAAAAAAATTCATTAATTACAAAATTAAAAGGAACTGAATTCAAAAAAATTAAAAAAGATATCAAAGCTGTTACTTATCACCAAACAAAAATAGAAAAAATTGATAGTGGATATTTAGGAGAGTTTATTATTGATGTATAGGAATAACTTCAACTACTTTTCTCCATCTTCTACTACCATCAAAGTTAGTCTTTCTTATTGTTTTAAAATGAACCACTCCTGAAACTTTAGCATATAAAGTATCATCATCTCCCACTTCCACATTTTTACCAGGTAAATATTTTGTTCCTCTTTGTCTTACAATTATTTCTCCAGCCTTAACAAATTCACCACCAAATCTTTTTACTCCTAGTCTTTTACTCTCGGAATCTCTAATTGATTTTGCTGAACCTGAGGCCTTTTTCTCCGCCATTTTATCATTTATATTATACCATATTTTTTAATTTTTTCTACAATTTTTTGAAATTTTTTAGTTTTTAAGCTTTGTGAGCCAATTAAGAATCCTTTTAAGTTTAATTTTAAATAATCTTCAATATTTTTATAAGAAACAGATCCACCATAAAAAATATCTGTATCTGTTTTTGTTTTAATCCAATTTAAAAATTCCTCAACTAATTCTATTGGGACAGGACCAATTTTCTCTGTGCTTATAGCCCAAGCAGGTTCATAAACAATTTTTATTTTTTTCAATTCACTTATATCTTTGAATAAAATTTCATATTCTTTTTCCCACAATTTTTTTAATTTTATTAAATTAACAATTTTTTGCTGTTCACCAAAACAAACTACAGGAATTAATTTATTTTCTAAACACACTTTTATTTTCTGGTTAGCTATTTTTAAATTTTCTCCCATTCTTCTTCTTTCTGAATGATTAATAATAACAAATTTACATCCAATATTTTTGAGCATTTTAATAGAGATTTCTCCTGTATAAGCTCCTTTATTTTGATGATGTACATTTTGGGCTCCGAAAATGAAATATCTTTTATATTTTTTTATCAAGATAGGTAAAAATACAAAAGGAGGAGTTATCCAAATATGCTTATATTTCAGCTTTTTGTAAAAATTAACTAATTTTAATGCTTGATTGATAGTTAAAGGCTCCATTTTCCAATTAGCTACAAGGATCATTTTAGTGGGAAATTTAATAACGACAAAATTACAAAAATAGCTGTTTCAGTTTTGAGAGTTATTTTGCCTAAACTTATAATTTTACAATCTTTTTCTTCAAAAATTTTCTTTTCTTTATCAGAGAAACCTCCTTCAGGACCCACTACTATATTTATAGGATCTTTAATATTTTTAACATCTAAAACCTCACCATCTTTCTCCAAAATAAAGCAATTTTGTGGAAGATCTTTAACCTTAATAGGAGTTCCAATCTCAGGTAAATATCCCCACTCTGATACTTCTAAAGAAGAATGTAAAATTTTCTCCCATCTTTTTGAAACTTCAGTTGTTGACCAGGAAGATCTTTCTGTAATTAAAGGAATAACCCTTTTCACACCTAATTCACTAGCCTTTTCTAAAATGAGTTCAAAGTTATTCTTTCGAATAAAGCTCAAAAATAAATTAACCTCTCTTGGTGGGAGTAATGATCGCTTATAGCATTCTACTCTTTTAAATTTCCATGTAGAAGGATCAATTAAAACATATATTCCTTCGTATAAATCATTGCCAACAAAAAATATAGTATCACCTGGTTTTAATTTATAAACTTTTTTAATTCGATGTTGAATTTTTTTATCTTCTATTTCTAAAAATTCTTTGTTTTGAATTTCTGTTTCTAAAAATATTTTTCTTTTCATTTTGCAATAGTAATTAAGATAATATTTTTTGCCCCCTTTTCTTTTAAAATTCTGCTACACTCAAAAGCAGTAGCTCCTGTAGTTACCACATCATCAATTAAAATTATATTTAAAGGTGGGGTATCTAAGCATTGAAAAGCAGATTTTACATTTTTTATTCTCTCTTTATATCCTAATTCTGTTTGTAATTTTGTAGGCCTTATTTTAATTAATCCATCCCAAATTCTTAAATTTGTTTTAATTGACAAAATTTGAGCTAATATTCTAGTTTGGTTAAACCTTCGTTTTCTTTCATCTAAATAATACATAGGTACATAAGTTATATAATAATCTTTAAAGTTTAATTTAGAATTTTCTAATTCTTTATAGATCAAATTCCCGAAAAATTCAAAAATTTTGTAAAATCTTCCGATTTTTCCTAATTTTATTAAGTTTTTAATTTGTTCTACTTCATAATCACAAAATGTCACCAAAGACTTTATAATATTAGAGCAGCATATAGTGCTTATATTTTCTGTAATTGGTTTTCTTCTTTTGCATTTAGGACAAAATATTTTTAAATTAAAATCAATTTTTTTTAGGCAATCTTTACATAAATATCCATAATTTAAAAATCTTTTACATTCAATGCAAAAGTAGGGGAATAAAAAATCTTCTAAAATGTTATATAATTTAAAAATGCTTAGCCTAACATTAGGTAAAAGGATTTTAGGAATTGATTTAGGAACAAAAAACATAAAAATAGTAGAAGTAGAAAAATTTAAAGATTCCCTTATGTTATTAAATTATATTATAATTGAATTCAAAGCTGAAACACAAATCTCTAGTATATTACAAACATCCCAAATTTTTGAAGAAAATTTAGGTAAAATACTAGAAGAAGCCAGTAAAGAATTCAAAACAAAAAATGTAGTATTTTCAATCCCTTCTTCTTATGTATTTTCCAGTTATTTTTCCTTACCTCATATGCCAATTTCTACTTTAAAACAAGCTATTTTTTACGAATCCAAAAAATATCTTCCAACATCAGAAAAAGATTATTATATAGATTGGAGAAATTTATTATTACAACCTGTTGGGATAGAAACAACTCCTAAATGGTTTATTTTCTTTTCAGCTACTCCAATAAATTTTATCGAAAAACTTAAAAGTGTATCTAATATAGCAAGATTGAAATTTAAAGCTGCAGAAGTAGAATTTTATGGATTAGAAAATTTATTTAAAAATGTTAATGATAATATTATAGTTGTGGATATAGGATATGGATATAGTTACTCTATTCTAATTACAGAAAATAAAGTAATATTCATACAAAAAATTAAAATATCAACTAGGTCTGTAATAGATACTATAAAAAGCTTATTAGAAATAAGCGATGAAGAAGCAGAAAATTTTTTGATTAAAAAAGGATTTAAATTAATGCCTGAAGAAATTGAGTTAAAGAATAATTTAGAAGAAATTTTAAATAATTTATCTTTAGAAATTAATAAAACAAAAGATAATTTAGAAGAAAGATTTAATACTAAAATTAAAGGGATATATTTTATAGGTGGATTAAGCTTGGTACCAGGTTTTTTAGAAAAAATATCTGAAAAAATTCCCACAGTTCCCGTAAATGTATTTAATCCTCTAGATTTTATAAATGTGGATAAATCTCTAAAAAATTTACAAATAGGTCCGATACTTACAAATGCTTTAGGAGTTTGTTTAAAATATTTTTATCCTTGATATATTTTTGAATTAGGTTATAATTTTTAGATGATAAAAGAATTTTTAGAAATTTTACCTAAAAAATTAATAGCGGTTCTTTTGTTAATTTTATTTTTCCAAATTTTATTATCTTTTGGCTTAAATCATTTTTCTAAAATAAATGAAAGAAAGATTCAAGAAATGAATCAAAAAATAATTACATTAACACAAGAATATGCTAATAAATTTTTAGAAAAAGATTATAAAGGAGTTCTGCATTTAATTGCTATAGATCATCTTTTAACGAAAAGAAAAAAAATAATACCAGTTTTAGAAAATTTACCAAGATATTTACCTAAAAATTTAAAAATAAATTCTTTAACAATAGATAATTTGAATTCTCAAATCAAAATTGCTGGAAATATTCCGAATTGGATAGAATATGCAAAGATAAAGAAGTATTTTGAATCCAAGGGAGATATTTTCCCTAATTTTAAAATTGATAAATTATCTTTTAATCAACAAATGTTTTCGGTTGATTTAGAAATAAGCTTTAATATTAGTCCAATTTTATATCAATAATGAGGTTATTTATAAATTTGTTAATTATAATTTTGATTTTTGTAAATATACAACAATTTTTTAATAATTTGGCGCCAGCTTATAAAAATTATTTAAATTCAGTTCAAAACAAGAATGAAGCTTATAATAAATTTCGGCAAGTTGAATTTATTGGTAAGTTTTTTGATGATTTTAAAAATCAAAAAATAAATGAGCTATCTTCTATAAACCAAATTGAAGAAAAAGGAGAATTAGATATATTACTCCCTAAAAAATTTGAAGATTATGAATTAGTTTTGATTATAAATAGCATCTTTAGAAGTTCAGGATTTAATGATCCTAATATTTATCAATTTCAAGAAGAAAAATTAAGTCATCCACAATTAAGTTTTTTAAATTTACTTAAAAAGAATTTTTCATTTAAAATAGAAGGTACCTACGGAGATATGGTCAATCTTATAAAAAATTTTGAAAATCATTCAAGAATTTTCGAAATTAATAATTTAAGTCTAAGTAGGGAAGAAGACAAAATTAGTCTTGAAGCCAATTTAGGGGTTTATTATTTAGGAGAAATTAAACCATTATTAGAAAAATGAATATAACAAAAAATCAATTATTGAATATAGTTTTTGCATTAGCATCTATTTTTTTAGTTGGGGCAATATTATGGATAGCTTTATGGGAATTTAATATTCTTAAAAAAGAATCATCATTGCCAGCAGAAATTTTAAAAATTCAACAAGAATTGAAATATATTTCGGAGATGAATTTAAGAGATATTTTAGAAAAATTGGTTAATCTTAATATAATCCCACAAGTTTTGGAAATACCAGAAATTAAAGAAGAAGAAATAGGTAAGACTACTTTATTTGAATGAAAGAATTCGAAAACTTTATTAAAGAAAAATTGAAAGATCAAATTCCTGAGATTGATGAGATAATAAAAGAAGCGAATGAAGCAAAAATTAGCATTGAAGAATTTTTATATTCTTTAGGGAAACTAGATGAAAATTTTATAGAATTAAAAAAAGAATTTTTTAACTTACCCATAAAAAAATTTGAAGCAGAAGAGAAAATCCCTAAAGAAATATTAATTTTAATTTCTGAAGACTTTGCTAAAAAAAATAAAATTGTGTCTTTTGATAAAAGAGAGAATGAGATATACATAGGAGTTGTAGATCCCTCGGTTGAGAATTTTAATGAAATTGTCAATTTTATAAAGAACTCTCTTAATCTTGAACCAAAGATTTTTTTGATTTCTATAAAAGATTTTTATAATGTAATAAAACAATATAAAGAATTTGCTGATACATTAAAGGATATACTTTTCCAAATTAGAGAAACTAAAAAACCTATTATAGAAGAAAAAGCCATTGAATTAGGTGCAGAAATCTTACCCTCAGAAGAAGCTCCCATTATTAAATTAGTACAATCTTTAATTGAAGAAGCTGTTTATCTAAGAGCTTCAGATATTCATATCGAACCTTTAGCTAAAAAAACAAAGATCAGATTTAGAATTTTAGGAGAACTTAAGACAATTGCTTATTTACCAAAAGATATTCATGAGCAAATTGTAAATAGGATTAAGGTTTTAAGTAGATTAAAGTTAGATGAGACAAGAATACCTCAAGATGGAAGGATAAGAGTTATAGTTCAGGGTAGGGAAATAGATCTTAGAATTGGAATTTTACCAACTGTTGCAGGTGAAAAAGTAGCTATAAGAGTATTAGATCCTTTAGTGGGGTTAAAGAAATTAGAAGATTTAGGAATGTTAGATTATACTCTAGAAAAAGTATATAGAGAAATTACAACACCCTATGGTTTGATATTGATAACCGGGCCAACGGGTTCAGGTAAAACAACAACTCTTTATGCTATTTTACAAAAATTAAATAGAGAGGACGTTAACATAATAAGCTTAGAAGATCCTGTTGAATATAGAATAGAAGGTGTTAACCAATCTCAAGTAAGACCTGAGATAGGTTATACATTTGCGACAGGATTAAGAGAAATTTTAAGACAAGATCCAGATATAATTTTGGTAGGAGAAATAAGAGATTTAGAAACTGCAGAACTTGCAATTCATGCCTCTTTAACTGGCCATATAGTTCTTTCTACATTACATACAAATAATGCATTAGGGGCAATTACAAGACTTATAGATATAGGAATTGAAAGATATTTATTACCTCCAACCTTAAAACTCGTAATAGCTCAAAGACTAGCAAAAAAATTATGCGATGAATGCAAAAAAGAATCCAAGCCTTCAGAAGATTTAATAAAAATAATTGGAGAAAACTTAAGTAAATTAGATAAGAAGATTTTAGATAAATATAAAATAGATTTTAATAATTTAGTTATTTATCATCCTGTAGGATGCAATAAGTGTAATAATAAAGGTTATACGGGAAGAATAGGTATATTTGAAGTAGTTATAATTACTGATGAAATGGAAAATGCAATTTATGAAGGTAAAACAGAAACAGAATTAGAAAAATTATTGCCAAAGCAAAGCTTTATTAATTTAAGACAAGATGGTATTATAAAAGCTTTATTAGGTTATGTTACATTAGAAGAAATATTAAAAATAACTTGATATATAATTAATTAATAATGGAAGAAAAATTGAAAAGAATATTTTATACAGCAAGCCAAAGGAATGCCTCTGATGTCCATATAGTGCCTGCAAGATTTCCTACTTTAAGGATAGATGGTGAACTTATTAATTTAACGGAAGAAGGAATTTTAACTTCTAAAGAAAGCGAAAAAATGCTTCTTTCATTATTGACAGATGAGCAAATTAAATATCTTAATAAATTTAAAGATATAGACTTCTCTTTTGATGTTGATGAAAAGATAAGATTAAGAGCTAATATTTATTATCAAAGCAACGGCCTTGCAGGAGCTTTTAGAATAATTCCTTCACAAATTAAAACAGTTGAAGAATTAAACTTGCCCCCTGTTTTGAAAGAATTTGTTAAAAAAAGACAAGGTTTTATTTTAATTACAGGGCCTGCAGGGATGGGCAAGTCAACAACATTAGCAGCTTTAGTAGATGAAATAAATCACTCAAGGCCAGCACATATAATAACTATTGAAGAACCAATTGAATATGTTTTTACGCCAGATTTAGCTTTAATTTCTCAAAGAGAAATACCTAAAGATGCTCCTAATTGGCATAGAGCATTAAGAGCTGCTTTAAGGGAAGATCCAGACGTTATTATGATAGGTGAATTAAGAGATGCGGAATCTATTCAAATAGCCTTAACTGCAGCAGAAACAGGGCACTTAGTTTTAGGAACCCTACATACAAATTCTGCTTCTCAAACAATTGATAGAATTTTAGATGTTTTGCCTGAAGGTCAAAAAAATCAAGCAAGATTTCAATTAGCTTCAACTTTAATAGGTATAGTTTCGCAAAGGTTAGTTCCTAGAATAAAAGAAGGCAGAATACCTGCTTGTGAAGTTTTGATTGCAAATGCTGCTGTAAGGAATTTAATAAGAGAAAATAAAATTTATCAAATAGATTTAGTAATAGAAACAAGTTTAGAGCAAGGAATGATAACCTTAGAAAGGTCTTTAGCTACACTAGTCAATTTACAAGAAATAACTTTAGAAACAGCATTGCAGTTTGCTATTAACATGGATAGGCTAAAAAGTTTATTAACATGAAAAAATTCGAATTTAGAGGTTTTGACAAAGAAGGAAATTTTAAAGTGGGTATTATTCAAGCTGTTGATAAAGAATCAGCTATAAAAACATTACACAGTCAAAATTTAGTAGTTACTTTTATAAAAGAAGTTGGGGAAATTCAACCATTAATAACTTGGGGGAATATTTCTTTATTAGATTTAGCATTCTTTTATAGAGCCCTTAAATATTTATTAAAATCAGGAACATCCTTAGATGAAGCAATAAAATCTTTAGCAAATCAAACAAATAAATTAAATTTTAAAAGAGTTTTAGAAGATGTGTATAATAACATATTAGCAGGAGTTCCACTTTCACAATCATTAGAAAAGCATCCAAGTATCTTTGATAAATCAGCCATAAGGCTAATCAGAATAGGAGAACTTTCAGGTAATTTAGAAGAAGTTTTAGAAAATTTAGCTAAACATTATGAAAACCAACATAAATTTAAAACAAAATTAATTCAATCTATGTATTATCCAATTATTGTAATTTTGATATTTTTAGTAACGATGTTTGTTTTATTTTTCAATGTGATACCTAAAATTGCCAATTTGTTTAAAGAAAATAACCTCACTTTACCATTGGTTACTCAATATTTTGTAATTATCTCAGAATTTTTAGTTAATAATGGAATTTATGTTTTGCTTTTTTTAATTTTTGTAATCTATATATTAGTTGAATATTTCCGCTCTGATGAAGGGAAATTAGTTTTATATAATTTTTTATCTAATTTGCCTATTTTTGGGATTCTGTTAAAAGAAATTCAAATATTAAATTTTTTGGAATCACTTTCTTATTTAATAAAAGGTGGGGTACCTATTTCAGAAAGCTTAAAAATTGTTGGAGAAAGCACAACTAATCCATATTATAAATCAGCGGTTTTATTTATAGCAGAAGAAACAGAAAAAGGTAAACCAATATCTCTTTCTCTTTCTAATTTTTCTGATCTATTTCCTGGTTTAGTTCAACAAGCCTTTGCTACAGGAGAGAGAACAGGTAATTTATATAATTCTTTGATAACAATAATAGATTATTATACAGCTGATTTAGAAAATAGAACTAACAATTTAACTGAAGCCCTTCAGCCATTAATGATAGTAATTTTAGCAGCAGGATTAGTCTTTGTAGAAATGTCTTTATTATTGCCTATTTCACAACTTGCTAAATCATTAAGTACATATTAAGTTATCCACAATTTAATTTTCAATTAAATTTTTTTATTGTATAATTTATTATATAAATAATTTAGAGGTCGAATTAATAAAAAAATAAAATAATTAAAAAATGAATAAAAAAGCATTTACTTTAGTCGAATTAGCAGTAGTTCTTTTAGTAATAGGTATTTTAGCAGGTCTATTATTAAGAAACTTAGGAGGCTTTACATCTTCAGCTAGGGATCAAAGAAGAATAGGAGATTTAAGGAATGTTTCTGCGTATATTACATCTTATTATTCAAGACAAGGTCAATATCCAACTGCCACCAATTGGGCTGATTTAGAAAATCAATTAAGGAATGCAGGTGTATTAGGGCCTGGCGTTAATTTACCAAGAGATCCATCTTCTCCTAATAGAGATTATGAATATGCTCATTGTACTTCAGCAGGAGGAGTAATCACTAATTATATATTGAGAGCTGTCTTAGAAGCTTCAAGAGACCAAGCTCCTCAATTATACCAAGGTGCTATAACAAACATCCCACCTGAACTAACGTGCAATCCTAGTATTACTTGTGGTGGAAATAACGAGTATTGCCTCTTATTCTAAAATTTAAATAATTAATTAATGTTATATTTTATATGGGGATTATTTTGGGGTTCATTTTTAAATACTGCTGCATATAGATTAGTTAGAAAGGAAGAGTTTATTTATACTAAATCTAAATGTCCGTATTGTGGGAAAATTTTGAAGTGGTATGAGTTAATTCCTTTGATAAGTTTCATTGTTCAAAAAGGAAAATGTAGAAATTGTAAAAATAAAATATCTTTAAGATATCCTATAGCCGAGTTAATAACAGGATTGTTTACTTATGGTTGTGCAGCAAAAGCTGGATTATTGATGAATTTAAATTTTTATAATTTTGCTTTTTTCCTTTATGTTTTATTTTTTTATTCAATTTTATTTGTTTTAGCATTATATGATTTAGAAACTTTTTATATTGAAGAAAAAACATTTTATTTCGGAATAATTGGTTGGTTAATTTTTGCAATTATTTTTTTATTTATTCCTCCACCTAAATTTGAATTAACCAATGGTTTTAACTATTTTTTAAATTTACCCGTAAAGCAAACAAAGTTTTCTTTTATATTAAACTCTTTATTTAGAGGATTCATTTTTTCTGTTTTTATTTTGCTTCTTTTTGTTTTTACTTTGGGGAAAGGTATAGGTTTAGGAGATCTTAAAATCGCTTTCTTTTCAGCTCTTTTTTTAAATTTTGGAGATATGATTGCTTTAATTTTACTTTCTTCATTTTTAGGAAGTATTATAGGTATATATAAAATAATTAAAAATAAAAAATTTTTTAATGAAATTCCTTTTATCCCTTTAGTTTTTGCAAGCGCTTTTATATTGTTATTTTTAGGAGAATATTTGTTTTATCAATTTAATAATTTTATGTTAAAATTAAATTGATGAATAGAAAAAGCTTTACCTTATTTGAGTCAACCGTAGTTTTACTTATTTCAACACTTATTTTAGGAACAGCATTTACCTTAACGATGATAAATAAAAAATTTTATGAATTTCAAAAAACAAAATTATTGTTAGCTGAAAATTTAAAAATAGCACAAGATTTGAGCTTTAAAAAAATTGAATTATCCGATCCTACTTCAACTGTTTGCGGGGTAGGTATTTTAATAACAAAATCAGGTTATATAGGAATAGCTTATGCTACAGCTACTTTAGATTGCTATAAAATAGCAAGTAATACGCCGGAAGAATTTAATTTTACTTCAAAAAAACCAGATCTATTTTTTACGAAAACATTGCAAATTGTTAGAGATGAAAATCACCCCTTACTAGTAAGAGAAGGCTTTGAAAATATTCAAATTCAATATTCTACTGGAACTGCTTTAAATGACTTTAACTCATCTTCTATTCTATTCATACATCCTTATGGAGATCCTCTAATATATATTGATAATAATAAAATAGATTTTGATAGAGAATTTAAGCTAATATTCAAAGAAAATAATGAGCATGCAACAATTACAATCACAACAGCAGGGCAGATTATTGCTAAATAGAAGCCAAACTATAGTAGAAATTTTTATAGCCTTGATGATATTTTCAATTGCCTTTATAAGCTTAATAGTTCTAGTAAATAATTACATAAAAATACTTAAAGCAGCTAAAGATAGAATAATAGCCAATTTTTTAGCTCAAGAAGGAATAGATTTAGTAATTGCTAAAAGAAATATAAATAAAGCTCAAAAACTTAATTGGCTTGATGGTTTTTACAATAATTTTTGTATAGATATAAATTTAAATATCATTCAATCAAATGATATATCAAATTGCCCTCTTTATATCAATAATAACCAATTTACACATACTCCTTCATCCACTTCTACTACTTTTAGTAGGTTAATATCTTTAACAACCTCTACACATATAGCTACAGTTACAAGTATGGTTCAATTTGAAGATCAAACAGTTGAATTGCAAACAATTATTACAGATTGGATACCATGAAAAAAAGAAGCTTTACTGTTTTAGAGGTAATGACAGCAATTTTAATATTTTTAATAGGAATTGGTGTAATTGCTGGAATGTACGTCAATTTAGTAAAACATTATTTAATTTCTCAAAATATTCAAATAGCTTTAGGAAATGTTAAGTTAGCCTTAGAAAAGATTTGGAGAGAAATGAAATACGGTATAAATTTTTCAACTACTACTAATGGATTAATATATCAAAGAATAACAGATTGTAAAAAAGTAACAATTAGCTATGAACCAACTTCAAAGTCAATTTTATATATTTTAGATAATAACACATCAACTTTAATAGACCCTGAATATTTTGAAGTTAACAATTTTTCAGTTTATGCTACAGGTAGCTTAGCTAATTCAGGAGATTACAATATAACTTCTTTCAAGTTAATTACTATTTCTTTAGGAGGAATTGCAAGAGCTAAATCTATTGATGTTCCCGTCAATTTACAAATTTCAGTCGCTCCTATTAATAGTGTTTTTGCTTCAACAACATGCGGTTTTTAAAAGAAAAAGCAGAAATTTTAATAATATCTATATTTAGCATAATATTAGGAGGAATTATAGTTTTTACAACACTTTTTCCTATTTTAAGTAATATAAAGGGTCTTAGAGAAACAACTGATTCTTATCAGGCTTTAGCTAATGCAGAAGCAGGTTTAGAAATAGAGCTCTACAATCAGAAAGTAGATTTATTAGGAGGATTAGTTTCAGGATTAAATTATATTACTAGTACTTGTCAAAATAATCAAATAAACAATTCTGACTCGAGAAGAAGAGAAAGAGGACAGGGTCATTCCACGGGACGCGCCCACAGATGTAAACATGGAGATAAGATAATATTTGATTTAGAAGTTGTTACTACAACTACTTTTAATATTGAATATTTAAAAATAAATTCAATAGGAAAATATGGGGACTTTGAAAGAATTTTATTTGCAGGCTTTAGAATAGGAACAACCTCTCCATAAAATGGAAGAGTTAACTCCAGAACAAGCGAAAGAAAGAATAGAGAAATTAAAAGAATTAATCAACGAATACAGATATTATCGGCATGTTTTGAATAAAGAATTAGTACCAATTGAAGTTGAAGATGCTTTAAAAAGAGAGCTATTTGAATTAGAGCAAAAGTTCCCTCAATTTATAACTCCTGATTCTCCTACTCAAAGAATAGGTGGGGCTCCTTTAAAAGGATTTAAAAAAGTTAGACATGAAATTCCAATGCTTTCTTTCAATGATGCTTTTACTTTTGAAGAATTAAATTCATGGGAAGAAAGAAATAAAAAATTACTACCTGAAAATACAAAATTTGAATATTACACAGAATTAAAGATAGATGGTTTAGCTATTAAGTTAGTTTATGAAAATGGAATATTAACCTTAGGAAGTACCAGAGGAGATGGTTACTTAGGTGAAGATGTAACTCAAAATATAAAAACTATTGAAGCTATTCCTTTAAAACTTTTACCTATAGAAAGAATTATAGAAAATATGAGAAGAGAAAGTATAAGAGAGGAGATAATAGAGAAATTCAAAAATGGTTATCCTGAAAAAATAGAAGTAAGAGGCGAAGTATTTATGCATATCAAAGATTTCGAAAAATTAAATGAAGAAAGGATAAAAAAAGGAGAACCACCTTTTGCAAATCCGAGAAACGCAGCTGCAGGATCTTTAAGACAACTTGACCCTAAAATAACTGCAGAAAGAAAGCTAGATTCTTTTGCTTATGATTTAGTAACAAACTTAGGGCAAAAAACTCATGAGGAGGAGCATATAATTTTGAGATGTTTAGGTTTTAAAACTAATCCTTATACAAAAAAATGTAAAGATTTAAAAGAAGTTGATGAATTTAGAAACTATTGGGAGAAAAATAGAGATAAGTTAAGTTTCGAAATAGATGGAATTGTTGTTCAAATAAATGAAAATGAAATTTTTGAAAGATTAGGTGTTGTAGGTAAAGCTCCAAGAGGCGCTATTGCTTATAAATTCTCTCCTAAACAAGCAACCACAATTGTTGAAGATATTATAGTACAAGTCGGGAGAACAGGGATTTTAACTCCTGTAGCTATACTAAAACCAGTAGAAGTTGGTGGAGTTACTGTTTCAAGGGCATCTTTGCATAATGAAGATGAAATCAAAAAATTAGATGTGAAAATAGGAGATACAGTGATAGTTGCTAGGGCAGGTGATGTTATTCCTCAAGTTATTGGAGTGTTAAAAGAATTAAGAACGGGTAAAGAAAAAGATTTTATTTTCCCTAAAAAATGCCCAATATGTTCAAGCCCCATTGTAAAAGAAGGAGCATATTATAAATGTACTAACAAAAATTGCTTTGCTTTACAAAAAGAAAAAATTTATCATTTTGTTTCTAAACCTGCTTTTGATATTATAGGTTTAGGTCCTAAAATAATAGATAAACTTTTAGAAAATAATTTAATCCAAGATGCAGCTGATCTTTTTAATTTAAAAGTTGGAATGTTAAGAAAGCTTCCCGGTTTTGATATTTTATCTGAAAGGAATATTTTAAAGAGTATAGAATTAAGAAAAAAAATTACATTACCTAGGCTTATTTATAGCCTTGGAATACCCCATATAGGAGAAGAAAATGCTAAAATTTTAGCTCAATTTTTTTCTAAATTTGGCGAAATTAAAAAACCTATAGATCTTTATAATATAGCTATTAAATTTAAACCCCAACAATATTACAGCATTTATGGATTTGGAGAAAAAATTGTGCAATCTTTATTTGAGTGGTTTCAGAATGAAAATAACAAGATATTTTTACAAAAATTAACAGATTATGGAGTAGAGATAATAGAAGAAAAACCTAAAGAAGTTAAAAAAACTCCATTAAAAGGAAAATTATTCTGTTTTACAGGCGAACTAGAAAAATATACAAGAAGCGAAGCTAAAAGAATAGTTGAAGAACTTGGCGGACAAGCAGTTGATTCTATTTCTAGTAAAGTAGATTATTTAGTAGTGGGCAAAAACCCAGGAAGTAAGCTTGAAAAAGCTAAAAAATATTCACATATTCAAATTATTGATGAGAATACTTTTTTGAAAGTGATTGAAGAAGCACAAAAAGCAATTAGCTAATTTTTTTAATTTTAAATCTTTTAACAGTATTACCTAATTTTATTTCAATAACATCATTAACAGTTTTCCCTATTAATGCTTTTCCTATTGGTGATTCTTGGGATATTTTGTTTTCTAAAGGATTTGCTTCTCCAAAGCCAACAATTTTAAATTTTAATACTTTTTTAGAACTTAAATCTATAATTTCTACTTCAGATCCAATATCTACTTTATTTGACTTTTTCTTTTCTTTTTTTACAATCTTAGCAGTTTTCAATAAATTTTCTAATTCTAAAATTCTTAATTCTAATTTTTTTTGTTCTTCTAAGGCACTTTGATACTCCGCGTTTTCGGTTAAATCTCCAAACTCTTTTGCTATTTTTATTTTTTCAGCTATTTTTTTTCTCTCTTCGGTTTTCAATCTCTCTAGCTCTTTTTTTAATTTTTCATAAGTCTCCTTTGTTATTATTTTGGACATAATAAAATAAATTTTAAGCAAAAATTTTTTAAAGTCAAGACTTGTGGAATTTAGGAATTATCTTAAAGGTTAAGAACTTTGTAAAAAATACAGCTGTTAACATGCTTGTTAAAACTCCTAATCCTAATGTTAATGCAAATCCTTTTACAAAAGATGTTGTTAAAATATACATAAAAATAACCGAGATTATTGTTGATATATTTGAGTCTCTTATAGAAGGCCATGCTCTATTAAATCCTAATTCTAAAGCTGAATTAATTTTATTTCTTTTCAGTTCTTCTTTAATTCTTTCAGCAATTAATATGTTAGCGTCAACTGCCATTCCTATCGATAAAATAAAACCTGTTATACCAGCTAAAGAAAGTACTACTCCCAAGATCTTATATATAAATAAATTAAGAAAAATATACAAAATTAAAGCAATTACAGCTACTACCCCTTGTAGTCGATAATAAAAAATCATAAACAGAGCAACTAAAATAAACCCAATAATACCCCCTTTTATTGAAAACATTAAAAATTTTTCACCTAATTCAGGAGCAACTACAGAAACCCCTATCAACTTTAAGGGAACAGGTAATGCTCCTTGTTTTAATCTATAAGCCAATTCTTTTGCTTCTAACCAAGTAAAATTTCCTTCTATAATTGCTTTTCCTCCAGAAATCTTTTCTCTTACTACAGGTACAGAAATGGGTTCATTATCTAAGTAAATAGCAATTGGCTGGTTGATATATTTTTCTGTTAGATTTTCAAATATTTTAGCGCCTTCTTTATTAAATTCTAATTCCACTACAGGGAAACCTGTTTGTGTATTTAAAACAGCATTAGCATTTATTAAATACTTACCTGTAAGTTCTGAAGGAACAAAGATAGTAGTTGTTCCTGTTTGTAAGGGAACTCTGAATTCTAAAACAGGAGTAGAGCCTATCATATCAATTGCAATTTTAGGGTCTTTTATATGAGGTATTTCTACAATAATTCTTCCTGAATTAGAATAACTTATATTTGTTTCAGAAATTCCTAAAGCATTAATCCTTCTTTCAATTAAATCTTTAATTGAAACTAATGTATCACCGATCTCATTATTTTTTATATTAGATAAATCTGCATTATAATATAAAATAACACCACCTGCTAAATCTAAACCAAATTTGAACCTCAAAAAATTAGTAAATACAAAAAATGTACTTATTATAAAAATAACGGTAAAAATAATTAAATAATATTCTGTTTTCATAATTTAAAATTATATCAAAGGCTCTCCCTCCCAATCATGTGGTATTTCTAAATTTAATAATTTTAATATTGTAGGAGCAATATTTATTAAGCTTCCTTTTATTTTTTTCTCTTCAATTCTTCTTTCATTACTCTTTTTTTCTATATAAAAATTTTTGTTTATTATATAACAAGGTACAGGATTTACATCATGGGTAGTCTGTGGTTCTCCAGTTTTTAAATTTATCATACTTTCTATATTTCCATGATCACTTGTAAGGATCATAACCCAATCCTCTTTATTTATTATTTCATTGTAAATCCTTTTCATCTCATAATTTAATCCCTCAACTACTTTTATAGCTAAATTTATATCTCCTGTATGGCCAATAATATCAGGGGCAGAATAATTAGCAGCAATAAAAGCATAAATATTTTCTTTAATGCCATTAATAATAAGCTCAGTAATTAATTTGCTTTGTAAAAGCGGATTTTCTTTAAAACCTTTCTCGCTTGGTGGCAAAATTTTCCAATATTCACCAGGATGAGGTTCATTCACAAATCCATTAAAAAAATAAGTCAAATGATAAGCCTTATATCTTTCTGCTATTTTTAGTTGTAATAAATTATTTTCAGAGATAATTTTAGATATACTGGTATAAATCTTAATAGGAGGAAAAGCTACAGGATAGTCGATATTTTCCAAATATCTTGTCATAGAAGCTATAAATAAATTATTTTTAGATGTTCTTTTAAAATATGGGAATTCTATTTCTAAAAAAGCTCTAGCAAGTTGTAACATTCCGTCAGGTCTAAAATTAAAAAAGAAAATTGCATCATTGTCTTTTACGATTCCATCTTTTTCAATTAAAAGAGGCTCTAAATTTTCATCTATGAAATTAGGATTATTTTCATAAATATTTTTTATATAAGATTTATAGTCTTCTACTTCTCTGCCTACTCCTTCTGTTATCAAATAAAATGCAACCTGAGTTTTAATCTTCCAATATTCGTTTCTGTCCATCCCATATGTTCTTCCACATAATGTAGCTATTTTACCAACCCCGCTTCTTGTTATTTCCTTTTCTAGTTTTTCTAACAAACTCAATCCTGATTGTGGTGGGCTATCTTTACCATCTAAAAATAGATGTAAATAGACTCTATAAAAGTTATTTTTTTTAAAAAAATCTAATAGAGCTATTAAATGTTCGTAAGCAGAATGAATTATTCCTTCTGTTAGTAAGCCTACTAAATGGACTCTACTGTTATATTTTCGAGCATGATCTAAGCAAGCTATTAAAACTTCATTTTTAAAAAAACTACCATCTCTTATTGCTAAAGTTATTCTAGGATAGTTTTGATAATAAACTTTCCCAATCCCCATACATAAATGCCCAACTTCACTATTTCCTTCTTCTTTCCAGGGTAATCCTACAGCTATACCAGAGGCTTGGAGAAGATAAAATGGAAAATGATCTTTTATAAATTCAAAAAAATCTTTTTCTTTTGCTAAATATATAGGATTACTATAATCATTTCTACCTTCTCCCCAACCATCCAAAATTATTAATAAAACCTTTCTCATTTTGAGCTATTTAAAAATATTTATAATATTATAATATGAGGGCCGAAATTTATATTTACAAAATTTACCATGAACATTGTATTTCAACTGTCTTTTATGATATTGTATTTTGTAATTTTTACTATAGGTATAATAGTAGGGATTTTAATAAGATATCTTTTTATCAGGAAAAAAACAGAATCTATAGAATACAAACTTAAGTTAAGAATAGAAGAGCTTAAAAGGAAAGAACAAGAACTTTTACTTGAAGCAGAAAAGAAGGCATTTGAATTGTTAGAATCTGCTAAAAAAGAAAAAGAAGAGATATTAAAAGATTTGAAAATAAGAGAAGAAAGAATAATTAAAAAAGAAGAACTTATTGAGAAGAAGGAAAGAGAAATAGAGGAAGAAAAAGAAAAGTATAAAAATCTGATGCAAGAAATAGAGAATAAAGAGAAGGAATATTTAAGATTAAAAGAAGAATATGAAAGCAAATTACAAAATATTGCAGAAATAAGCAAAGAAAAAGCCCTTGAAATTTTATTTCAGCAGCTAGAGAAGGAAAATGAAAATATTTTAGCTAAAAGAATAAGTAAATTGTTAAATAACCAAAGAGAAGAAATAGAAAAGAAAGCCCAAGAGGTGATTTTAGAAGTCCTTCCTAGATATAGTAGATCAGTGGCGAGTGAATTTAATATAACTGTTGTAAATCTTCCAAGCGAAGAAATGAAAGGCAGAATTATAGGAAAAGAAGGTAGAAATATTAGATATTTTGAAAAATTAGCAGGCGTGCAATTGATTATAGATGAAACCCCAGAATTAGTAACAATTTCTTCTTTTGATCCTATAAGAAGAGAGATAGCTAGATTAGCATTAGAAAAATTGATTAAAGACGGGAGAATTCAACCAGCCACTATAGAAGAAGCAATTTTATCTGCTAAGAATCAAGTAGAGGAAGAAATTAAAAAAGCTGGTAAATCTGCAGCTGAAGAACTTAATATATTTGATTTACCAGAAGACATTCTTCAATTAATGGGAAGGTTAAAGTATAGATATAGTTATGGACAAAATGTCCTACAACATTCAATAGAAACAGCTATATTTTCTAGGATGATAGCAGAAGAATTAAATTTAGATAAAGAAGTCGCTAAAAAAGCTGGTTTTTTGCATGATATCGGCAAATCTGTAACTCATGAAATTGAAGGTAGCCATTTAGAAATAGGTATAAAGATCTTACAAAAATATAATATTGATGAAAAAGTAATATTAGCTATGAGATCTCATCACGAAACCTATCCATTTGCAATTCCTGAAGCTTATGTAGTTCTAGCAGCAGATGCAATATCATCTCAAAGACCAGGAGCTCGTTCTGAAGCCACTGAGGCTTATTTACAGAGAGTTGAAAATCTTGAAAAAATAGCCTATTCATTTAGTGGTGTAGAAAAAGCTTATGTAATTAGTGGAGGAAAAGAACTATGGGTTTTTGTGCGTCCTGAAGAAATTAG
The DNA here is from genome assembly GCA_964655375.1 of uncultured Candidatus Saccharibacteria bacterium. GTDB lineage: Bacteria > Patescibacteriota > Minisyncoccia > UBA6257 > HR35 > JAGDVT01. Next base: position 73,089 of record CAZZNB010000042.1, read on the forward strand.
TGATTTGGAAATTTATAAATTGGCTAAAGAAATAGCCCAAAAAATAGAAGAAACTATAAATTTTCCAGGAGAAATAAAGGTAGTAGTTATCAGAGAAAATAGAGCATTTGAATATGCAAGATAAATTATCCACAATTTTATTTATTTTTAAATGTTTTTATATTAAAATTTATTTAATAGAGGTCGAATTAAAGCAATAATTTTTAAAATGGTTCAAACAGTAAAAAGAGAAGCCATAGCGCAAAAGATTGCAGAAAAGTTTGATCTTCCTAAAAAAACAGCAGTCGAAATATTAAACTATTTTGCTGAATTAGTCGCTCAAAATTTAAAACAAGGAAATAAAGTAAAATTGCCAGGCTTAGGTACTTTTAGGATTAGAGAAAGAAAAGCCAGAACTGCGATTAATCCAAAGACAGGAGAAAAAATAAACGTTCCTGCTACTAGAGTTCCTAAATTTACTCCTTCAAAAGAACTAAAGGAATTAGTTAAATAAAGAAAGTTTTTTAAATTAAAATTTATTTTAAGATGATTTTAATATTAGTAGGCGAAAATGATTTTTTAATTAAAGAAAAAATAAATAATTTAGTAAAAGAGGAAAAATATTATCTTTCTGTTAAAGATAAAGATTTTAAAGAAACTTTTAAAAGGGTTTGTAATTACAGATTATTTAAAAATGACATTTGTTTAATTATAAAAGATTTAGATAAAGTTGAATTATCCGAAGATTTTTTGAAATATTTTAAAAACAAAAAGGGTGTGTTTATTTATCAAAAAAAGCCAGAAGTTTTAATTAAAAAAATAAAAGACCTTAAAATTCCTTATGAGGTAATAGAAGTTCATAATTTAAAATTTAAAAAACCACAAGAATTTGAGGAATTTTTAAATGAGTATTTAAAAGAAAATAATATAAAATTACCTAAAGGAATTTTATCTTCCTTAGCTAAAATTTTTATAACCAATCCACCTATTCTGTTAAATGAACTTAAGAAATTAAAATTTTATAAACAAAATGAACCTATTACAAAAGAAGAACTTTTGAGCTTAATAAAATGGCCTACAGATAGTAGAATTTTCGAAATGATTGATGATTTTTTAGAAAAGAAGAAGACAGATTTTATTTTAAGATTAAATAGAGAAATTTTAATAGGAACTAAAATAGAACAAATTATAGGGTTTTTATATAAAACTTTATTCCGAATTTTCCTTCTAAAAAAGGCAAAAAATATAAGGGACGAAGAAAAACTTGGCTTGAACTATTTTTATAAGCAAAAATTGAAAAGTTATGTAAATAAATTTAGTGAAGAAGAAATAAAACGAACTATTAATTATCTAGCGGAGATAGACAGAAAATATAAGAAATTTCTTTTAAAAGAAGAAGATATTCATTATGAACTATTAAAAATTTTAGAGAAATGAATTTATTTTCAGTTTTTGTTTTAACTATAATTATTTCTTCGCTTTTTGCTGTAGTTTTTTATTTTATTAATATCCCCTCTTTAATTTCTTATATTTTTGCTGGCTTTTTGCTTTCAAGATTAAATTTATTAGCTACAGAATTTATCTCAATATTAGGAGAATTAGGGATAATATTTCTTTTATTTTTAGTAGGTTTAAGACTTGATTTTACTAAATTTAAAGAATTTTCTAATGAAGTTATTTATTTAGGATTGGGACAAGTAATTTTTACTTCTTTTTTGGGAACAATTTTAGGGATATTATTAGGAATAGACTTTCTTAATGCAATTATAATAGGTATAGCATTTTCTTTTAGTTCTACTATTATTATTACTAAAATTTTAATTGACAAAAATGATTTAGACACTTTATATGGAAGATTAAGTCTTGGGATGCTATTAATTCAAGATTTACTAGCTATAGTTCTTTTAATTTTTTTAGGGTTATTTTATGTTAAAGAGTTTCAAAATACAAATTTATTTGATTCAGCTTTGATTATAGTTTTATTTCTCTTATTCTTTTTATTAGGAAGATTTTTAGGAAAATTTTTTCTAAAAATTAGAAATAATCAAGAATTAATCTTTCTTATTTCTCTTTCTTGGCTTCTATTATTTATATCAGTTGCTAAATTAAAAAATTTCTCTATTGAGGCTGCTGCAATTTTAGCAGGAATTTCACTTTCACAATCCCACGTCTTAGTGGAAATTACCAAAAAATTTACACCTATTAAGGATCTATTTTTAATTTTCTTCTTTGCATATTTAGGATCTAAAATGATAATGAGTTATCAAGTAACCCTACCCGCTTTGATTTATTCTATTTTCATACTAATTGCTAATCCTTTAATTGTGTTTTATATACTTAATTTGATGGGATATCATACAAGATTAGCTTTCAATACAGGGCTTACAACAGCGCAAATTAGTGAATTTTCTTTGATTTTAATCCAAGCTTTTTCTAAAGAATATATTTCTTTAACAGGAATGGTAGGCATGGTCACCTTTTTTGTTTCATCTTTAATGATTTATAACAATCAAAAAATATATAATTTTCTTAAAAAATTTTTGAAATTTATTGAAATTAGAAAAACAGAAGAAAAAGAAGAAAGAAAATTAGAAAATCATATTGTAGTTATTGGTTTCCATAGAATGGGATATATAATAGTTCACAAATTAATTGAGAAATATCAGAATATTTTAGTAATAGATTTTAATCCACAAGCAATAAATTTGCTAAAAAAAGAAAACATTAATTATGTTTTTGGAGATATAATGGATGATGAAATTCTAATTAAGTCTAATATACATAAGGCAAAGCTTATAATTTCTACCATTCCACATAATGAAGAAAATCTATTTTTATTAGAAAAATTTAAAAATAGCAATATACCCATAATTTTAACAGCCACCAACGCTTTTGATGCTATGAATTACTATAAATTAGGCGCATTTTATGTAATAATACCTCATTTTTTAGGGGGAGAAAAAGCTGGTGAGTTCATTATAGAAATTTTGGGTAAATTGGGGGAGAGAGAAATCACGGAAAAACATAAAAAATATCTTGAAAATAAAATTAATTTAGAGCATTTATAATTATTAAATAATGGATGAAACTAGGAATAAGCTAATATTTCTTGTAGATGACGATCCAGACTTTCTCGAAATTCTTTCAACTAGCTTAAAAAATCAAGGATTTAATGTTGAAACAGCTAAAAATGGTAAAGAAGCTTTAGAAAAACTGGAACACATTAAACCTGATCTTATTATTTTAGATGTTATGATGCCAGAAATGGATGGCATAGATACAGCTTTTGAGCTGACAAAAAGATTTAATCTTAATGAAGTTAAATTTATATTTTTAACTAATTATGGGGAAGATAA
>CAZZNB010000043.1:0-5457 GCA_964655375.1 uncultured Candidatus Saccharibacteria bacterium
GTTCAGGAAATATCTTAATAGGATATCAAGCAGGAGATAATATTACTACAGGAGAAAGGAATATTATCATTGGCTATGATATTGATGCACCTTCTGCAACTGCAAATTATCAACTTAACATAGGAAACATTATCTTTGGAACTAACATAGATGGTACAGGAACAACAATCTCTTCAGGAAATATAGGAATTGGTACTACTACTCCTGCTGCTAAATTACATGTTTTTGGTTCTACCATTTTAGGTTCTTCAACTTCAACACCTATTAATTTTGTAGGCTATATAGATTCTGACATTATTCCATTTACTGATAATACTTATTCATTAGGTTCTCCAACTTTTAGATGGGCAAATATTTATGCAGCAACAACAACTGTAGGAGATTTAGTATTTGCTAATCAATTTAGATTTACTGAATCAACTACTTCACCTTTAGGTTTATATTTAAAGAATCAAATTGATGAAAATATATTAGAGATAGATGAATATGGGAATTTGAAAGTTAAGGGAGATGTATATGCGCAAAGTTTTAATGTAGTTTCAACAAAGGAAGAGAAAAAGGATATCAATGAAATTATAAATTATTCTGAAGTTTTAGAAAATATTAAAAATATGAAGTTTTATACTTATAGATATTTAAATGAAAATACTAATTCTTTACATATTGGTTTGTTGGCAGAAGAGGCACCTAAAGAAATTTTAGGAGAAAATCAAAGATCTATTGATTTATATAAGTTTATTTCTTATATAGGGATAGGAGTTAAAACAATTGCTGAAAAATTACAAAATCTTACTAGTTCAACTATTAATTTTGTAAGTGAGAGCGTTAATTATCTTAAGGAGTTAGTGGTGGAAAAATTAATTGCTAAGAAAGCAGTTATTGAGGATATTGAAATTTTGAATAAAATACAAATAAAAGATCAAGCTACAGGAGAACTTTATTGTGTATGGATTGAAAACGGAGAGTGGAAAAAAATTAAAGGAGAATGCAATGCAAGTTCAACTATTGAAAATTCTACATCTTCTATAGATAATAATATAATTGAAGATAATTCTATAAATAATAATGAGGTAAATAATGGTGGAAGGTCAGAGGAAAATAATTCATCATTAGAAAATTCTCCTCAATCTTCAGATTCTCAGTCATCAAATCAAGATAGTGGTTCAGATATTAATTCATTTCAAAATGAAGGGAATACAAATCAAGGAAGTTTATCTTCTGATCAATAATGAGAAAGCATTTTCTAAATATACGAACTTTAGCGAACTTTTTTAATTTACAAACCAACGCGAACTATTTTCAATTAGCGGTTATATCTTTTCTCTATATCCACCTTTTTCTTCCTATATTTGTATTTAGTGCCTCCAATTGCCAATCTATGGATTCCAATTTTAAATTTGCGTGGGGAGAAAATATTGGCTGGATAAATTTTAATCCAACTTATGGAAATGTTAAAGTATGTGATGATGAAATTTTAGGTTATGCTTGGTCAGAAAATTATGGATGGATAAATTTAAATCCTACAAATGGAGGTGTTTTGAATGATGGTAATGGAAATTTATCAGGTTATGCTTGGGGAGAAAATTTAGGTTGGATTGATTTTTCAAATGTTAAAATTGATCCTACCACAGGAGAGTTTTCTGGTTATGCTTTAGTCTTAATAGATAATAGTAAAATTAACTTTGATTGTACAAATTGTAAAGTAAGAACTAATTGGAGAAAAAGCGCAATTCAACCAAGCCAACCTCCTATTAGTGGAGCTGGTGGATTAATTTCTACTCCTTATGATATTAATTATCTGTTAAATTTATTAGCCCAATTATTGGCTAAACCACCAGAAGAAATTCCATCTATACCATCAATACCACCACTAGTTCAACCACCTGTCAAACCTGAAGAAAAACCCTTAATTGTTATTGAAGTACCAGAAGAATTAGAAGAGGAAGGCATTAAACCTGTTAGCGAAATTACATTTCAAATTTTCCCAGATAAAATACAGGAATTGTTAAATAAATTCACTGCTTTTAAAAACTTATTTGTAAGATTAAAAATTAAAATAGTAGAAGATTTAAATAAATTGATAGGAGTAGTTTTTAGATTACCTAGCTTAAAAGAGGTTAAGGTTATCCCAGAAGAATTTGTTTTTGCTAAATTAGAAAAAATTAATTTGCATATTAAACCTAATTTAATTATCAAAAAAGAAGATTATACACCCGTAATTTTTTATAACCTACCTGCAAATAATGAAGTAATCTTAATTTTAAAACCTAAATATGAAATAGAAAAAATTGAAAGTGAACTATTTATTGCACAAGTTCCTTATAAATTTAATATTTTTAATTATTTAAAGGCGCTAATCGGAGACAGAAATTATTTAATAAATAATAAGCAGAAAATTGAATTTAAAGGACCAGATAGAGAAGGGAATTATACTGCAAGTTTTGTTACTCCTGAAAAGGAGGGGAATTATAAATTGTTAGTGGATATTTACTATAAAAATATGCAACATAAAAAAATTGATTTGGAATTGAACATAAAAGATAAAGGAATTGTTAAAGAGAGATTTTTGTTTATAATAGAAAGACCGATCTCGAATGCTTTTGTATATCTTTATAAATTTAATGATGGCAATAGAAATTTTGAATTATGGGATGCAAAAGAATATTTGCAAGAAAATCCTCAAATTACAAATAGAGAAGGGAAGTATAGTTTTATTGTTCCTGAAGGTTTTTATTATTTAGAGATACAAAAATCAGGCTATTTACCATTTAAAACTAAAGTATTTAAATTAAGCGATGGCGATTTGATAAACTTCGAAATAGAATTAGTAAGCTTATATAATTTAATTTTAATAATTTTCCTTGTATCTTTCTTCCTAATCTTCATTTCAATTTTAATATTTAAAATAATAAAAAGATCTTTACGAACATATTAAACATTATTTAACAAAATTTAAACATCATCAAAATCGGGACTATACGGACATATGTTCTTATAGTCCCTCTAGAGTAATTTTTAAAAAATTGACATCTCATGTTCAAATATTGAAGATAGGACTATACGGACATATGTTCTTATAGTCCCGAAGCATTTATCTTTTTCATTTTTTATTTAAAAATACAAATTTTTAAGAATTTTTGAAGATTTTTAAACATTTTTTACAACTTGGGACTATAAATACATATGTCCAAATAGTCCCTATTGTTTTTATTAAAGATAATTTAAAAATATTTCAATTTACTCAATTTTTAAAAAATTTTTAAAATTAGCTTTATTATCAGGACTATAAGGACATATGTTCTTATAGTCCCTTTATTTAAAAAATTTATGGTATAATATAAAATTTAACCTAAATGTATGACAGAAATATGAAAAATGGATTAGATATAAAAGAATTAGAAAGGAGAGCGTATCTATTAATCAAAAAATCAATAAAACAAAGAAGAAGATTAGAAGAAATTGAGACTAGAAGAAGGAAAGGGCAACTAATGATGCAAATTCTTGCTATTTTAGCTATTGGTATATCAATACCGGCAGTTGCTTTAATTGCTCCGAATGCTCCTATAGCAGTTTATTATATTAGAAAAATCATTAGAAGATTAAAAACAGATAAAAAGGGCTTTATTAAAAGCATAAAAGCACTTAAAAAACAAAATTTGATAACAATAAAACATAAAGGAGATAATGCTGTTATAGAAATTACAGAAAAGGGGAAGAAAAAAATTCTATCTTATTCTATAGATCTAATACAACTTCCTAAAAAACTTAAATGGGATGGTTATTGGAGAGTGATTATTTTTGATATTCCTAATAAACTTAACCAGGCTAGAAGAGCTTTATCTAGCACTTTAAGAAATTTAAAATGTTATCAATTACAAAAAAGTGTGTATATTTATCCTTTTGAGATTAAAGATGAGATTGACTTCATATCAAGCTTATTTGGAGTATATGAATACATTGTATATATAAAGGCTAAAGAAATAGAAGGGGAGGAAATTGTATATGAATATTTCAGATCCTCGGGGATTCTTTAATTTTCCTACTGCCTTATTATTAATCTAACTTATCGGGACTATACGGACATATGTTTTTATAGTCCTGAATTATTTATCTTACGCTCCCTTAAGTTGATTTTTAACATAAAAATATATAGATTTCCCCAATTAATAAGATTTTTAAATGAGATGGGACTATATGTACATATGTTCTTATAGTCCCTATTAATTTTTATTTTTGAAAGAATTAAAAATAATTTAGTTATTTAAATTTAAATTTAAAAAATATATAAAAACAAGCCAGATAATTTTTTTTAAAAACTAATTTTAGTGTCGGGACTATACGGACATATGTTCGGATAGTCCCGATAAAGATTTAGTATAGAGTTTTATTTGTAGAATATAAATAAATTTTTAGTTAATTTTAGATTTTTTCTTATACTCTAAATTGTTGTTTAAGTTGCTGATCTTGTTTTTCTTCTAGAGCCTTAATTTTTTCTTCTCCAACTTGTGAAAGCTCTTTTAATTCTTCATCGCTTAATTTTCCTAATTCTTCTATTCTTCTTAACAAATATTCTCGATCATTTTTTTTAGGATCATCTAAGACTTCATTCAGCAAAGCTTTTAATATCCAGCCTACCTTTGGACCTGATGGAATATTCAAAATTTGCATTACATCATTGCCATTTACTTTTAACATTTTGGGCGTTATAGGTTCTAATTGTGCTTTATGAATTAAGTATTTCAAATATCTTAATCTGTAAGGAACTGCCTTAGGTACTCCTGAACCTATTCTATCAGCCTCTCTTAATTTAAAGAAATCTTCTAAATGTTCTAACCCTAATCTTCTTGCTAATCTTCTTACTGCTGACATAGTTACTTTATCAACTTCTAAGTAAAACATATGATGTTTAACTAAATGAACTACTTTATTTATTATTTGTCTTGGGAATCTTAACCTTTCTAAAATGTTTTTAGTTATTTTAGCGCTTACGAATTCATGATTATAAAAAGTACAATCAGGTCCCTCTCCTTGTTTAGTTAAAGGTTTGCCTATATCATGAAATAAAGCAGCTAATCTTATCTCCAAAGAATAATTCTTTTGAACTGCATATTCTAAAGATTTTATTAAATGAGTGTAGACATCATATCTATGGTGCTTATTCTGCTCCACTCCATAACATCTTTGAAGTTCAGGAATTAATTCTAAGAGCAAACCAGATTCTCTCATAAGTTCTATTCCTTTAACAGCATTTTTACTCATTATTATTCTTATAAATTCATCTCTGATTCTTTCTTTAGCAATAAATTGAATAAAATTAGCATATTCTTTTATGGCATTAAAAGTTTTTTCTTCAATGTCAAAATCTAATTCACAAGCAAATCTTATTGCTCTTAACATTCTCAATGGATCTTCTTTAAATCTATCTTCAGGATTATTTACTGTTCTTATTAATCGCTT
>CAZZNB010000044.1:0-11899 GCA_964655375.1 uncultured Candidatus Saccharibacteria bacterium
TTTCCAAACTTTAAAAAAATTTTTAATAGAAAATTAAAAGAAAATAAAAAACTTTTGAAGGAAAAAGATCCCGAATTTTTGCAAAAATTTAATCAAGCTTTTTTGCCTATATTCAGAATTGTCAATTCTACACAATTTAATGAAGAAATCTTGATGGATGTTTATAACGATCAAATTAAAGATAAAGATTTATCTAAAGAAGCCTTAAGAATTAGAAATTATCTTAGAAAAAGAGCAGAGGAAGCATTACTAAATTATTTTGCATATTTACAAACAAGAGATGAATTAAACTTTATTGAAAAACAAGCACCAAACTCACTTCTATTAACTGTATCTCCAAAGTATTATAGATTACCAATTTATCCTGTTAGTAAAGAGATAGAAATTCTTCCTTACCATGGAGTTCCTATTTATTTCGAAAAAATTAATAAGTGGAATATAGACTATCTTATAAATTTAAAAAGGAAAAATTATAAAGTAGTAGAAGTTTATCTTGATAGAGATAAAGATAAGACTCCCTTCTTTTATAAAATTATTTAAGAAAAATTGTGATAAAATATAATTATGGGCGGGTAGCTCAGTTGGCAGAGCGTCTCGTTGACGTCGAGAAGGTCACAGGTTCGAATCCTGTCCCGCCCACATTTGCGGGGTGGTGTAACGGTAGCACAGCGGCCTTTGGAGCCGTTAGTCCTGGTTCGAATCCAGGCCCCGCAGCAAAATATTAATTTTTAAAAAGTTAAAAAGAAAAATAATTATTTATCTATTATTTGCACCTTTAATATTTATCTCTTCTCAAATCAGCTCTTTAAAGCTTTTAAATTCTAAAGTTCTTTTTAGAGATATCTAAAGAAATTAAAACAAATTCATTAGAATTCAGTAATGATGGTAAATTATTTAGGTATAGTTTTTAAAAAGCGATAACTTAATAAAAGAGCTTAGATTAGGTGATAATATTTATACAACATCAGAAACATTTACATCTTCAACAGTTTTTAGGGAGTATTCATATTTTATTATTGATGATTTAGGATTTATCAGGGATAAAATAAGACATTTTGGTTATAAAAAGTTTTAAAAATATTAGCGAAATATTTTTAGACGGTAAAGAATATGGCAACTTGGTTTTGGTATTAGATTTAGTTTTTTCAAACGATGAAAAGCATCGGGATTTCACTGGATTGACAATAGATAATAATTTGAAAGTTGTAATAAACAGAGGAGAAATAATTGAAGACAAAGAAGATTCCATAAAAGATATTAAACCGTGGGTTGTTAATTTTGTATTATCTTCAAATGGCAAAAGTATACTTTAAAAATCTGGGATATATGCCCAAAATTATTTAATAGTAGATAACCAAAAATTTTAGAAGCATCTTTTTCAGAAAATATTGTTCCCTCAGAAGATTCTCAAAATGTAGCGTATTATTATGAAATTAATAAAAATAGAGAGAAATTTATAGCTTTTAATGATGAAAAAATAAAAACAAATTGTTTAATTGTACCAAAATCTTTGTTTATTACAAAATATAATACTCTTATTTATGAATATGTAGAAAATGGCATAATTATGTTGTTTTTAAAGATAAAAAATTTAACCCTTTTCATTTGCGCATTTGGCTAAAAGAAAAAAGATGAACCTCTTATCTTTTTAAGATATGATAATACAAAAATAGCATTTGAAGTTGAAAAAAGAGCAAAAAATTTATAGTAATAAATGGAATAAAGCTCATTCCTTTAGGAAATAAAATTATAATATTTTTTTGTAATCCATTCTAAAAGAAAGATATTTTATATATCTATAAATATTTAAAATTTAAAAAGTATTTTTAGTTGAAAATAATAAAATTATAATGAAAGTAGATTATATCTTACACTCTATTTTCTCTAATGAATTTAAAAAAAATTGCTTACTCTATCATTAAAAATAAAGCACCTTATAGGGTTTTGGATCATAAAATATACTCAAAGTCCTACTCAAGTATTCTAGATATTATAAATTTAGTTCTACAATAAAAACTTAGCTCTTATAACTCAAAAAGGAATTAAATTTTGTTTTGTAATAAATAAAAAAGAATCTTGTAAATATGACTTAGCTGATACTAAAAATTAATGTTGGTAGCTTAATAAAAAACAAAATAGTTTGTGAGATACTTATGAATTAAAATAATTTGGTTTTAATTTAATAAATATATAACCTTTAAATAATAATCTCTATCTTCTTTAGTCACATAAAATAAGTATTTACTATCAGGGCTAAAAAATAACATATAAATATCATCGGCTACATCAATTTCTTTACCATTGAGAACCAATGTTTTTTTACCATTTATACATTGTATTTTAGAGGTTAATAAGGCAAGATTTTTACCAGAATCTAAATTTGTTTCAAGATAAAGAATAGGTTCTTTTTTAAACACTTCCTTTATAAAATCGACAAAATAAAAATCTTCAGTGGGAATCCCCCAATTTTTACAATCTTTTGAAAATTCTGCTATATAAGCATAATGTTTTTCATTAGGAGATATGTGAATAATATTAAAAAGAGAACGGTTCATTTCTATGGGATATATAATTTGATAATCTTTATCTTTTCTTTTATTTTTCACTACAGAAAATCGGTTATTTAAAGAAGTGAGATATATGTACTGATTATCTTTAGTCCAAATAACCCCCCAAAATTCTACAATAGGGTAATTAGTTTTTCTGCCATTTATAATCAAATAGCTTTTCCCTCTCTTTTTTGCAATAAAAGAATAATACCGCCCATTAGGGCTAAATTGTAAACCACTTATTTCATCATATTGACTAAAATCTAACTTCTTATTACCAACAATTACAAATTTTTCTCGACATCCTTCTAAAGTACAATTGTTATATGCTAAATAACCATATCGACGACCGTCTTCAGAAAAAGTAGGTGGTTCAATTTTTTCATATTTACCTGAAACTTTGTTTCTATTGATAAACAAAACTTTTTTAAGCTTACTTCCTTCTTTGATGCCTGCAATATACCACCAACTTTTTCTATTTTTATCATTTGAAAACCCAACATGTAACCAATCAAATCCTGAAGTTTTATCTACCCAAGTATCACCAGTATTTATAAAATATTTATCATCTTTTTTATAAGTGAAGATATATTTTTTAGTTTTTGGATTAAATACAAATTCGTCAATTTCTAAATCAAATTCTTCCTTCTTAATAAATATATTTTTAACCGAGAAAGTAACTGTTGTTATAACAAATTTCTGATTTCTTTTTGCTAAGATAACTATTATTTTTCCATCTTCACTAACTTTTATATCCTTTATACTATCATAAGGGCCAATATTTCTTTTTATTAAATAAGTCTCAAGATCAATAATTTTAAAATAAAACCCATCTTTTGTTCTATCAGAATAGATGAAATAATTATATGTTTTGCGAGGATTAATAATTTGATTAACAAAAAAATAAAAGTTAACATTCTTTAAAGATACATCTATATTTACAGGAAACTCTTTGTTATTTAAAATTATTAAATTTTGACCTTCCTTTTTTGCAGAAAAAGCATAATTTTTACTAGTAGATGAAAATCTAAAATCACCTACCCATTCATAGACTCCAATCAGATGATCATTAAGAAACACTGAAATTTTATTTTTATCCTTTAGATTCGTAATCACAGCTACAAAATAATCGTTCCAGGGAGCAACTTCAAAATTAATAATATCTCCTTGTATTATATTAATATGATCAAGAGATAAAACTCCTTTATTTTCAGAAACCCTCCTTACTTCTAGTCTAGAAACAAAAGATACTCCTGTTTCATCTTTATAATATTCGTTAAATAAAAATCCTATATAGGGCCATCTAAAGATAATATGGCGTAAACTAGATTGTGAAGTTAAATTAGCTATTTTTTGAAGTTTATTGGTGCCTATTTTTACAAACTTTACAATATTTGACTTGTCATTAATTTTATTGAAAAGAGAGGTTAAAAAATTTTTAGTTTTAGAATCAAAATAAATACCGGTTTTTGAAAAATCAGATTCTAATGACAAAAGTTCACCTTGATAACTTGTATACAAATTAACTAAAGCATCAAGAGTAGGTTTATCTAAAATATTATTTTTATAATCTCCATGTAGATAATTGAGACATACTAAAGCTCGTTGAAGAATTGAAACTGTTAAATGGTTTTCAAGATACTTTAATGGAATTTTAATTTTTTTAATTTCATCTACTTGTGGACAAAAGATTATTTTTTGAGCAAAAGTACAAATTGGTGCTGATAATAAGATTAGTGGTAAGCCTAAATATATTATTAAAAATAATTTTTTAAAATTTATCATATATTTAAAATTTTTAAAATATTTTAACTTTATTTTCCAAAAATAGATACCTAATTGAACATACATCTCTATACTTCTTTTTAACCCCTCTTTTAGACCATATTTTTTAATTTTGTGAACATTTCTTACACCTTCCATTTTTACATATACCACTTTTAAATTTTCTTTTTTAGCTTTATGATTAAGTTCGTTTTCAATATTAAATTTGCTTTCTTTTAATCTTTTAAAATCTTCCTGTGTTTTAGGTTCTAGTAAAAATCTTTTAAGGCATCTTAAACCTGAAAATTCTTTTTTCACAAAAGGTATATTACATCCAATAGTCATGTCCGCTTGATTTTCTAAGACAGGCCTTATTAATTTTTCTAAGTTCTCTTTATTTAATCCACGAAGATCTGCATCTGCTAATAAAATAATATCTCCTTTAGCATATTTTAAGCCTTCTATTATTGCGCCTCCTTTACCAATATTATGAGGTAATTCAATTACTCTTGTTGGCTTACATGCTCGTGCTATTTCGCTAGTTTTATCTGTCGAACCATCCGAGATTACTATTATTTCATCTACCAAATTAGAATTTTTAACTGCATAAATTACATCTTTTATTCGTGCCTCTTCATTATATGCTGGTATGATACAACTTATCATTTTCCACAGTTTTTAAAATTATAAAACAAATTTTGATTTATAATTTAAGAAAACATGGAGAAAACAAAATACATTTGGTTAAATGGAAAATTTGTAAAATGGGAGAATGCTAAAATTCATATTTTAACTCATGCTTTACATTATGGTTCAGGTGTTTTCGAGGGTATAAGATGCTATAAAACTAAAAGTGGTCCTGCTATATTTAGACTTAAAGATCATATAAATAGATTATTTTATTCAGCAAAATTTCTAAAAATAAAAATACCTTTTTCTAAAAATCAAATTAAAAAAGCTGTAATAGATCTAATTAAAATTAATAAGATAGAAGAATGTTATATAAGACCTATAGTTTTTTACGGATATGGCAAAATGGGATTAGATCCTTTAGGAGCAGAAATAAATTGCGCTATAGCTGTTTGGCCATGGGGTAAATATTTAAAAGATAAAGTTAAAGTAAAAATTTCCAAATTTATAAGATTACATCCTCAATCAGTTATTTCTTCTGCAAAAGTTTGTGGTTATTATGTAAATTCAATTTTTGCTACGCTTGATGCAAAAGATTCAAAATTTGATGAAGCAGTTTTATTAGATTATAGAGGATTTATTGCAGAGGGGCCTGGAGAAAATATATTTATTGTGAAAAATAAAATAATATATACTCCAAAATTAAAAAATATATTACCTGGTATTACTCGGGATTCAATTATAAAAATAGCTAAAGATTTAAAAATTAAAGTAGTAGAGAAAGATATTACAGTCAAAGAATTTAAAAACTGTGATGAAGCTTTCTTTACTGGTACTGCTGCCGAAATTACACCTATTTATCAAATAGACGAAAAGATAATAAATAATGGTGAAATAGGGGAAATAACAAAAATTTTAAGAGACAAATTTTATAAGATAATTTACGAAAAAGATAAAAAATACAAAGATTGGTTAGTTTATGTAAAATGAGCTTGGTCAAAATTAATTTACAATTAGAAGAGCTAAAGAAAATATTAGATGAACTTGTTGTTAAAGAAGAAAGAGAATATAAAATTGCTTTAGGTAAAACTGTAGCTTCAGCTCTTAGCGGTTTTATTGCTGGTTTTATTGCTGGTTTGTTTGTGCTTGCAGTTTATGCAAGAATTCAAGAAATTAAATGAATTTTAGGATATTAAATGAGATTTAAAAATAAAAAAATTGTTTATCAAGGCGTAGAAGGATCTTATTCATATTTAGCAGGAAGAAACTATTTTGGTTCCCAAAATATTTTCATTGGAGTAGATAATTTTAAAAAAATTTTTAAAGAAGTGGAAAGTAGAAAAATGGATTTTGGAATTGTTCCTATTGAAAATTCAATTGCTGGATCTATCTATGAGAATCTTGATAACCTTAATAAATTTAAAGTGAAAGTAATAGGAGAATATTATTTGAAGATAAAACATTATCTTTTAGGTATTAAAGCAAATTTACCATTTAATTTAAGAATAAAATATATTAAAAAAATTTTTTCACATCCAAAGGCTTTAGAGCAATGTAATAAGTTTTTAGAAAAATATCCTCATATAGAAAAAATAGCCTATTCAGATACAGCTTCTTCAGCTAAATTAGTTTCAGAATTAAATGATATAACTATTGCTTGTATAGCAAGTAAAGAATGCGCAAAAATTTATAATCTTGAAATACTTGCAAAAAACATTCAAGACAATGATAATAATTTTACTAGATTCTTTATAATTTCTTCTAAAAAGCACAAAATTATCCGTCCTAATAAGGCTTCTATAATTTTTACTTTGCCCCATATTCCTGGTAGTCTCTATAACGCTTTGAAGATATTTGCAGATTTTAAAATAAATTTAACAAAAATAGAATCAAGACCTATCCCTGAAAAGCCCTTTGAATATTTCTTTTTTATAGATTTCATTTTCCCCAAAAATATAAATTTGAATTATATTTTAAGAGAATTTAGAAAAAAAGTTAATAAAATTAAAATATTAGGTATTTATAAAAGTGGAGAAAGAAGATAAATTAAAAAAATTAAGAAAAGAAATAGATTTAGTAGATAGAAAAATTGTTAATTTATTAGAACAAAGATTTAAAATTGTAGATAAAATAATGAAATTCAAAATTAAAAAAGGCTTAAATTTAACAGACAAAAAAAGAGAAAGAGAAATAATTGAAAACTTGCTTAAGATAACAAAGAATGAATCATTAAAAAGATGTCTTTACAATATTTATAAGCATATCTTCAAAGCTAGCAAAGAAAAATATAAAAAAATCGACTGATTTCCTCCCTTGTTTAAAGTTATCCACAATTTAAGGATTTGACTTTTGATTTTTTCTTTACTATAAAATTTTAAGCAAAAGGTCGAATTTGGCTGTTTTAAAAAATGCCTAAAAAAAATAAAACTAATTTTAAAAATTCTAATAACTTTATTCAGAGATTTTTTACAAGAGAAAATATTCATCCATACGATGAAGTAAATTGGGTTAAAAGAACTGCTGAAATTCCAGGTAGTGGTTTTAAGATGGAAAATGTTGAATTTCCTGATTTTTACAGTCAAAATGCTGTTAATATAATTGCTGAGAAATATTTCAAAATAGTTAATGGAAAACAAGAAACTTCTTTAAAAGAACTAATTGATAGGGTAGTAAAAACTTTTAAAAAATGGGGTTTAGAACAAGGTTATTTTGATGAAAAAGAAGCAGAAATATATGAAAAAGAACTAACTTACATTATTTTGCATCAATATGCTACTTTTAATTCTCCTGTTTGGTTTAATATAGGAGTACCAGGAAGAAACCAGCAAGCCTCAGCCTGTTTCATTTTAGATGTTGAAGATAACATGGAGTCTATTTTAGATTGGATAAAGATTGAGGGGTTGATTTTTAAAGGAGGTTCTGGTTCTGGAGTTAATTTGTCAAAACTAAGAGGAAGAGGAGAAAAGCTTTCAACTGGAGGAAGTTCTTCGGGTGTGATTTCTTTTATGAAAGCAGCTGATGCAGTTGCCGGAAGTATAAAAAGTGGGGGAAGCACACGCAGAGCTGCTAAAATGGTTATTTTAAATGCTGATCATCCAGAGATTATGGATTTTATAAGAGTAAAAGCAGAAGAAGAAAACAAAGTTAGAGCCCTGATGGAAGCAGGCTATGATATGACAGATTTGAATAATCCTTTGTGGCAAAATATTTTCTTTCAAAATGCTAATAATTCAGTAAGAATTCCAGATGCTTTGATGGAAGCTGCAATGAAAGATGGAGAATGGAAAACATATTATAGGACAACTGGCGAAGTGGCTCAAACTTATAAAGCTAAAGATATTTTATGGGAAATTGCTAAAGCTGCGTGGGAATGTGGCGATCCAGGAGTTCAATTTGATGATATTATTCAAAAATGGCATACCTGTAAAAATTCAGGCAGAATTGAAGCAACTAATCCATGTAGTGAATATGTTTTTCTAAACTGGACTTCCTGCAACCTTGCCTCCATTAATCTTCTTAAATTCTTGAAAGAAGATGGAAGTTTTGATATTCCTGCATTTATTCATACTGCAAGAACAATTTTTCTTTCTCAAGATATTTTAATTTCAAAAGCAGATTATCCAACTGAAAAAATTGCTGAAGAAACAAAAAAATATAGAACCATTGGCTTAGGTTATACAAATTTAGGGGCTTTAATTATGGCTTTAGGTCTTCCTTATGACAGTGATTCTGCCAGAGATTTAGCAGCTTCAATTACAGCACTAATGACAGGAACTGCTTATAAACTTTCAGCTGAAATTGCAAGTAAACTTGGTCCATTTCCTGAATATGAAAAAAATAAAGAACCAATGATGGAAGTGATGAAAATGCATAAAGGCCATCTTAAAAATGTTAAAGAAAATGAATTTAATAAAGAAATTTTAAATGAAGCAAAAAAAGTTTGGGATGAAGTCATTGAACTTGGCTCAAAATATGGTTTTAGAAATGCTCAAGCAAGTGTAATTGCTCCAGCTGGAACTATTTCATTTATGCTCGATTGTGATACTACAGGTATTGAACCTGATTTTGCTTTAGTGAAGATTAAACAACTTGTTGGTGGTGGTTATATGAAAATTGTAAATAATACTGTACCACTGGCTCTTAAAAGACTCGGCTATACAGAAGATCAAATTAAAGATATCATTAAACATCTTGAAGAAACACAAAATATTGAAACCGCCCCACATCTTAAAGAAGAACACTTACCTGTATTTGATTGTGCTATTAAACCACCTGGAGGAAAAAGATCTATTCATTGGCTGGGACATGTAAAAATGGTAGCTGCAGTTCAACCATTTATTTCTGGAGGAATTTCAAAAACATTTAATATGCCAAATGAAACAACAATTCAAGAAATTTACGATGCTTACTTTACTGCCTGGAAACTTGGCATTAAGTGTTTTGCTGTTTATAGAGATGGGTCTAAGGCAACACAAGCTCTTTATGTTGGCAAAAAAGAGAAAAAATTAAAAGAAAAAATTGAAAGAAAAAGATTGCCTATTGTTAGACAGTCGGAGACTCATAAATTTTCAATTGCTGGTCATGAAGGATATTTAACCTATAGTATGTTTGAAGATGGTTCTTTAGGCGAGATATTTATTAGAATGTCAAAACAAGGAAGTACTTTAGCAGGCCTTTTAGATTCATTTGCTATAGCTATTTCTATAGCTTTACAATATGGGGTACCCCTAAAAGAGCTTGTAAATAAATTTGTTCACATGAGATTTGAACCTATGGGAGTTACAAATAATTCTGATATTCCAATGGCAAGTTCAATTGTAGATTATATTTTTAAATACCTTGCATATAGATTTCTAAGCCCCGAAGAGCTTAAAAACTTAGGTTTAGAAGTTCATGAAAGTAAATATCTTAAAGACCACCCTCAACTTTTTAAGGATTCTAAACAAGATATTAAAGAAAATAGTAAAAAATCTAATGCAAATTTAGCTGGCCCCCCATGTAAATATTGCGGAGGTATGACGACCAGAACAGGAAGTTGTTATACTTGTTTAGAATGTGGTGAAAGCTCTGGTGGTTGTGGTTAGTTTATAATATAATTGATGATTTTTTATACAAAGAAAGGAGATAAGGGTAAAAGTTATTTAAAAAATAAATCTTTAAAAAAGGATCATATAATTTTAAATGCTTTAGGAGAATTAGATGAGCTGAATAGTTTGATAGGTGTTGTAAAAAATTATGTTAAAGAATATAAAAATAAATTACATAATATTCAAGAAGATCTATTTATTGTTCAAGCACAAATATCTTGGCTTCTATATCCTCATTTTGAAAAACCAAAATTATCTTATGATAAGATAAAAAAGCTAGAAAAAGAAATTGATGAAATAGAAAGAAAGATAAATCCAGAAAGGAAATTTATAATTCCAGGAAAAGAAATAAAATCTGGATGGCTTCATTATTTAAGAGCAGTTTGTAGAAGGGTAGAAAGAGAATTAGTTAGTTTAGATAAAAAATATAAATTAGAAAAGGAATTATTAGCATATATAAATAGATTATCAAGTTATTTTTATGCTTTAGGAAGATTAATAGTTTATAAAAAAGGTCTAAAGGAAGATCACCCCAAATATAAATAAGACTACAAAATTATTAAAATCACCTGGGACTATAAGGACATATGTTCTTATAGTCCCAATGGCTTTTATTCTCTGAGGCCAATTTTTCTAAAATATTCGTTGCTTTAGATTAAAAATTTTATAATAAATTCAGAGAAAATGAAGGTTTACAACTTATAAACATTTTAAACTATGTAGATTAGATAAAAATTTAGATGTTCGTATAAGTCGCGATTGTCCTTTATAGAGCTGTTCAAGAAATATAAATGTTTAAAGTTGATAAAATCGCGATGTACGACGTTCCGATTTTTATTATTGACGTACAACGTCAATAGATTTTTATATTTTTAGTATGAGTTAGTTCTATGTTCGTATAAGTTCGCGTCTACTTTTGCACTAGTTCGTTTTATGTTTGTATAAGTTCGCGTTATAATTGTTCGCATAGGTTTGTTTCAAGTTCGTGTGGGTTCGTGCTTATCTGGTAGTCTCATATAAGGCTTTAATCTCTTCATCAGAGAGGGCTCGATTGTATATACGAACTTCGTCGATAATGCCTTTATACCATCTTTGATCTGTCCCCCATCCCCATCTGAACCAGATTTCCAAAGAATTTGTCAAAAGCGGACCGCTTGCATTAACTGCCGAACCACTCGAATTGCCGTCGATAAAAATTTGAGCTTGACTGCCATTATACCGCCAGGCAACATGCCGCCATTCATCCTCTACTATGACATTATTCGCCGACAAGGTATACACGTCAATGTCTCCGATCCTATATACAACTTTAACATTATTAGTGCCCCATTCATTAAGGATAATCCTCATCACATTAAAGGATGTCTTGGAAAAAAAAGTCTCTGAATGGAGTTTTGGGCTTAATCCAGGCCATAATTGTAATTGTTGAAGTCACGTTTAGAGTTGTGCTGTGCGGGATAATGACATTGTCATCCACCCCATCAAAACTTAAAGCTTTTCCTACTTTGCCATCTGTCCAAGTGGGGCAACCTGATGTTGGAGGATTGGAACAAATTGTGGTACTGCTATATAATGTTCCATTATTTCCATAACCACTTAAATCATAAGCAATAGTTCCTGTTCCTTCATCAAATGGTAAATATAATACCAGTCCTTGGGCTTGATCTAATAATCTCTTATTGTTTCCTACTGAATATAAATGAGGATGGTTATCATTATCATTTTTAGAAGCTGGATGTTCAAAATCTTCAAGTATAGTATATAAAATAAAATCTGTTCCACTTGCTATAAAGGCATAATAATTAAATGCATTATTAAAAGGATCCAAGGGAAGATTTGATATTGTATAAAGCATATAGTTTCTAAAAT
>CAZZNB010000045.1:0-66982 GCA_964655375.1 uncultured Candidatus Saccharibacteria bacterium
GCTTTTTTAGCATCTTGAGTAATTTTAAGGGGTATAATATAATATTAATAAGAAGGAAATTGTGTTTTTAACGCGGGGTGGTGGAGTAGTACCACGCGGGTCTCATAAGCCCGAGGCGCCGGTGCAATTCCGGCCCCCGCAACAATTTTTTTATGCAGCAAAAAAGTTTTACTTTTGTAGAAATTTTAATATCAATTGGGGTAATTTTAACTTTGTTAATTGCTGTTACAACCGTATTAAACCCTCAAGAATTGCTAAGAAAGACAAGAGACAATAAAAGATTATATGAACTAAATTCTTTAAATTTAATTTTAAATACCTTAGAATTAGAAAACCCTAATGCTTTTAATAATATAGCCTCAAACACTGTTTATATATCTTTGCCAGACTCTTCATTTACTTGCTCTTCTTGGCTTTCTAAATTACCACCTTTACCTTCAGGTTGGTATTATAGATGCTCTAATAATCCGGAAAATGCTGATGGGTCTGGTTGGTTGCCTATAAATTTAGATATTGGCTATTTTAAAATAAAAAAGTTACCTATAGACCCTATCAATCAACCGCCTTACTATTATGTTTTTGTCAAAGGTGAGAATGGTTATGAATTAAATGCTATTTTAGAAGCTAAAAGTAATATTGGGCCACAAGGATTAGCAGGAAATGATGGAGGGACAAGTTTAAATGCTTATGAATTAGGAACTGATTTAAGAGCAATACCTTCTTCTGTAGAATCTGGAGGTCAAAGAGATTCTGATTTAGTTTTGTACTGGAGTTTTGATGAAGGATCTGGATTTTATGCTTATGATTACTCAGGAAATAATCAAACTGGTACCTTAAGAAATTTTAGAACGACAATTTCTGACGCTGAATCTTTAAATGGATGGCAAGGAGATTATATAGTTTTAGATTCTGTAAATAAAAAAGAGGGGAATTACTCTATTAAGTTAGACCTAGAAAATAATACACCTTTGCCTGCTACTACATATGTTATTTCTTACATACCACCAAACCCTTTAGATTTTTCTTCAGCTACAGATATCGCTTATTGGTTAAACTATAATACAAGTACGAATTATATTTCTTCAGGTAGGCTAACTATTTATGATAACAATAACAACTATAGATATTGGAATATAAGCGTACTTCAATATTGGAGATTATATTCGTATAGCCTATCTTATTATAGTGGGCAAAGTGCTACTCCTCCTGATTTGAAAAATATCATTAAAATAGAATTTAAATTTACAACAAAAGATTCTGTAGGTCCTTTTTATATAAACATAGATTTACTTGCTTATACAAGACCTGATTCTGTAAATAATAATTGGGTAGCAGGAAAAGCAGGTAAGGCTATTGAATTTGATGGTATTGATGATTATGTTTATTTTACAACAACTACTGGCGCTTTAATGATTTTTAATAATCCTAATACTTCTGTTACAACATGTTTATGGCTAAAAAGATATAGAACTCAGGTTGGCGAAATTCCCTTTAGAAGAGATCCGAAGGAATACTGGTGGCTAGGGATTTCTAGTCCTAATAATTGGCTTTCTTTTTATGTAGGAGGATCTAGTGCTATAAGAACAGATTACCCAAATGTTTTAGATCAAACAAACAGATGGTATTTTATATGTGTTACTTATGACACTTCAGCTTCAACAAATAAAGCAAAGATATATATTGATGGACAATTAAAAGCCCAAGGTAGTCCTGGTAGAGGTTCTGGAGGAAGTAATACTACCTTAAGCACTGGTGCTAGAACTGATGGATACGGTCCTTTTAAGGGTATAATTGATGAAGTGAAAATTTGGAAAAGACCATTATCTGCTGAAGAAATACAAGCATTATATAATTCTTATTAGGGCCCATAGCTTAATGGTAGAGCGTTCCTTTCGCATGGGAAAGGTGAGGGTTCGATTCCCTCTGGGTCCATTTATTTTTGAAGCTGGGCTAATTTAAAAAGATTTTTAAAAATCATTGCAGTCAAAATAGGACCTGTTCCTCCTGGAGTTGGAGTAATTAATTTTGCTCTATTTTTTAATTTTTCAAAGTTAATATCTCCATAAATTTTCCCATTTTCATAAGAATAACCAAAATCAATTAAAATTGCATTCTTTTTGCATTCATTAATTATATTTTTTTCTCCAACTCCACTTACAATAATATCTGCCATTTTAAAAAATTTCTCTTTATTTTTTGTATTTTTTCTTACTACAATTACTGCTGATTTTTGAGTGCAAAAATAATGAACCAAAGGTTTCCCTGTTAATTTTCCATATCCAACAACACAAACTAATTTATTTTCGAAACCTAGCTTAAATTTATTTTTAATATAATCCACAACTTCAACTGCTGGAGGTCTTATTATCCAATTATCGGTATAAAATTTGCCTAAACTTCTGCTAGATAAGCAATCTACATCTTTTTCAGGAGGGATTGAATTTAAAAAATATTGTGTTTTAAATTTTTCTGGCAAAGGAAGTTGAATGATTGCTCCATTAACTAAATCTGATTTTATTATTTGACTTATGTATTTTCTAAGTTTTTTCCTTGAAATATTTTCTTCTACCTTATAAATTCTAAATTCTACATTTAATTCTTTTGCAATTTTTTCTTTTATTTTTAAAAAACTCTCTTTTTCTTTATCCTCTCCTATTAAAAAGGCTACTAATCTTAATCTATCAAAATTTTCTCTTTCTTTTTTTAATTCTTCAATTAATTCTTTTTGCACTTGTTTACCATCTAAAATCATTTTTTAATAAGGCAAAGGAAAGTTTTTTAAAAATTCAATTACTTCTTTTTTGATCTTGCGAGGGTTTTCTTTATCTATCAATAATCTTTTTATCCATAATGCTATTTTTATCATTTCTTTTTCTTTCATTCCTCTTGCAGTTATAGCTGGCGTTCCCAATCTTAAACCTGTAGGATTAAATGGAGAAATATCTCCAGGTAAAGAATTTCTATTAGCAAGTATATTTGCTTTTTCCAAAATTTTTTCCGCTGTTTTCCCATCTAAATTTAATGATTTTAAATCTATCAACATTAAATGATTATCTGTACCACCAGTAAAAAGATTGAACCCTAATTTTATAAGAGTTTTTGCTAACATTTTAGAATTTTTTAATATTTGTTTTTGATATTTTTTAAAGTTAGGCCTTAAAGCTTCTTCTAGCATAACACCTATAGCTGCTGTTTGATTATTATGAGGTCCCCCTTGCAATCCTGGAAAAACAGATCTATTAATAATTTCTTCTAATTCTTTTCTCATAAATATTAAAGCTCCTCTTGGACCCTTGAGTGTTTTATGAGTTGTCATTGTAACTACATCAGCATAAGGAAATGGGGATGGGTGTAATTTTGCTGCAACTAAGCCAGCAATATGAGCAATATCAGCCATATGATAAGCTCCTACCTCTTTTGCAATTTCATAAAATTTCTTAAAATCAATTTTACGAGGATAAGAAGTTAAACCAGAAACAATTAATTTAGGTTTAAATTTTTTGGCAATTTTATAAATTTCATCATAATTTAATAATCCTGTCTTTTTATCAACTTCGTATTGTTTTACCTTAAATAGCTTTCCACTATAGTTTACAAAATGCCCGTGAGTTAAATGACCTCCGCTAGATAATTTAAGCCCCAATAGCTTTTCTCCTGGCCTTAAAAGAGCTAAATATACTGCTAAATTTGCTGGAGAACCAGAATAAGCTTGAACATTTACAGACCATTTTTTAGGATTTAAATTAAATAACCTTAAGGCTAATTTTTGAACATAAGATTCTATTTTGTCATAAATTTCATTACCTGGGTAATACCTTTTTTTAGGATAACCTTCTGAATATTTATTCACCAAAGGACTACCTAGGGCAAAAAGAATATCTTTAGAAACATAATTTTCTGAAGGAATTAAATTTATAGTATTTTGCTGCCTCAAAATTTCATTTTTTATTAATGCTTTTATATAGCTCATTTATCCACAGTTTATCCACTATTTCGATCTATGTATGTTATAATTTGATTATATATCTTGATTTTCCAAAATTATAAACCAAAATGATTTCGAAGCGTAGCTTAATTTTACTGCTTATAGGCTTAATAATATTCATTTTTACTGAGACAGCAATATCGCCAATAAAAGCTTCTATTGAGCCGCAGGTATTTTCAGAAGACCTGTTTTTAAGCCTAGAAAATAAATCTTATTTCAAAACATTGAATTCAGGAATTAAGAAAAAGTATATCGTGGTAGTTACTGGTTATTCTTCAAGTTATGACGAAACAGATGACGATCCTTATATTACTGCTTCTGGAGAATTTGTAAAAGACGGGATTGTAGCATGTAATTTTTTGCCTATTGGGACACGTATAAAGATTCCTTCTTTGTTTGGAGATAGAATATTTGTGGTTAAAGACAGGATGAATCCAAGATATTACTATAGAGTTGATATATGGTTTCCTTCAAAAGAGGCTGCTATAAATTTTGGAATTCATTATAATGTAGAAATTGAAATAATAAATTAAGTTAAAGTGCCTGTAATTCTTTCTACTTCTTCAATAGTTGTCATCTTCTTTAAAGCTTTAATAAGTCCTGCTTGTTGCAAATTTATAAATCCATCTTTTACAGCTGCTTCTAAAATAATCTTTTCATTAACTTCTTCATAAATTAAATCTTGTAATCGTTGTGTTATTTTTAAAAGTTCAAATATTGCTACCCTTCCTTTGTATCCTGTATAAAAACATTTTTCGCACCCTTTTGATCTTACAAGTGTAATTTCTTCTAAGTTTAATTGATTCTTAACATTTTCTGGTATAGTATCCAAGTTTTTAATTATCAATTCTTTTAAATTATTATCTGGTATATATTCCTCTTTACAATATTGACATATCCTTCTTAAAAGCCTTTGGGCAATTATAAGCCTTAAAGATGGTGGTATTAATGTTTTATCTATACCTAAATCTATTAATCTAGGAATAGCTCCTAAAGAATCATTTGTATGTAACGTTGAGAGAACAAGATGCCCTGTTAGTGAAGCGTGAATAGCTATTTCTGCTGTTTCTTTGTCTCTTATCTCTCCTACTAATATCACATCAGGATCTTGTCTTAATATTGATCTCAATCCTGTAGCAAAAGTATAGTTTTCAGCTGGATTTACTTGAGTTTGGGTTATACCTTCTAATTTATATTCAATAGGATCTTCAATAGTTATTATTTTTATTTCAGGCCTTTTAATTTTATTTAAAATTGCATATAAAGTTGTTGTTTTTCCAGATCCAGTAGGTCCAGTATTTAATATCAAACCATTTGGTTGATGAATATAGTGATTTATAATCTCTAAATCATATTCTTCTAATCCCAATTTTTCTAAAGGAATCATTATTTTTTCTACATCTAATATTCTCATAACAATAGTCTCATCATATGAACTTGGAATTGTGCTTACTCTTATTTCTATATTTTTCTTACCAAAATTTATAGAAAATCTCCCATCTTGAGGTTTTTCTGTAATATTCAAAAACAAACCTGCGAAAAGTTTAATTCTGTTTTTAAGTAAACTATAAATAGACTTACTGAAGTTAGCTGTTTCATATAAAATCCCATCTATTCTGAGCTTAACTATAATATTTTTTTCTGTAGGTTCTAAATGAACATCTGAGGCCTCAAACTTTAAAGCACCAGCCATTATATAGTCTAAAATTTCTAAAGGATTTTCTTTTTCAAGCTCAATTAAATATTTTTTTAAATCTTCTTTAGTAGCAAGTTCGTTTATTATTTTGTTTAGTTTTTCTTCATCCAAAACTAAAATTTCTGTATATTTTACTTTCCTTGGCTTAATAAATCTATACTCTTGCCAAGCTTTTTCTAAGCTGCTGTAGGAAACTACACCGATTTCTATCTCAAATCCTCTGCTTTTAAGGTTTTCTATGTATTCTTTAAATTCAGCTTTTAAAGGATTAAGTGCTCCAATAATTAATTTTTTGCCATATTTTTCTATACCTACGATTTTTAAATTTCTTGCAATTTCTTCAGGAATTATACTTAATGCTTCAGGATCTACTGGATGAAGTTTTAGGTTAAAATATTTTAATTGAAGCATGTCAGCCAATTTTTTAGCAAAATCTTCTTCTTCTCTTTTTTTAGTTTTTTCTAACAGCTCTTCTATTTCTTTTTCGTTCATTAAAAATATTATAAAAAGATATGAAAAGAAAATATAAATTTGTGATATTTATTGAAATAATATTCGTAGCATTATTGGCTATTTTCTTTATAGGATTAGCCATAGTTTTTGTATTAATAAGTATTTATGTAAGTAATCTACCTTCAATTGAAATATTAACAGAAACTATTAGAGGTGGAAGTACTCAAATTTATGATAGGGAAGGTAAGGTTTTGCTTTATGAAATAGGATTAAGACAATATCCAATTAGCTATGAAGAGTTATCAAATAAAGTGGTTTATTCAACTTTAGCTGCTGAAGATGATTCATTTTTTGAACATAAGGGGGTTAGCATTAAAGGCATAATAAGGTCAATAATATTAAATTTAAAAACTGGTAGTTTAACTTATGGAGGCTCTACCATTACACAGCAACTTGCAAGAAATTTATTTTTAACACAAGAAAAGTCTATTATTAGAAAGATAAAAGAGATATTATTAGCTTTGGAAATTGAAAGAAAGTTTACTAAAGAGCAAATTTTAACTATGTATTTAAACTCAATTAATTATGGGGCAGGAAATATAGGAATAAAAGCTGCTGCAGATTTTTATTTTAATAAAAATCTAAAAGATATTTCTTGGTCTGAAGCTGCTATTTTAGCTGCTATTCCTAAATCTCCTAAATATTATTCTCCTATTTATGAAGAAAACTTACAAAGATTAAAAAAAAGAAGAGATTTTATATTAAGAAGATTATATGAATTAGGTTGGATAAATTATAATGAATATTTAAATGCGATCAATGAACCAGTTAAAATAAGCCAGAAAAAATATTACAAAATTGCAGCACCACATTTTGTAATAGAAGTTAAAAAAATATTAGAAAAAATGTTTCCTGATACTAATTTGGAATCTGCTGGTTTTAAAGTAATCACAACTTTAAACTATAAGTATCAAAAAATTGCAGAAGAGGTTGTAAAAGAAGGTGCTTTAAAAAACGAAAAGAATGCTGGAGCTAAAAATGCAAGTTTATTAATGATGGATGCTAAAACAGGAGAAATATTAGCCATGGTAGGATCAAGAGATTTTTTTGATGAATCTATACAAGGACAAGTAAATATGACAATGGCTCCGAGACAACCTGGGTCAGCTTTTAAACCTATATCCTATGTTACTCTTTTCCAATTAGGTTATCCTATAGAAACAATAGTTTTTGATGTTCCTACAAATTTCGGAACAGAAAGAAATCCTTATACTCCCAAAAATTTTGATAATAAATTTAGAGGACCTGTTAATTTAAGAATTGCTTTAGCTCAGTCTATAAATATCCCTGCTGTTAAGGTATTTTATTTAGCAGGACCAGAAAGAGTGGTTGAAAATGCAAGAAAATTTGGCTTAACTACTATAAAAGACTATAAAAATTATGGGCTATCTTTAGGATTAGGAACAGCTGAAGTTAGAATGATAGATTTATTAAAAGCATATTCTGTCTTTGCAAATGACGGAGAAATAGTTTCTCAAAGTCTAATATTAAAAATCTATAATTCAAAAGGAGAAATAATTTACGAATACAAACCAGAAAAAGAAAAGGTAATAGATTCTCAACCTGTAAGAATGGTTAATGATATATTAAAAGATTATGAAGCAAGACGCGGTTTATTTATAAGAAGTTTACCTTTAACAAAAATAGATGACTATGAAATAGCAATTAAAACAGGAACTAGCCAATTTTACAGAGATGCTTGGACAATAGGATATACTCCTGAATTTATAGTAGGTGTTTGGGCTGGAAATACAGATGGCAAACCTGTTAAAGAAGGACTAAGTGTAGTAGCTACATTACCAATATGGCATAATTTTGTATCAAAGATTATAAAAGACTTTCCAAAAACAAAATTTCCTCCTCCTTTACCAGTTAAAGTTAATAAAATATTGCTAAATGGCGAATGGATAAGTCCTTATGGGATTCACTCTGAATTATATTTCATAGATCGAAATAATCCTTTAGGTCCTATGCCAACAAATCCATACAATGATCCTCAATTTTACAATTGGGAAAATGGAGTTCAAAATTGGATTAATAGTTTAGGATTTCAATTTTATAATCTAAAAAATTTTTTTTAATTTCTAATTCTATTTCTTTTAATGCTTCGTAGTTAATCTCTTTTTTATTTGTTCTTAGATAAATTTTTTTATTTTTATTATCTATCTTAATCTCACCTTTTAGATCAGGGTAAATATTTTTTATTTTTGAAGCTAAATTTAAAAGTTTTGTTTTTTTTATATTTATTTTATCCATCAAATAGGCATTAATATATAAATAAAATCTTCTTCTAATGGAGATTTTATTAATGTTGGTTTTATTCCATAATCTGATGGTACATTAATTCCTATAAATATTTTTTCGCTATCTATATTTTTTATACCTTCTGTTAGAAAATCTATATTATAAGAAATTTCAAATTCCTCTTCTTGATCTGTAGATTCTAAATTTATATTTACTTTATTTATATTTTCTCCTAATACTTCATTTCTAGTAATCAATTCCATAAATTCTTCCTTTGGATTAATCTTAACTTTTATTTCTTTTGATTGATCAACATAAACCTTATTTAATCGTAATGCCTTTAAAACTTCATCTCTATTTATATAAAATATTATGTTAAAATCTTGTGGAATTACTTGTTGATAGTCTGGGTAATCTACAGATAATGTTTTTGAAAGTAAAACTTGGTCTTCTAAATCAAAAGTGACCTGAGATGGTTCTATATAGATTTTTAATTTTAATGGTTTTTTCTTTATTTTTAGATATTCTGAAATTATTGTTTCAGGTATCAATAATTTTTCTTCTTTTTCTATATTTGTAATTATCAAATCTTTTTTAAATTTAATTTCAGAAAGTCTTATAGTATCTGTAGTTACTAGTCTTATCCAATTTTCTGTTATCCACATATAAACTCCTGCAAATTCAGGTTTTATTACTTCTGCTGTTTTTATATTTCCATAAATTTTTTCTAAATAATTTTCAAATAATTTGTTATCTATTTCTATATATTTTTCTTCTGAGTATTTTGGTATTAAAGGATAATCTTCTTCTGATATTCCTGGTAATGTAGAAAATGTTTTTTCTCCTCTTAAAATTAATGTATTTTCTTTATTTTCTATATTAATTACGTCTTCATAAAAATTTTGTAAAACTTCATAAAATTGTTTAGCAGGTATCAAAAATTCTCCTTCTTCTTCAATTTTTGCTAATAAAGTAGCCTTATAAGAAATTTCTAAATCTGTAGAAAATATGGTTAATTTATCG
Organism: uncultured Candidatus Saccharibacteria bacterium; assembly: GCA_964655375.1. Lineage (GTDB taxonomy): Bacteria > Patescibacteriota > Minisyncoccia > UBA6257 > HR35 > JAGDVT01. The sequence continues at coordinate 9,462 of CAZZNB010000045.1, forward strand.
TTTTTTGCTTCTATTTTAAAAAAATTTAGAATACTAAGATCAGTTTTTTTAGGACAAATTCTATTAACAACTGTTATTTTATCTATTAGTGTATTTTTCAATATAGATATTTTCATAATATATAAAAGTTGTTAATAAGTGGATAAGTATTAATTTTGCTTAATTATATTTATTTTTAATTCGACCTTTATGTAAATTTTATGTTAATAATTTTAAGTATTTAAAATTTTATCCTTTAAAATTTCAATTTCTTGATAAAGCTCAAAATTTTGTTGAATTTCTTTTTCAATTTTCTCATATGAATAAAGTACTGTGGTATGATCTCTATTATTTAATAACTCCCCAATAGTATTATAAGATAATTTACTAACTTCTCTCAAAAGATACATCAAAACTTGCCTTGGTTTTATAATTTCTTTTCTTCTTATCTTTTTTATTAAGTCTTCCTCTTTCAAATTATAAAATTCAGCTACAATTTTTATTATTTTTTTAGGAGAAACTTTTTTAAAGCTTTGTTTTAAGTAATCTTTTAATAAATTTTCAATTTTTTCTTTGTTCAAATTAGTTACATTTTTAACTCTAAATGCAACATAATTCAAAGCACCTTCTAATTCTCTTATATTTTTTGTTATTTTTTCTGCTATGATTTCTAAAGAAAAATCTGGCAAAAAATAGTTTTTTTCTTGATTTTTAAGCCTTAATATAGCTAATCTTGTTTCAAAATCTGGAGGTGTTATATCCACTACTAATCCACCTTCAAACCTAGATTGTAATCTTTCTTCGATATCTGGTATCATTCTAGGTGCTCTATCAGAAGAGAAAACGATTTGTTTACTAGAATTATATAATTCATTAAAAGTATGAAACAGCTCTTCTTGTGATTTATTTTTGCCAGAAAGAAAATGCACGTCATCTAAAATTAAGACATCTATTTCTCTAAATTTTTGCCTAAATTCATCAATTGTTTGATTTTTTAAAGCATTAATAAGCTCATTTGTAAATTGCTCTGTAGTAGCATAGCGTACCTTTTTTGTATTATTATATTTTCTTAAAATTTCATTTCCTATAGCTTGTAAAAGATGAGTTTTTCCTAATCCAACCCCTCCATAGATAAATAAAGGATTAAATTTAATTCCCAAATGAGACACAACGCCTTGTGCTGCTGCAAAAGCAAGCTCATTATTACTTCCTACAACAAAATTTTCAAATCGATATCTGGGATTAAGATTTGTTGAAGGATGTACTTCAAATATTGTTATTTTTTGTTGAAAGGAATATTTAGAAATTCTTTTTGTACTTGTTTTTGTTTGAGTATTTAGAGTGTATTCAATGTTTTTAATTTCTTGTATAAACTCCTTTGCTGTTTTAAGTAATATTACATGAAATTTTGATTCAAGCCAGTCTTTTACTAATTTGTTAGGGACTTCTATTTTTAAAATGCCGTTATAAATTTGTATAGGGATAACATTATTAAACCAAGTTTTCAATGTGGGCTTAGGTACTTTCTTTTCTAACTCTTCTAATATTTTTTGCCAAATTGTTTGTAAATCTTTATTTTCCATGGTTTAAATAATTATAATAAATATTATATAATTAAATAAAATGGCAACAATAAGGAAGAAAAAAAGAAAAACAGGTTTTTTAGCGAGATCTAAATATAAAGGAGGCAAAAAAGTATTATTACGAAGGAGAAGAAAAGGCAGAAAAAGATTAACAAATTGATGCTTTCAAAGAAATATAGATTTAAAAATTTTGATTTTAAAAAATTTCAAAAATCAAATAAAATTTCAAACGAAGTGTTTACTTTGATGAAAATACAGCCAGAAAATAATATACCTAAATTTTCAATTATTGTAGATAAAAAAAATATAAAAAAAGCTACTAAAAGAAATAAAATAAAAAGGAAGATTTATGAAGCAATCAGATTGAATTTAGATAAAATCCCTTTAGGATATTATTTGATTAAAGTCAAGAAAGATATTTCAAATGAAGATTTCAAAAGTATAGAAGATAGATTAATAAAGTTATTTAGAAAATAAAAAAAATGTTTCAAACAATTTTCGTGGAACCATTAACTAACATATTAAAGTTTTTAAGCTTATATTTGAATGATTTTGGTTTAGCTATTATAACATTTAGTTTGTTTTTAAAAATTTTAACATCGCCTTTATCATTTTTACAATTTAGAGAAGAAATTAAGTTAAAAAAAATAAATGAAAAAATAAATAAATTGGCAAAAAAAGAAAAAGATATTTTTAAAAAAGCAGAAATAATATCGAAAATCTATGAAGAAGAAAATTTTAATCCTTTTTATAATTTTCTAATTCAACTTTCCACCTTGCCTTTCTATTTAGCTGCCTTTTTTGTTATTCAAAATTTTTTAAAAAATTTAACAAATCCTTATTTTTTGAATTTAATAGATTTAACTAAACCTAATATATTTTTAGGAAGCTTAGTTATTTTTATTCAATTGATTTTTGTTTTTATTCAACCTAAAGAATATAGAAAGATGCTTTTGTTTATAACTGCGATTTTTTCTGGAATAATTTTTTTGTTTTCTTCAGGATTTTTGCTTTATATTTTCGGTATAATTGTTTTAGGTTTAATAGAAAGAAAATTATTTAATTGGTATTACATAAAGTCTGGCGTCATTTCTGTTGAAGAAAATAACTCCTATAGAGGTTAAAACAGGATTTATAATATCAAAATCTCCATCTAAATCATAATAATCTAATTTTAATTTCTGAGGATCAAAAATAATTAGTTTATCTGAAAATGTTTTTTTGTAATAATACCATTCATCTATTTTAGAAAAATCTTGGTCTTTTGGTACTCCGCAAATTAAAAGTTCTTTAAATGTGCATTTTTCTTTTAAAGTACCGAAATTAAATTCAATAATTTTATTACCATTTTTATCGATAATAAAACTTTTCCAGCTATTTTCTACATAACTAACAAAAATTAAATTATTTTTATTAGTTAAAGCACTTAATAACATTTTGGGTTCTAAAATTTGGATTTTTTCTTTCATATTTTTTATTAAATACAAAGGTGAAGCTTGAGTTGTTTTAAGATTTTCATAAAAAATAAAATCATTAGACAAATAATCAAAATCAGGGTTGAAAATATAAATATCTACAATTTTTTTAGGTTTTTCAGAGTATTTAGCTAAATAATTACCATCTACTGAAGTTATAAATAAATAAAGTTCATCATTAACCCAAAATCCACTTTTTACATTTATCGGTAGTTTTATCAACTTATCTCTAATTGTATCAAGTAACCAAAAATTATCATCTTTAAATAAAACTAACAAATTACTTTTAGAAAAACTTAAATTCTTAATATTATCTCTTTTAAATATTTCTTTATAGGTTTTATCCTCTATATTATAAGTTTTTATAACTTTATTTTTTGGATCATAACCATAAATGTAAGGATAATCAATTTTAGGATAAAGAAGAATAGCGTCAATTAATAAAGATACTGATTTTAGATTAGCTTTTGAGGTAGTAGAAGTTTCCGGCATTTCATTTGTGTCCTTTGGTGGAATTTCTTCAGCAAGAAATTCAATTGGTGAAGTAACCCTTTCTTCTCTTTTTAGTTCTTCTATTTTAGGTTTTTTGGGAAATAATTCTTTATATAATAAAATTCCAAACCCTACAAGAATAATTAAGCCTATAACCAAAAATAAAATTTTAAAAACCCTACTCATTTTTTAAATCTCAAATAAATAATTATTCCAAAAATTAATAAAATTACAAAAATTACTGCAGTGATTAATAAAATATGATAAAAAGTTTTTTCTGGAGCCATAGTAGTTGGTGTTATTGTCTCTAGTTCTTTAATTTCTTTTTGTGGTATTATTTTTTCTTCAAATTTTTTATAAGGAATAGAAATTTCTTTTTCAAAAACAGTTAAAGGATAATTGGGATTATTTGCTGAAGGGCAATCAAATGGGCATAAAATTTCCTCTCCAGGATCACATATGTTATTTTCATTACACATATTAAACTCAGAAATATCTATTTCCCCTAAAACATTGTCATTTCTATCTTTAAATATTAAATACTCGCTGTTAACTAAATATGGAATGTAAAGTTCATTTACTCCTATTTTCAAATCTATAGGAGAACTCCAGATATAGCCATTTCGATTAAAATACTCTATTTTAAAATTCCCTCCTATAGTCAAAACAGGAGAAACATCTATTAAATCTAAATTTAAGCTTTCTTTGTCATTTAATTTAACTGTTTTCCCATCAAAAATAACATTTAAATACAATACATCATAATATTCTTTACCTTCGGCATTTAAATAGCCACTTATCACTAAGATAAAAAGAAATATTAAAATTTTGAATTTTTTAACTGACCCCGCTTTCATCCTTAATTGTTTTAATAATATTTGCTACAGCCGAATGTTGTCCTACTGGTACACCTGTTTTATAATATAATAAAACAGAAATTAAATTATCCGAATACTGATAAAAGCCTGCTTTGTCTAATCTACGTTTATAGTTATGAAGTCTTTTAATTACTATTGCAGTAATTAAATATGGATTATCTAATTTACCTCCTACACCAATTTGTTTTGTATTAAAATCGTTAGGCGATAAGTTTATTTTGTTTTTAATTGAGTTAGGTAATTGATTATAAACATTTTTAGCCTCTTTTACTAATTCTTGGTATGCAGCATATCTAGTAGTTGTATTAGGAGATCTTGTTCCAGTACCTGCTCTTCCCCATTCTATCCCAAAAGCAGCAAATGAATATTCACCCCTCCCCCAATTTATAGGATTACACCTATGACCACCAGATTCGGTTATTAATAATGATTTAAGTAATATTTTTATCTCTTTCTGGGATAAGCTAACCTCTGATTCAACAGCAGGAGGCTTAATTTTATACTGCGTTAAAGGAAATATAGAAACCCCAACTCCTGCATTTACTAGTTCATCAATTGCATCAAAAAACTCTTTACAACGAGCATAATTTGTAAAAGAATTTAAATTTAAATTCCTAGCCTGTCCTGTTTTTAATAAATTATTCACAGCTTGAGTGCCTTCAATTATTATTTGTTGTACCTCTAATTCTATTATTTTATACATGATTAATCTTGCAGAAAAAATATAAGGATTGATCCAATAAAGAATAACTCCAACAATAAAAATAATTGCAAGACCTATCATGGCATTTTTCATTCTATTTTTGCCTTGCATTTTTACATCAGGTATTGTAGATAAAAGATTTTCAAAAGCACCAAATAAAAATACAAAAAATGCAACTACTACGGCTAAAGCAACTAGCAGATTATAAATTCCTTGTAAACATGCTTGAATAGTAGAATCTGGACCACAATATTGTATTATAAATTCAGTAATGTTCATTGCCGTTTAAAAATAATTCTATCTATAGCAAATTCATTTGAATCTAAATTATTCACATATAATATAATCTCTGTTTCTTCATAGATATCAGAAGGATCGATCATAACACTAGAATATACTTTTTCACCAACTTTCCAGTTATAAGATAAATTATTAGAAGAAAAATTAAATGTTAAAGGAAAAAGCAACTCCCCAGAATTATACTCTTTAAATGGTAAAATAATATTTAAGTCTTTTATATATCTAACAATACTTACAATTGGTTTAGGTTTCAAATTAAAACTAAAAGAATATTCTTTAAAGAAACTGTTATCATTTGGATAAACTTTGACTTTTCCTGAAAAATTTGGATTTTTAGGTGTAAAATATAATGTAGGTTTATAAGTTTTGAATTCCTCAAATGTATCTAAATAATTTATAGTCCATTCATAAATTAAATCTTCTAAATCATATTTTTTATTATTTGCATAGATATACCCCTCAATTCCAATGAAACAAATATCATTTCTTTTTTCAAAAGAAAAATAAGTATAATCTTTTTCTGCAATAACAAAATTAGAAAATAAAATTAATGCCAAAATTATAATAAAAATTACCCTGCGCATATTAAAATTATAAAATATTATTCTTCTTCTTTTTCTTCTTTCTCTCCTTTAATTCTTTTTTTAACTTGCATCAATCTTTTTATCCTCCATCTCGAAATTACCCTCCCTAAGGTTTTTGAAGGGAAAATGTCTGTTAATTGAGCTAATGGTACAAAAGTTATTATTAATTCATAAAATACTATAATAATATATATTAAACCTTCTACCCTTCCTATAACATTATTTCTGATATAATGCCATATTAAATAGGTAAATATAAAGGCTCCAGGGATTTCGAAAATTAAAGAAATATAAGGAAGAATAAATAAAATTCCCGCTGTTCCAGTTGCAATTAAATCAAAAACTATCTCTAAAATATCCGCAATAATTAAAAAAAAGCCTGCGATCAACCACAAAAAATTTATACCTAAACTATCTTCTGCTTCCTCAAATTCTCCCCTTTCTCTTTTTTCTATCTCTTTTTTATATTCCTCCTCAATCCTTTTTTTAGTATATTCTAGTAGTTTTTCTGTTTTTATTTTCATTCTCTAATTTTAGATGCCTCTTTTATAGCAGATAATTGTTCTAAGCTTGCCTTTATTATTTGGTCTTCAGCATAAGAAGCTAACACATATAATGGAATTCTTTTTAAACCTGCAATTAAAATTCCTCTTCCTCTTTCTGCTTGAACTAAAAACCTTTTTTCTCCTTCAGATAATGCAAAAACTTGTCCAACTAAATCTATTGTAGCAGGTGATTGTTTCATTAAAAATACTAATGCAGAGTTTGTAATAATAGGTTTTCCATAAGGTGAGTTCAAAAAATCTTCAGCATCTTGTGTAATTGTTGTAATACCTAAAAGATATTTTCTTCCTCTTTTAATTGCATTAAGCAAAAAATTAGCTCCAGACTCATTTTTCATTATCCACCAGGCTTCATCAATTATTACAATTCTCCTTTTTCTTATTCTCCTTACTTTATTCATTAAATCATTTAAAACCATATACATTCCAATAGGTCTTAATTCCTCAACTAAATCTCTAAATCCAAAAACAACAATTCTTTTATTAACATCTACATTTGTTGGTTGATTAATAAAGCCACTAAAATTACCTTGAGTGAATGGATATAATTTTTCAGCAATCTCTTTCCCTCCCTCAATACTTAACAATACTTTTTCAAAATCATTTAAAGTAGGGAAAATTTCTATTTTAGAAAAATCAGAACTTGGCAAAATATTAAAAGAAGCATAGGTTTGATGAATAGCTCTATCCACAATAGTAAGTTCTTCTGCATTAAATTTTTCTCCTATTATAACTTCTAATAACCCTATAATATCACTAACTTTTTCTTTATAAACGTCTTCAGGACTTTCTCCTTCTAAAACAGGCGGTAAATCAAAAGGATTTATGTGATATTCTGATCTTAAAGAAATAGGAATAAAAGAACCTCCATAAATTTCAGCTATAGATTGATATTCATTTTCTGGGTCAAGAATAATAACATCTTGCCCTAACATTAAATTTCTCATAACTTCTATTTTTGTAGTATAGCTCTTCCCTGCTCCTGATCTTGCAATTATAACCATATGAGCATTTTCAAAAGCAAATCTATCTAAAAGCACCAAGGAATTGTCTTGTAAATTAATTCCTATTAACACACCTTTATCCATAGAAAGCTCTGAAGAAATAAAAGGGAAAAAAGAACTTGCTGCAGAAGAATTCATAGAGTAATTTACGTTTAAATAATCTTTACAAAGAGGTAAATTAGATAAAAAAGCATTTTCTTGCTCTAAAATTACTGGCTTAGCAATTATCAGGCTGCTTTCTAAAAGTTTTATAATCTTATGCTCTCTTACTAATAAATCATCTTTATTTTCTCCAAAAATGGTTAAATATAAACCGATATTTAAAATTTTTTCTGTTCCTTGAATAATTGCATTCTTCAATTCTTCTATATCTTTGTAAGCAGTTTCTAATCTTGGATCTCTTGGGAGGCCTTTTTCTTCAATCTCTCTTAACTGGCTTTCTATTCTTAAAGATTGTTTATTTAATTGTTTTAAAAACACTCCAGGATCTCTTGGTATAAAAAATATTGAAAGATTGAAAGGTTCAGGTAAAGATAAAATATTTTCTAACCAACCAGCAAATAAAAACCTTGGGTAAGTGATAACTATTATATTTTTTCCATATATTTCTCCTATTTGAAAATCAGAAATATTAAAAATAGCAGCAGGAGGAGCAATGATGTTTTTTATTTGTTCAAATCCCTTCTTCTCCTCAATTACTGGTATTCCTATTTTACTGTTTTGTTTTTTTAAAAAAGGAAATTTTATTTTCATTCTTCAATTGCTTGCATTAATTCTTCAAATAATTTTATTGGTGCCATACCCCATCTAGGATTAGGATTATAAAGCTCATAAAAAAGCTGTATTAATTCTGGTGTTTTCAATCTTATTGGTTGCAGGCCTATAGCAGATAATTTTTCTGTTATGTATATTACTCTTGTTTCTAATTGTTCTAATTGTTGATAAAATTCCTCCTCCTTTTTATATTCTTTTTTAAAAACCCCACCAACTTTAATTACCTCTGTTTCATAAGGAACAACAAAATAAAATAATTTTTTCATGATTCTATGGGTTTCTATATAATCTTGAATAAATTTTATATATTCTTCTAACTGAATTTTAATTAATGGTTCTGTTTCTTGTTCTAATCTTTCTTTTAAATAATTTACATATCCTTCAATATAAGCTAATCTAGAGACTACAAAAATTTGAACATTAAAATCTAATCCATCTAATAATTCTTTAAATAATCCTACAACAGCTTCTTTTTCTTGCTCAGAAAGCAAAGAAAAGTTAATTCCAGGAACAGCCAAAATTGCTCTTAATTCTCCATCTTCTGTTATAACCACATCATCTCTAATGTCTTTTATTTTTATTAAATGAGATGTACTTTTTACCATCTTCTTTTAGGGAATTTTGGTATCGGGAAATTAATATAAGGATCATATGGGTTATAACCATGTTTATGTGCAGAATTTATGTATTCAGAAAGAGGATTTTCAATGACTACTTCTTTTTCAGGTTTTTTGAGTTCTTCAATTCTTTCAATTTTCTTTTCAGGAATTTCTTCTTCTAATAATTCTACATATTTTTCAATTGTTGGCACATTTACATACTTAGTTACAATTTTAACCTCTTCTCTCCAAATATACTTTTTTGAAGAAAACAATACTTTAACCAATTCTGGTAAATATAAGATTACTGATTTATTATTAATTTTCCCCCAACCTATTAAAACTGCTAAGAGGAATGCTAAGATAGTTACTATTAAAGCGAATAAAGTAGGTAACAATTTAAAAGATCCATATGAAATTAAAAAAGCAAAGAAAACTAAGAACAATTGAGCATAAGTGAAAGAAATAGTCCCAAGATATATTTTATCTTCTATGTTTATATACTGTGGTACGCTAAATCTCATTAAAATAATTATAAATCAGAAAGGTCTATAACTCCTTCTTCTTTTTGTTTTTTCTCCTCCTGCTTTTTTATAATAACAATCCCAGGTTGTTTTTCTTCTTTAGGTTTCGGTGGTTGCCATGAAATAGTCTGATTTATATCTACTACTTTTTTAGGTATTTCCGTTTTAATAGGTTGAATGTCAGAAAGGTCTATTGCTGACTCCTTTTTTTCTTCTATTTTTCTAATCTCTTCTGATTTTGGAGGAATAACTTTTTGCAAATTCAATAATTTTGTAGGACTTGGTTTTTCTTTTATTTTTTGTATTATATCAACTAATTCACTTGGTACTGATTTTATAACCTTTTCCTCTTTTTCTTCTCTTTTTTGAACTGTTTGCCAGACAGAATTAACTAAAGGGAAAAATTTATTTTTAATATGAAAAGCTAAACTACCTGCATCTTCATCATTTAATCCTAATCTTTGTTTTATTATTTCTTTTAAATCCATATTTTCATCAATTAACTTAACTACTATATCTTGTAAAAGATATATAAATTCTATTTCTTTTTCCCCTTTCAGCTCAAATTTTTTTATGTACTCATCTAAAAATGAATAAAAATCATCAGAATACAAAAATGATTGTACTTCTAATGGAGCAGAAGAATATGCGTCTAAAAAAGAAGCCATTATTTAATTATAAACTAAGAAGAGGGAGGAGTGCCAGATTGAGGAGTTTGGGGTGGAGAAGTAGCCAATAAGTCTATCAATCTTCTTCCCCATTCCGCTTCTCTTCCTACAGGAGGTGGAGTCTTTAATGCTCCACGGAGCTTAGTAAGAAGAATAATAATATTTGATTTTTGATCTTCATCGAGTGAAATTTGAGAAGGCGGTGTGATATGAGTAGGTATTCCTAAGTATTGCAAAAAATTATCAGGATCTTGTGCCCATTCTTGTAGCCTTCCTATATTATCTTTAATCGATTTTTTAATCTCATCTGGAGTTTTGCTCAAGATTCTAGCAATTTCTTGAATATTGTCTTGTATTGGATCTTGTGGATCTTCTAATACATAATCTCCGTAAGTGCCTATATATCCTTGAATATATACTAAATTTTCTTGAAGTATTTTTCGATTTTCTTCGCTAAGAGTAGGCTGTAATTGTTGGCCAATTCTTTGGTTTATAGCATTTATTAATTGGTCTGGGTTTTGTAATAACTCTTCTTCTAATTTACCTTCTAAAAATTTTTCATGTAGAACCCCCTCGATAGTTTTTTCAAGATCGGGTCTATTTAATACCTGAGCTATATCTTTTGCTCCATCTTTTACTACTGCTCTATAAGCAAGTGTCCCTTGTATTGAGCCGAGATTAGCATTTATAAAATCTTGTTCGTCGTGATCACGTAACCATCTTATGTTTTCTGGAGTCCAGAAATTTCTTTTATTTGGTATATATGTATACATATTTCTAATTAAGAGGGGATGTTGTTCTTCATCAATACCAGCCCTACTTAATACTCTGCTTAAATGAGATAAATTTGCTGATCGCCAATCCATCCTACTTGCTATTTGATTTAAAGCCCTTATCTTTTCTTCTTGATCTCCTGTTACTAATCTAGTTAAATTACAATCAAATGTTCTTCCACAAAGATTTTTTAATACACCTGTTTTAGCAGCTTTTTGTAAATCTAAATTACCAGCAATTTGAATAATTTCATCTGCTCCTTTTTCTCTTTCAGCTAATTTAGCTAATTCTTTTTGTAATGGGGCTGGATATCTTTGAATTATTCTTGCAATTTCTTCAGGGCTTTTATCTTTAATCTGTTCCCAAATTGCTCTAGCTTGTTCTTCAGCTTCTTTTTTCTTTGGCTTTCTTAATTCTGATCCTAAACCCTGTACCTTTGTTCCTAAGTTTCTAATTAAATTAAACCTAGACATAGCTAAATACCCCCCAAGTGTTTCTAGCCCTGCCCCCAATTTATCTAAAGCTGGTTTACCTGTAAATTCTTTTCCAGCCCATAATAAAGCTCCACCTGCAAGTCCCCATAATCCTAAACCTAATCTATAAGAATATTCTGCTGCTCTACTACCTAATCTTAAAGCGGCAAATAAAACAAATAAGAAATATATAGCTATAAAAGCAAATTTTATTATTACACCTAATAACATCGCTGTTTCTTGAGTTATATTTTGTAAAAGACCACTAGCCTTTTGTTGTTGTATAAATAAATTAGCTAAAGTCTGTTCATTAAACTTCTCCTGGTTTATAGCAATTAAAGAAACGCCTATAATTATTAATATAATCAAAATTAGAATATTGAAATTCCAAGTAAGAAACATTTGCCACCATTGACCCCATCTATTTCTATACCAAGGGGTAGTATAAGCTACACAAGCTAACGGTAATATGCCTACTAAAAAAGAAATTATTAAAAATCTTCCTATAGATATTCCTGCAAATATCCACATGATTAAAGAATAGACAACATTTAATAAAATACCTAATAATTGTATTGCTATAACTAAAGCCACCCGCATATTATGTATAGCTCCAGGGCTTGTTTCTCCGCTTGCTTCTGCTAATCCAGGTATTAAAGCTTCAAAATTAGTTACCATTGCTTTTGGTGGTACAAGAGATAAAGAGGCATAAATTAAATCTCCCAATCTACTTATATCTTTATTTTCAGGATCATATAAACCCGCTGATTGTAATATACCCCTTTGCAGATACCAAACTGCCATAAAAAGTTCTTTGGCCAATATAAATGTGAAATTAATTAAAAATGCTATAATTAAAATTCCAAAAAGCATTCTTTTAGCTTCATCTTCTCTATTTAATATCCACTCAAAACCAGCTATTAAAGCTAAAAATACTATAACTACATAAGATATATTTTTGAAAAATTCCCATAAAATAGAAGCAGCTCCGAATTGACCAAATGGATCTAATATTATGAAGAAGTTAATAATAATAGCAGCAAATTGAGATAATAGATTAAAAAGTAATGAAGTTGCAGAAAGAGCAACTCCTGCTAGAAACTTAACTAGTTCTAAAATCCAACCTACTAATCCTCCTGTTCTTCTCCATAATTCAACAACTCCTATCCCAAGAAGCCCTAAAACTCCGCCAATAGCTATAGCAGCTAATAAGGTTATGCCTCTATTTTTGAAATATCCTTTTCTCATTTTATGTAAATCTTTTTTGGTTTGAATATATTGAATGCATTAAATATACTTGCAATTAAATTCTTTGTAATCTCAAATGTCCTTCTGATTAAACCAAACTTAGTTTCCTTTTGCATTTTATAGCTTTCTGATTCAGGAAGAGAAGGAATAGGTTCTTGTGATTCAGATTTTAATTCTTCTTCAATAGATCTTAATAAATCATTGTAATTTTTGCATAACTCATAATTTTCATTCATAATGTTGTTAATCTCTTCTGTATAATTTTCTAAATTATTCGCGATTTTATTAATTTCTTCTTCATCCAATTTAGATAAGTATTCATTCCATACTCTATTTGTTTCTTCTTCTAAAAGCTTATTTAGTTCATTTAATTTATTTTTTAAGATAACTAATTCCTCTAATTCTGTTCCATGTTCCGTTATTAATTCTTTTATTTTTATTAAAATATTTTTATATGAAGACGATAAATCTTTTAAATACTCTAAAGCCTCACCAAGTTTTAAAGCAATTGCCTTAGTTAGTTTCTTTGGTTCTGCAGAATATCGGAATTCAAACTCATACAGAGGAGTATTAGCTGGGGTAGTAACAGTTTTTGTGTATTGAATAGTATTGTTAGCATAAGCTTCTATTTTTTCAAAATAAGGAATTAAATAATCATCAATTTCTTTTTGAATTTGGTTCAATTGCGAAGGATCATAAGCGCCTGAAATTATATTATTGAGATGGGTATTAAGAGAATTTAAGAAATAACTTTGTTCAATTGTAGTTTGTGATGAACCATACAAAGAATAAAGAATAATTAAAAGATCATGGGCAATAAGATAGATAGAAGCATAACGGTTAGTAGAAGCTTTAATTTCATCTTTTCCATCTCCATGAATATCTACAGTGCTATCTTCATATCTTGAACTAATCCAATCATAAGTTAACTCAGAAAGCTTTAAATCAAATAAATAAGTTGGATAAAATTTTTTATAAAAACTTAATTTAACCTCTTCTTTTAAATTAGGATAAATTATAGGTTGTTTTCCTTTATAAGTACAAGAGCCTGCTATAATCTTATCTGAAAGATCCTCCCGTTGTGCTTCATCATAATAAAATATGTAATAAGAAGGAAAAGATAGACACTTAGAAGATTTTTTAATTAATTTTTCTACATCAGGATAATCACTGAAAAATGTCATTAATTTATTGTTATACCCTATATTATATAATTTTGACATTTCAAAATTAATTGATTTTATTTTGTCTTCAATTTTGCTCTCTACTTCCTGTATTTTTTGAGAAGTAGAAGCAATTTCAAGATTTAATTGTGTAATAGTAGCACTTTCTAAAAGCTGATTGATATTTCTTAGCTCCTCTAAAGTAGATGAAGGAAGAAAATTCTGAATTTGGATTAATCTTTCCGAGTTTTTATTAAACAAAAATTCTATTTGTTCAAGTTGTATGAGTTTTTCTTCGGATAATTTTAAGTTTTGGTTTTCTAAATAACTATATAGCTCATCATTAAATGAAGTTGTAGTAGATAAATAATTTTCTGTTTCATTTATGACCTTTGTTAGTTTATCTAGAATTTTGATTAATTTTTTGTAAGAAGCTTCAATTTCAGATTGAGCAATTTCTGCAGTTTTCGCTAATTGAGATTCCAAAGTATCCTTACAAGCTTGTTTTAGTCCAGGAGAATCTAAATATTCTGTTTTCGAACAAATCTTTTCTATTCTTTCTTGAGAGTAAGCATTTTTTATATCTGTTAGAATTTCGTTTTTAGTTTTTCTGCTTTCTAAACTTGCAAAGCCTTTATCTATTATTTTGAATAATTTAGTTGAAAGCCAAGATCTTATAAATGCAACTAAAACATTAGCTGCCCTTTCTTGAGATTTAAAGAACTCCAAAGGAGAAAGTAGGATTTGTTCTTTTAGTTTTTCAAAATCAGAAGGAGAAGAGAGTGTAGGACCAGGAATTAAACATCTTGGATCTTCACCAGATATATTTTTTTCTTGATCAATTCTTTGATTAACATCTTGTAATTTCTTATCTAGCTCTTGAACTTTTTCTGTATCACCTTCTTCCATAGCTTGTGCTATTTGTTTCATAACTTCCTCTCTTTCTACTTCGCTCCAACTCTTTAGACACTCAGTTTTAGGTTTAAATGTAAGCCCTCCTTGTTGTTGGAATTGAATATCTAATTTCTCTTTCTCTTTTTCTAATTCAGCATTAATTTCTGCTAGATCTCGAGAGATTAAATAAGAGCAATTTTTAAGTTGAATTTCTGTATTTATTTTTTCAATATAAGGGAAAAGAATGCTGCTATAAGAAGAAAAATCTTGCGATGGGTAAAATTGAGCTAAAAGATTTTTAGGATTAATTAAATTAAAAATATTAGCTAAAGCATTTTGTGGTTTAGTTTCAATTTTCGCAATTAATTCTTTAGGTTTACTGTTAAAAGCAGACGAAGCACCTTCAAATCCACCCCAACTTTCTAAAGCTTCTTCATAAATAGGTTCTGTTATACCTAAATTTTTATAAACAAAAATTTCCTCTTCTGGTTCGCATGGTCTTTTGCTTAATATATTTAATTCTTGTAATTTCATAAATGCATTAAAATACTTCATTAATTTACGAGCGTTTTCAGACTGTGATGCTAAATCAAGCCCAGCTATAGTATTGTTTTTTAAAATACTGGCAAAACACCATCTTAGATCATCTGGAATACACGGCAAATCTTTATATTTATTTAAAATTCTATTTAAACCCTTTTGTTGCGCCAAAAATAACCTAAAATTTCTATATAAATTGATGTCAGAAATGTAATTTTTTAAAATTTTGTTATAGATAAAATCATTTATTTTACTAATTAACTTAAACTTGAAATATTCTAATGCATCTTTAATAGCGAGCTGAATAGAGGCTTTAATTGATGCAGCTAAATTTTTAGTAGTTTCTTTTAGGGAGTTTCTTATATCTATATTTACTTCACGTGCGCCTACTGGAACTTTACCTATTAAACCACTTATTACATCACCAATTATTCCTGTTAAAATCTCAGCCAAAAATCCTCTTAATAAACTTTCAAAAAAACCAGGAGGTTTAGGCTCCTTACCAGAAAAATATTCAAATTCACTTATATATTCAACTGTATCAGTAGTATATTCTAATTCCTCTATTTTTATAGGATCAGGAATTTTGCATTGAAGATAATAAGAAGAAAAGTCTATTTCATTATAATCTTGAGAAAAAACAAAATTTAATGGGATATTTAATGTTAATATGCTTATTATGATTAAAAATACAATAATTTTTTTCATTTTTTATAATTTCTCAATAAGTTTTTCTTGTAAATCTATTAATTCATCTAAAATTACACTTAATATATAAGCATATTCAGGATCTTCTGTTAAAGCAATATTTTTTAAAGAATAACCAATTCCTGCAAGCAAGAGAGTTTGTGCTTTATGGAAATTGTAATAATCTTTTGGAACCTCTATTTTTGAAAAATCTTCGGTTATAGATAGAATAAGTTCCGCAGAATTATTTAATGCATCTTTATTGTTGAAATCAATTTGGATAAATTTCATTTTATTTAAAACATTTTTTATTTCATTGGCGTAAATTTTATAATCTTTACTTTTATTTATTTTTATGTTTTTAATATATGTAGATGCAAATTCTAAAATTTCTGCTTCTATTTCTGTTTTTCTATTTGATAATTTTAAATTTTCTATCTTACTTATAAAATTTATTTCTTTATAAATTTTACTTTCAGGGGTTTTAATAAAGTTGATAATCTCCTTAAATTCAGGCGGAGCATCTTCTAAAATCTTTTCATATTTTTCTTTGCTTTCATTTTTTGACAAAGAGATATTTTTATTTAAATTTAAAAATCCTATTAAAGTTATCACAAGAAAAATAGTAATTGCCGATAAAATCGTTAACAGCTTTTTGTTTATTTTTAACATTTTTGAGCCAGCAGCGGGATTCGAACCCGCAACCTACTCCTTACGAAGGAGTCGCTCTACCATTGAGCTATGCTGGCCTATTAAATAATTTTAAAATTAAATTTAAAAATTTTCAGGCAAAATAATAACTTTTTCATCAGGCTCTACTAAGTTAAATTTCTCTTTCATTTCCTTTTTAAAATTTTCAGGATCTGATAAATATTTTAATTTTTCTTTTAATTCTCTGTTTTCCTTTTCAAGTTTTTCTATATAATTTTTATAAACTCGAAATTCTTCTTTTAAAGGTTTATTTTTGATTTTTTCTTTAACAATAAAATATCCTAAATAAAAAATAATAGTAATTTGTAAAAATATTAAAAAAATTATTAATTTATTAGACATTTTCATATTTTTTTATTTTAATTTTCTTTCCTATTTTTATAGTAATTAAACCATTTACATACTCATTTATTTTATGAAGATTAGTATAGTATAAAATCAATTTCTCTAATTTTTTCTTTTTCGCTCTAGTATAATGAATTGAAGGATCAAAATCTAAATTTGATTTCAATGCTTTAACTTCATAAAAATAATATACATTATCCTTTATAGCAATAATATCTATTTCCCCAAATCTTTTTAACCAATAATTTGTCTCTATTATTTTATAACCTTTTTTAATAAGAAATTTTTGAGCAATATTTTCTGCAACCTCTCCAATTTTTTTCATATTAATAAAAAAATCTTCTATAAAAAATCTCCCATAAGGGTATTGAATTTTCATATTCATCTAAAAATTGAATTAAATAACTCCTAACTTCGTCGATGTTTAAATACATTTCTAGTGGAATAACAGGTCCTATTTTAAGAAATCCTTTAGGAACAAAATATATAAAGGCTCTGTCTCCTTCATGAAATATTTCAAAACCAACAATGTCATCCCAGCTGTAAAATTTATTATTTATATAAACTCCCTCTTCATTTAGTCTTATTCTTAACTCTATAGGTTCATAAAAAATTGGATGGAAAAAGAAAAAAAGACCAATTAGAGATATTATTAGATAAAGAAAGTCTTTTGTAATAATAGCATAAATAATTGACGCTCCTATGACTATACCCCAAAATAAATGCCAAAATAAATCTCCATAAGGATGTTCATAATGTGATAAAGTATTCCAAGAAAAATGAAACTTAGGGACGTTTTTATTTTTAGCCATATTGATTTTAAAATTAAATCCTCGATTATAATTATAAAATAATGAGTTTTCCATTTAAAAAAATAGAAAAAAAGTGGCAAAGAATTTGGGCAAAAAATAATTTTAAAATTTGGCACTCAAAAGATTTTAAGGGTAAAAAAATATATATTTTAGATATGTTCCCTTATCCTTCAGGCGAAGGCCTACACGTAGGCCATGTTTTAGGTTATACCGGAACAGATATTTTAAGTAGATATTATCGCATGAAAGGGTACAATGTTTTACACCCTATGGGATGGGATGCTTTTGGTCTTCCTGCAGAAAACTATGCTATTAAAATGAAAAAAAATCCTATGACTTTCGTTCCTAAAAATATAAAAAGATATAAAAAACAAATGATTATGTTAGGATTAAGCTATGATTGGCAAAGAGAAATAAATACAACCGATCCTGATTACTATAAATGGACTCAATGGATGTTTTTAAAAATGTATGAAAAGGGTTTAGTTTATGAAAAATCTGCTCCTATTAATTTTTGTCCTTCATGTAAAACAGGATTAGCTAATGAAGAAGTAATTCAAGGAAAATGTGAAAGATGTGGGAGTAAGACAGAAATAAAATATTTAAATCAATGGCACATTAAAATAACCGCTTATGCAGATAGATTATTAGAAGATTTAGAAGAATTAGATTGGCCAGAGAATGTTAAAGAAATGCAAAAAAATTGGATTGGGAAAAGCGAAGGTTATGAAGTAGATTTTAAAATTATAGATCAAGAATATAAGTTAACAATATTTACTACAAGATTGGATACTATTTTCGGAGTTACCTTTTTAGTTCTTGCACCTGAGCATCCATTGTGCTTAAAGATTGCAAAAGAAGATTATTATTTCTCAGTAAAAGATTATATAGAAGAGGTTTTGAAGAAACCAGAAAGAGAAAGAAAAATGGAGGAAGAAATAACTGGTGTATTTACTGGTTCTTATGCGATCCATCCATTTACAGGAGAGAAAATTCCTATATGGATTAGCGATTATGTTTTATATTCTTATGGAACAGGTGCAATAATGGGAGTTCCTGCGCATGATTCTAGAGATTATAAATTTGCAAAAAAATTCAATTTAAAAATTATCCCAGTAATACAACCAGATAAAAATAAAGAGCCAGATAATCTACCTTTTGAAGAATTCGGATATTTAATCAATTCTTTTGACTATAATGGATTAGATTCTCAAAGCGCAATTTTAAAAATAGGCGAAGAATTAGAAAGAAAAAATATAGGCAAAAAAGCAGTTTATTATAAATTAAGGGACTGGATATTTTCTAGACAAAGATATTGGGGAGAACCTATCCCTTTAATAAGATGTCCTAAGTGTGGGATTGTTCCCTTAAAAGAGAAAGATTTACCATTAAAATTACCTAAAATTAAAAGTTATGAACCTACAGGTACAGGGGAGTCACCTCTGAAAAATATTCAAAAATGGGTTAAAACAAAATGCCCAAAATGTAATGGACCAGCAGAAAGAGAAACTCATACAATGCCACAGTGGGCTGGTTCTTGTTGGTATTATTTAAGATATATTGATCCTAAAAATAAAAAAGAATTCGCTGATTATAAAAAATTAAAATACTGGCTTCCTGTTGATATTTATGTTGGTGGAGTTGAGCATGCAGTTCTTCACTTGCTTTATGCTAGGTTTTGGCACAAGTTTTTATACGATTTAGGTTTAGTTCCTACAAAAGAACCATTCAAAAAATTAGTTAATCAAGGTTTAATTCTAGGGCCAGATCATGAAAAAATGTCTAAATCTAGAGGTAATGTAATTGTGCCTGATGAGGTTGTCAAAAAATATGGAGCAGATACGTTAAGAATTTATGAAATGTTTATGGGGCCATTTGAAGAAGTAAAACCATGGGATACCCAAGGAATTATAGGTGTTCATAGATTTTTAAATAGAATTTGGGAATTATCTAAAAAAATAAAACGAAAAAAGATAAAAAAAGAAAAAGATAAAGAGATATTAAGGGAAATAAATAAATTAATTAAAAAAGTTAGCGAAGATATTGAAAATTTCAAATTTAACACTGCAGTAAGTGCAATGATGGAATTTGTAAATTTTATTAGTAATAGAGAAATTTCAATAGAAACTTGGATGAAATTTATTAAATTACTATTTCCATTTGCTCCACATATTTCACAAGAAATATGGTCTTTATTTGGCAATAAAAAATTATTAGATTATGAAAAATGGCCAGAATATGATCAGAAATATATAGAAGAAAAAATAAGAAAAATAATTGTTCAAATAAATGGTAAAAAAAGAGATGAAATAGAAATAGAAGAAAGCCAAATTGATATCGAAAAATTAAAAGAAATAGTTTTAAATAGGCAAAGAATTAAAAAGTTTTTAGAAGATAAAAAAATTAGTAAGATAATTTTAGCTCAAAATAAAATTTTAAATATAGTAACAGAAAATTAAAACCCTAAAGCACTTCCATAACCTGTAATTGTTCCTATTGTAGGTATTGGTACTGGTGGAACTCCTGGCTTAACACAAACTCCACCAGGTACCCACCAACCCAACATTTTTGTTCCAGGCACAGGTGGATAAATGAAGTTTAAATATCTATTACTTCCAATCGGAACAAAATAAGGTCCAGGTGGTATATTTACAAATCCTCCTAAAGGTGGTTGCACTTTAATCATAACTCCACCGTTTAGGCAAGGAAATGGAGAAAGATAAATTACTCTAGGTGTTCCAAATGGTAATCCTTGAGCAAAAGTTAAAATAGGTAAAAATAAAAATATAGCTATTATTTTTTTCATAATGTGCGGCTGGGAGGATTCGAACCTCCGACCTGGTGTTTATAAGACACCCGCTCTGCCACTGAGCTACAGCCGCATTATATATAATTTTATTTTATTTAATGTAAATTTATTCTAATTCAATTTTTCTAAAGCCCTCTCCTTTAATTTTAGGAATCCTTATCATTAAGATTCCATCTTTTAAAGATGCTTTTATATTATCTGTGTCAACATCTCTTGGTAAAATTATAGTTTTTGAAAATGGACCCCAATAACATTCCCGGTATAAATAATCAGTTATTTTTGGATTTTCTGGTGGTAATCTTTTGCCTCTTATTATTAACATATCACCATGGACTAATATTTCTATATCATTCATCGTAACTCCTGAAATAGGAGACACAATAACTAATTCTCCATTTTTTAAATAAACGTCTACAGCTAATTGTCCTTCTTCTTCCTCTAAATTAATTGGATGTGTATGTTCCCACTCTGCCATTTTTTATTTTTATTATTTTGAATTCTATTAATGTTACAAAATACACAGCCCATAAAATTGGGAAAATCAAAAGCTTAACATCTTCTCTAATTATAAAAATATTATACAAAAAATGCAAAAAACTTGCCATCAAAAAGCTATATATAAATGGTAAAACCCTTCTTGTTTTAAGACTAACTGCATAGCCAAATCCTATAAGAACAGAAGCTAACATATGTAAGAAATTAGCTCCTAAAAATCTTAAAATTGATACAGCAATCGAGGCTAAAAATGGGTTTATATCTGGAGAAGGATTTATTAAAATAGAACATATGTTTAAATATGTTTCAATAAAAGCAAATCCTAAAGCAGTAAATCCCATATATACCATTACATCAACAATTTCGTCAAAATATCTTGTAGGCAATATAAACAGAAATACTAAGATAAATTTGAAAAATTCTTCAATAAATGCTGATAAAAAATAATAAACATAGTTAAATTCATATCCTAATAAGGCATAAATTTTTGCTTGAGAAAAATAACTCAAAACTGCAGCAAAAACCCCTAAGATAATCGCAAATAAAAGCATATGCCTAGGTTCAGGATGGTCATCCTCTAAATAAATAAATTCCCACCAAACCCATATAGGAATTAAAGATGTTAGGAATATAAAAGTAAAATTTGGAAAGAAACAACTTGTTAAATTTGCTGTGGCCACTTTTCTAATAACAATAAATTTTTATTCCCCATTAATGACCATAAATACTCAGTTATAAAAGGCATAAAAGGATGTAATAATTTAAGAGAATTCATAAGTACTATACGAAGAACCTCAGGATTATTTTTAGTATCTCCTTTACAAGTTTCAATATAAATATCACAAAATTGATTCCAGAAAAATTTATAAATTCTCTTAAGAGCGTTTGAAAATTGTAATTTTTCAATATTTTTGTTTACGTATTTAAGAGTAGAATTAAAAGCTCTTATAATTTTTCGATCTTCACTGCTAAAACCGTCTCTTTTTTTCATTTCAGGATATCTTATTAAATAAAATCTTGTTGCATTATAGATCTTATTTGCAAACTTCATACCATTTTCTACATTAACCTCATCAAATCTTAAATCTTGTAAATTTGTAGTTTGCCAAATTAAACCAAATCTTAAAGCATCTGCTCCATATTTCTCAATTAATTCTAAAGGATCTATACCTGTTCCTAAACTTTTTGACATCCTTTTACCTTCTTTGGTTAATACTGTAGGATGAATATAAACTAATTTAAAAGGTGTATTTTTCATAAAATATAAACCAGAAAAGATCATTCTTGTAATCCATAAATTTAAAATATCTCTTGCAGAAAATACAATATCCGCTGGATACCATTTTTTTTCTTTTTTTGTATATAAAATTGCAAAAGGCCATAAAGCTGATGAAAACCAAGTATCAAAAACTTCTTCGGTCCTATACCAATTAGATTTTTTACAAATCTCACATTTTTTATTAGGTTTTTTAGTGCTTACAACATAACTATCTTCACAATTTTTACAATACCAAACAGGTAAAACCTGCCCCCACCATATTTTTCTTGATATACACCAATCTTTTACATTTTTAAGCCAGTCAAAATAAACCTTCTTGAATTTATTAGGGAATATAAAGACCATTCTATTTTTAACAGCATTTTTAGCTAAGGAAGCTAAATAATCCATTTTTAAAAACCACTCTTTAGAAGGAATAACCTGCAATTCTGTTTGACATCTATAACAAATAGGTATATTATGTTTAATATTTTCCTCTTTCTCTAAAAGATTTTTATCTTTTAAAATACTAACTATTTTTTCTCTTGCAGAAAGATAATCCATTCCTTCAAAACCTGGAACATTTACTATTTTTGCAGATTCATCTATAACCTTAATCATTTCTAAATTATGTTTAATACCAATTTCATAATCTACAATACTATGAGCAGGAGTAATTTTTACTATACCGGTACCAAATTTAGGATCTACTCTGATATCAGCAATTATTAATAGTTCTCTATTTACTATAGGTAAAATAGCCATTCTGCCAATATATTTAATGTATCTTTCATCATTTGGATTTACTGCTAAAGCAACATCACCTAACATTGTTTCTGGTCGAGTTGTGGCTACTACTAAATATTCTTCCGAGTCTTTTAATGGATATTTAATATAATAAAGTTTGCCATCTCTTTCAATATATTCTATTTCTAAATCAGAAAGACTTGTTTTACAGCGAGGACAAAAATTAATTGCTCTATAATATCTATAAATTAATCCTTTTTTGTAATAATCTATAAAAGCCTTTTCTACCCATTTTACATAATTTTTATCCAAAGTAAACCTAGTTCTAGACCAATCTGGTATTATTCCTAGTTTTTTAAATTGCTCTAAGATGATTCCACCATATTTTTCTTTCCATTCCCATACTCTTTTAATAAATTTTTCTCTTCCTAAATCAAATCTAGTTAAACCTTCTTTTTTTAATTCCTTTTCTACAACATTTTGCGTAGCAATTCCAGCATGATCTAAACCTGGGATCCATATAATTCTGTAACCATTCATCTTTTTATATCTTATAAGAACATCAAGTAAAGTGTTTTGTAAAGAATGCCCCATATGAAGACTGCCGGTAATATTTGGCGGTGCCATCAATGCTATAAAATCTTTGCTTCCTTTTTGTTTTTCTATACGTAAATAAGGAAGCCACTTTTTATATATTTTTTCTTCAATTTCTTTAGGATCGTATTTTGATTGGATAGAAGGCGCTTTCATATTTTTTAATTATAGCAAAAAATAAATTGGGCGGGAGAGGGATCGAACCTCTGACCTTCTCGTTGTAAGCGAGACGCTCTACCACTGAGCTACCCGCCCATAATTTCAGATAATATTCCTATAACCCAACCATACACCAAAAGTATTAATAAAATTATAATTAAAAATTTAGGAATTTTGAAGTATATGTAATTTTTAAGCCTTAAATAGCAT
The DNA here is from genome assembly GCA_964655375.1 of uncultured Candidatus Saccharibacteria bacterium. GTDB lineage: Bacteria > Patescibacteriota > Minisyncoccia > UBA6257 > HR35 > JAGDVT01. The sequence continues at coordinate 33,507 of CAZZNB010000045.1, forward strand.
AAAAGGAGAACAAAAAGATTAAATCCTAAAAATACACTTCCTGTTAAGCTTACTAACTTCGCAATATTTTCCAATTTTAAGAAAGGAATAATAACTATTGTTAAACTTATGATTAACCAAGATAAAATATTGTTGATATTGTAATCAAAAATTAAACCACGTTTTAAATAAAATGCTAAAGCTATAAATGTGGTTAATATATTTAAAATAGCTAAAACGGAAACAGCTCTAACAATAAAATTATTAGCAGTTCCTTTTAAATTTTCTAAGGCCGTACTCGAAACATTCTTACCAAAGGTTCCATATATAGATACAATGAATAATAAATATAACAATGTAACTAATAAAATTGCAACTACATTAATCCCTAACATTAATTTTTTATTTTTCCCTATGATGTCATAAACCATTTGTAAAGAAGAATATCCTGTATACGCAAATATCAATACTCCATAACTTAGCCATGGATTTAAAAATTCTGTTTTAAAATTACCTGGATTGATTTGAGGCAAAAAATAAATACCTAAAATTAGAAAAAGCAAAATCATAAAAAATGCTAATATTCCCTCAATTTTAGAAAAAGGATTTACAGAAAGTAAAATTATAATAATTACTAAAAATGCATAAAATAAGCTAATTAATAGCTCATTGTTAAAATGGAAAATTAAATTTGTAAATTTAGTTAAAGCCAAATAGTAACTTGAAAAAACAAATAAAATTCCCAAAAAATCAATTAACCAAACTAAATTTTTCCAATTTTTTCCTAAAATTTTCTCACTAAGCCCTGGTAAATTATGTTTTTCTTCAATTTGAAAAATTATTTCACTATAAGCTAAATGAACATAGAAAATTAAAAGAGGTACTATTAAAAACCAAATCCAAAAATAAACCCCAGATTGGGCTAAAGTATAAGGTAAAATAAAAACTCCTAATCCAATAATTGTGCTTGTTATTAAAAAAACACTACTTAAAAATTTAATCATATCTTCTAATTTTCTTTTCTAAAAAAGGTAATATAGATAAAATTAATATTACTAAAATGGTAGCAGCAAAAGCTTCTAAGTAAAATCCTTGGCCTACACTAGCACCAATAGCTGCAGTTACCCATAAAGCTGCTGCTGTCGTAGCACCTACCACTTTTTCTTCATAATAAAAAATAATACCAGCTCCTAAAAACCCTATTCCTAAAACAATATTGGCTAAAATTCTTGCTGTTGAATCCATTGCAAATTTTGCAGCTATTAAAGAAAAAAGTGTTGCTCCTAATCCAACTAAAGCAAAAGTTCTTAACCCTGCTTGTTTTTTAAAAAAACTTCTTTCAACTCCTATTAAAGCGCCTAAAGTACCTCCTAAAAATAATTTATAAATTATTTCCAAATAATCCATTTTATTCAATAAATTTTAATAATTTATCAATTAAAATTTTAGGATCTGATTCCCACACAATTTTATTATGCTCTTTACGTGCTTCTTCAATAATTTCTTTCATATATTTTTCTTCTCCTCCAGATTTGACTAAAATGCCCATAGGCTTTTTTTCTTCATAAGCAATTACAAACTCATTTAAGGTTCCTGTTCGACCACAAATAAAAATAACTGCATCTCCGGATCTTACTAAAATTAAATTCCTTCCAGAATGTCCAAGACCTGTATAAAAAATAATATGATGATAATCAACAGGTAATTCATAAATTTTTATATGCTCCTCTTTGTTAATTGCAGGCGAAAAACCAATTACATAACCGTTATTTTCGTATGCGCCTTTAGCGGCCCAAAAAGGTGCGCCAGTAGTTGCTCCTGTTACAGTAATTATGTTTCTTAAAGCTAATTCCTTTCCTATTTCATAAGCTAACTCATTAACATTAGAAGCACAAAAAGTTGTATCTGAAGCTCCTGAAATTGCAAATTTTATTTTTTGCATTTTTTAATTTTTTATTATTAATAATTTAAATAACTTTCAATTATATCTAAATCAACTTTCTTTAATTTCCTCTTTTTTCTTATTAAATCCTTATGTTTTTTACTCAAAAAATGGTTAATTCCGCTAATTCTTCTTAAAATTTTTTTATTTTTTGTTATTTTAAATCTTTTTAAAACAGATTTTCTTAATTTTCCTGGTGTCATTTTTTAGAAATATTAACTAATAAATTATGTCCTTGCTTTTTAATCTCGCTCGTTAATTTAATAGGTGATTCTATCATTTCTAAAAATCTTTTAATTTTTTCTTCTGCTAAATCTATGTGAAGAAGTTGTCTTCCTTTTAAGATCATTCTAATTCTTACCTGGTGTCCTTCTTTTAAAAACTCATCTATTTGTTTAGCTTTTCTTTTTAAATCACCCTCAGCTTCTTGAAAACTTATTCTAATTTCTTTTAGTGCTGCTCCTCCTTCTTTTTTTTGTTTTCTTTTTAATTGATAAAGATATTTTTGATAATTCCCTATCTTAACCACAGGTGGATCAGCTTTTTCTGAAATTAAAATTAAACCAGTATTGTTTTTTTCAGCAATTTCTATTGCCTCTTTTAAGGTTAAAATACCTATTTGTTTACCTTCTTCACTTATTAACCTAATTTTTTTATTGCTTTTTAATGAATTAATTCTTGGATCAAACAGTTTTCTAAATTATCAACTAATGGCGACTATAATAAATGATCAGCAATTTTACTTGCAGCATAAGCTTCAGGTTTAATTTTGACTTCAAATCCATAGCCTTTTACTAAATTAATAATTTCTTTAACAACACTTTTACTTTTCCCATTAGTACTTAAATCTAAATGTAATTCAAAATCGAATTCCAATTTTTCTTTAATTAATTCTTCCAATATTTCTCTGCTGACTTCTAAACTTACATTTGCCTCTTCCCACAATCTTGTAAATAGATCTATTTTTTTATTAATACAAATTTTTTTCCAAAAATATCTAGCTCCATATCCAACTCTATGAACTACAATTACAGAAATAAATTCAATTCCATTTTCTTGAACTTCTGAATCTGTTCCTACTAAAATTCTATATCTGTATCTTTCATCAGCCAAAATAAAATCTTTGATTTCTTTAATTAATAAATCCTTCGTTAATTTTTTGCCATATGCAGTTTTAAAATCTTTTAATGTCATTATTTAATTTTAAAAAAAGTCCTTCATAAATTTCATAGAAAATAACTAATAAAGGCAAAACAGAAAAAATCCCCAAAATACCGCCAATTTTCCCACCAATTAATATACCTGCTAAGGTTACAAAGGGTTTTATTTTTAAAGCTGTTTTAGCCACTAATGGGACCAATAAATTGTTCTCTAATTGTTGAATCAATACAAAACCTATTATAACAAATATTAATTTAGTAGGATCATGAGATAATGTTAAAATAATTGCAACCATTGCACCTAAGATAGGCCCTATAATTGGAATAATTTCTGTAAAGCCTGCAATTAAACCCACAGTTCCAGCATAAGGAAGTTTAAGAAAGAACATTAGTAAAAATGAAGCTATGCCTACAGAGGCCATCAAAAATAATTGACTAGCTAGCCATGCAGCCAGCCCCCTTTTTATTTTTTCGAAAAGAGACAAATATTTATTTGCTTCTTTACCAAAAAATCTTCCTAAGAATTCAGGCATTAAATTAATTTGAGTTGAGATATAAAAAGACATAACTAAAATTAGAATTAAATTAAACAATCCACCAATCATATTAAATAGGTATTTTGAAGTATTTATAAAAAATTCACGAGCTGGTGTTTTTAAAAAATTAGTTAGATAATTAGAAACTCCTTTTAAACCTAAATTTTCTATATAATCTTGGATATTGGGTAAAATATTTTTAATTTCTAAAACAATCGCTGGAGCTAAAGCACGGAGAATTATAATAAAAAATAAAGTAAAAATTAAATAAATTAAAGCGACATTTAAATAAAATGGTATTTTAAATTTCAATTTAATATAAATAGCCCATTGTTGAACTGCTAGGCCCAAAAAAATAGAAATTAAAATCACAAAAATAACTTCTTTTAAATACCAACATAAGACTGCTAAGATTGGGATACTCCAAAAAATCAACCCTTTTTTAAGCTCTTCTTTCAAAGCCATTAACTAATTATAAAAGTTTTTCAAAAATTTTAGCTAATTTTATATCTTTATATTCCTCAGGAACTAATACTCCAAATTTTAAATTTTCATAAGTTATTAATTTATTTAATTCTTGTTTAAGGTCTTTTTCTTTTATACTTTTTATTTTCTGAATATAGTCATGAGGAGAGAAGAATTTGTTAAAAAGGAGATAGTCTATCCCATAAAAATAAGCTAAATTTAAAGAAGATTCAGCAGTAGAAAGAAGCGCACTTTCTAAAATTGCCTTTGATTTTTCTATTTCTTCATCTTTTAACTTTTCTTGCTTAATTTTTTGAAATTCCTCAAGAATTCTTTTTATAGTACTTTCAATTTTCTCTAAATTACATCCTGTCTGAATAAAGAAATAACCTCTATCTGTGTAAAAATCTGTATCTACTTTTATGTAATAAGTTATTCCAAGTTCTTCTCTTAAAATTCTAAAAATCCTAGAGCTTAATCCATAACCTAGTAAACTAGTCAAGACACCTAAAGCGAATCTTCGGTCTTTTAAATTTTTGAGTCCCTCGGTTTTGAATAAGAGCAAAATATGAGCTTGTTTTAAATCTTTTCTTGTGTAAATTTTTCCTTTTAATTTAGGAATTTTTTTCTTATCAAACAAAGCTTTTTGCGGCGCTTTGTATCGAGAGTAGTTTTCAAAAAATTTATCTAATATCTTTAAAATTTTATTTTTTTTAAAATTTCCAACTAAAACTAAATAAGTATTGTTAGTAGTGTAATGTTTTTTGAAATAATCTAAAATATCACCTCTTTTAATAGAGCGTAAATTCTTAGATGTTCCTAAAATTGACCAACCAGCAGGTTGATTTCCAAATGTTATTTTAAGTACATTATCAAAAATATAATAAGTTGGTGTGTCTATATGATAATTTATTTCTTCCAAAATTACATTTCTTTCTTTTTCAATTTCTTCTTCAGGGAAAAGGGGATTACATAAAATATCTGAAATTAAGTATACAGCCCTTTCAAAATATTCAGGCAAGGTTTTTAGGTAATATCCAGTATATTCATAAGAAGTAAAAGCATTATAACTAGCGCCTATTTTGTCTAACTCTAATCCAAGCTCTTTATAAGAAGGGAAATTTTTTGTTCCTTTAAAAAATAAATGCTCAACAAAATGAGAAATTCCATTTAATTTTTTACTTTCGTAATCTGTTCCAGTTTTTACTAAAGCTAAAATAGAAGCAGTAATAAACTCTTCAGAAGGATATAATATAACTTTTAAATTGTTCTTTAACCTCAAAAAACTAGGCAATTTCCACATTTTCTTTCTTTTTATTTGAAATGGAAATATGTCTTTTTTTGCCTTTGATTATTCCTTTTTTAATCAATAAATTCCAAACAGAATCAGAAATTTGTGCCCCATTTTTAATATAAAACTCAATACCTTCTTTATCAAATTCGCCTATTTTTTTCCGAGGATCCCACCAGCCTAATTTTGCAATATATTTTCCTTGTAATTTAGATCTTTTTTCTTGTAAAACAATTCTAAAAATTTTTTGATGTTTCTTGCCTATAGGCTGAAATCTGATGACTAACATTTTTTTAAACGAATTCTATAATGCTTAATTCTGCATTATCCCCCTTTCTTTTAATAGGTAATTTAATAACTCTTGTATAACCACCATTTCTGTCTTTGTATCTTGGAGCTATTTCGTAAAATAATTTATAAGCAGATTTTTTAGGTAGTTTACTTAACAGCCTTCTCAAAGCTGATAAATTTTGTTTTTTAGCTGTAGTGATTAATTTTTCTATGATTCTTCTTAAGTATTTTGCTTTTTCTGTGGTTGTTTTAATATGTTCTTTTATTATCAAATTATGAGCTAAGCTTTTAAACAAAGCCTTTCTTTGGTCTTTTTTTCTATGAAATTTTTTAACTTTCACTAAATGCCTCATGGATAACTTCAAAATGCTTAATTAATATTTCAGTTGCCTCTTTTAATGCCTTTTCTGGCGTAATAGTCCCATCTGTTTCGATAGTAATTCTTAGTAAATTATAATCTGCTTTTTCTTTATAAACAACATTTTCAACTTCATAAGTAACATTAACTATAGGAGAAAATATCGCATCTATAACAATTGTTCCTGGTTCCACTCTGTCCTTTTCTCTTTCTTCAGCAGAAGAAAAGCCATACCCTCTTTCAACTGTAAGAGTCATTTTAACCTCTGTATCATTAGATGTTATTGTAGCAATTTTCAAATCAGGATTTACAATCTCTACACCCGCAGGACATTTTATATCTTTAGCAAAAATTATCCCTTCTCCTTTTTTGTATAGTTCTAATTCAATAGGCTCCTCTCCTTCATATTTAACCCTTACTTTTTTTAATGCTAACAAAATATCAATAACATCTTCTAAAACACCAGGTATTGTTGAAAATTCATGTAGAACATTTTCTATATGAACTAAAGTAATAGCAGAGCCTTTAATTGAAGAGAGTAAAACTCTTCTTAAAGCATTACCTATAGTAATCCCATAACCAGGATATAAAGGGGATATTTCAAAAGTAGCTTTATTTTTTTCTGAAAAGACAAGCTTGGGTTTTTCTGGTAAAACTAGTTCTCTTATCATAATATAATGAAAAATTTTAATTCGACTATTTAGAATAAAATTGAAGAGCTAATGGTACATTAAAAGGCAAACTTAATTCCTCAGGTTCTGGATATCTTAAGAATTCTCCTTTTAAAGTGTTTACATCGATTTTCAACCAAGGAGGTGGAGTATATATTTTTAATTTTTTTTGTAAATTTTTAAATGGCTCTTTATTTTTACTTTGTGGTCTTATTTCTATGATATCTCCTGGCTCTAAGAATATAAAAGAAGTTCTCGCCCTTTTACCATTTACTAAAAAATGCCCATGACTTACGAGTTGTTTTGCATGCAACTTAGAATCGGTATAACCCAATCTCCAGATGACGTTATCTAATTTACTTTCTAATAATTTAATTAAAGCAATAGGAGTAGACTCCTTCATCTCTTCTGCTTTTTCTACTAAATTTTTTAGCTGCTTTTCTTTTAATAAATAATAAAATCGCAACTTTTGTTTTTCAACTAAGCTTCTTCCATAATCAGATAAGACCCTAGGCTTTGCTCCGTGTACTCCTGGTCTTGTTCTTCTCCTTAAAAGAGCACATTTATTAGAAGCACACCTATTGTTCCACAATATCTTTTGGCCTAAGCTTCTACAAATTTTACATTTTTTCTCTATAAGCATTATACTCTTCTTGGTTTAGGAGGAGTAGGACCACCAAAAGGTATAGGAGTCCTATCCTCTATTTCTGTAATATTTAAACCAGAATTAAATAAAGCTCTTAATGCAGACTCTCTGCCAGGACCTATTCCTTTCACTACTATTTTTATTTCATTTACATCAAAATTAGCTTTAATTTTTTCTAATAAAACTTCAGCAGTTTTAGCTCCTGCATAAGGAGTAGCCTTTTTTGTGTTTTTAAAACCACAATTTCCAGCTGAAGTCCAACATAAAACATTGCCATTAGCATCAGTAAATGACATCAAAGTGTTATTAAAATGAGAATTAATATAAATAATGCCAATATCTACTCTTTTTTTCTTTTTACCCTTTTTTATCTTAGTTGTTGTGGGCTTAACAATCTCCTCTCCTTGAATAATTTTTGTTCTTGTTCTACCCATTTTTATTTCTTAGAAACTTTTCTTTTACCAGAACCGACTGTTTTTCTTGGCCCTTTTCTTGTTCTTGCATTTGTTCTGGTTCTTTGTCCCCAAACAGGCAATTTTCTTAAATGTCTTAATCCTCGATAACATTGAATATCTATTAACCTTCTAATATTAGATTGAATCTCTCTTTTTAAATCACCTTCTATTTTTAAGTTTGCATCAATATATTTTTCAATTTTACCAATTTCTTCCATAGTCAATTCTTTTGTTTTTTTCATAGGATCAATGTTCAAAGCTTCACATATTTTCTTAGCCAAAGATCTTCCAATCCCATATATTTTAGGCAAAGCAAACAAAATTCTTTTTTCTTTAGGAATTTCTACTCCTGCGATTCTAACCATTTTTACCCTTGTCTCTGCTTATGTTTTGGATTTTCACAAATAACATAAATTCGGCCATGTCTTCTTATAATTTTACACTTCTTACACCTTCTTTTAACTGATGCTTTTACTTTCATTTTTTATTTTCTTTTAATGATCCTACCTTTTGTTCTATCATAAGGAGAAAGTTCTACTATTACTTCATCACCTGGTACTACTTTTATATAATTGATCCTCATTTTCCCAGACAAATAAGCGAGAATTTCCTCTCCTGTTGTTAATTTTACTTTAAATGTTGTATCTGGTAAAGCTTCTATTACTACTCCTTCAACAATTTCTTTTTTCATGTTATTTTCGGGGTGGCCGGATTCGAACCGGCAATCTCGTGGTCCCAAACCACGCGCCTTAACCATTAGGCCACACCCCGTAATTTTAAAATGGACCCAGAGGGACTCGAACCCTCGGCCTCCGCCATGCCATAGCGGCGCTCTACCAACTGAGCTATGGGCCCTTTAATATTAATTTTATCAATTTTCTTTTTCTTTTACAAATGGAAAGTAAATAACCTCTCTTAAGTATTTAGAATTAGTTAAAATTACTACTAGTCTATCTATTCCTATTCCTAATCCAGCTGTTGGGGGCATTCCATATTCTAAGGCTTCTATAAAGGTTTCATCATAAGGATGTGCTTCTTCATCACCTTTTTCTAAAGCCTTAGCCTGTTCTTCAAATCTTTGCTTTTGATCTATTGGATCATTTAATTCTGCAAATGCATTGATAATTTCTAATCCTCCAATATATCCTTGAAAACGCAATGTTAATTCAGGGTTTTTAGGATTTAATTTAGCTAATGGTGAAATTTCTTTCGGATGATCTATCAAAAACGTTGGTTGAATTAAATTTTTTCTGATTACTTTTTTAAAAATTTCATCGACAATTTTACCCTTGGTGATTATTTTGGGATTAAATTCTATTTGATTTTTTTCTGCAAATTTCAAAAAATCATCTAATGTATTTTTAAAATAGTCCAAACCTGTATATTTTTTAATTATTTCTACATACTTTATTCTTTTCCATTTCTTTCCGAAGTTAATTTTATTACCTTGGTATTCGACAAAATAACTTTCTTTCCCTGTGAATTTTTTATTAAATCTTTTGACTAATTCTTTTAACAAATTTTCTACAAATTTCATTAAATTATCACGATCACAATAAGCATAATATAATTCCATCATAGTAAATTCTGGATTATGCTCCCTGTCAATTCCTTCATTTCTGAAATTTTTCCCTATTTCAAAAATTTTTTCAAATCCTCCAACTATCATTTTTTTAAGATAAAGTTCAGGTGCTATTCTTAAATATAATGGTAAATTTAAGGCTTCTAGATATGTTTTAAATGGTTTTGCTAAAGCTCCGCCATAATGCGTTTGTAAAATTGGTGTTTCTACTTCAATAAATCCTTTCTCCCATAAAATTTCCCTTAATAGGCGTATGATATAAAATCTTTTATTAAAAACCTCTTTGTCTTCAGGGTAAAAAATTGTTCGTAAATAAGGATTTCTTGAAAGAAGCTCTTCATCACGAACTTTGTAATAATCTTTAGGAAAATTTTTTAGACATTTTGCTAATAAAACATATTTTTCTACTAATACACTTTTTTCTTTAGATTTAGGCAAAAAAACACTACCAAAAACTGAAATGAAGTCTCCCATTTTTAAAATTTCAGTTGACAAATCGAATTTTTTAGTTATATCTTTTCTAAAAATACATTGAATCTTTCCTGATTCGTCTTTTAAATCAATAAAAATAATATTTCCATGATCTCTAATCGCCATAATTCTTCCTGCTATCCAAAAATATTTTTTATTTCTTAAAAATTTATTAAAATTCTGTATAACTTCATTTATAACATAATCCCTTTTGCTTTTTTCTGGATAAGGATCAATTTTTAATTTTTTAATTTTTTCTAATTCGTCATGCATTTTATTGGATTTGACGAGATTGTAAACCTTGTTCTAATTGAGCAGAAATTTGTTGATATACTGGTACAACTATTGATACTGCTATTAACCCAACTATTATACCGACAAAAACTATTAGAAGAGGCTCTAATAATGTCATTAGGTTTTTTATAGAATATTTCACTTCGTCTTCATAATACCTTTCCATAACTTCTAAAACTTTAGATAAATTTCCTGTTTCAGAGCCTATTATCATAACTCCGGAAAAAATAGGAGGAAAAATTCTTTCTTGAACAAGTACCTCTTCAAAATTAGCACCGCCTTGAATTTTTTGATGCATTCTTAAAGTAGCTTCTTTAAGTTCTGGATGGGATATGACTAAGCTTGTAAGGTACAAAGATTGCGAAACAGTAATACCACTTTCTATTAAAGATCCAAATATAAAACAGAAAGATCTTAAATTCATATTCAAAATAAGTGTTTTTAAAATAGGTAATTTTAAAGCAATTAAAAGCAATACTTGCCGCCCCTTTCTTGTTATAAATAAGCTTATAAAAATAATAATTAATAAGCCCAAAATAATGAAAATTATTTTTATATGATTTCCTATCCAAATACCTGTTGATAGTATAATTTGAGAGAAAGCAGGTAATTTTGTTCCCATTTGTTGTACTAATCCTGCAATTTTAGGCATAACAAAAGTAGTTACTAAAATTATTACTCCAAATGCTGCAATAAGTATAATAGATGGATATAATAGTGAAGAAAGCAGTTCTGTTCTTACATTTTTTTCTTTCTCTAAATCCTCAACCCAGTTATCAAAGGTTTTAGTTAAATTACCAGAAAGCTCCCCTATTTTAATAAGCTCTATTTCAACAGGAGTAAAACTTTCAGGAAAATATTGAAAGGTTAAATAAAAAGGATTCCCTTTTTGGAGGTTGTAAATTAGAAACAAAACGAAGTTTTTTAAATATCCATCTTTTAAATTTCTGACAAAAACCTTTAAACCTTCAATCAAACCAGCTCCAGATTTTAGAATTAAAGATATATTTCTAGCAAAAAATATTTTTTCTTTCAAAGAAAGTCTTCTAAATGGTCTTAAAATTTTATCAAAAAAAGTTTCTGTTGAAATATAAATTTTAATAGGAGTTAAGCCTAAGCTCGATAAATAATCTACAATCTCTTGTTCAGATTCAGCTACTAATTTACCTTTGTGGAATTTACCTAAATTATCTACTGCGAGAAATTTATAAAATTGCATTTTTACTCTCTAATTACTCTTAATACTTCTTCTAATGTTGTAATTCCTGCTATAACTTTCTCAAAGCCATCTTCAAACATTGTACGGAAACCTTTATTTCTTAATATCTCTTTGAATTCAATCAAATTAAATTCTTTTCTTGCTAAATAATCTGCTACTTCGTCATCTACATAAAACATTTCGAAAATTCCAGTTCTTCCTTTATAACCAGAATATCCACAATATTCACAACCTTTTCCTTTGTAAATATATTTAGGAAATTCAAAATTTTTAAGTTCTTCTACTGACCACCCAGCTCTAATAAGTTGATCTTTCATCAATTCTTCTTGATAAGGCTTCACCTCTTCAGTAGTAACGCAATTTAAGCAAACTTTTCTAACTAATCTTTGAGCCATTACTAAAGTTAAAGTTGAAGCTACTAAATATTTAGGGATGCCTAAATCAATTAGTCTTGGTACAGCTGTAGGAGCATCATTTGTGTGAAGAGTAGAAAGTATAAGGTGGCCAGTAAGAGCTGCTTGAATAGCAATATCTGCAGTTTCAAAATCTCTAATTTCACCTACCATGATAATATTTGGATCTTGTCTTAAAAGACTTCTTAGTCCTGAAGCAAAAGTTAATTCTACTTTTGGGTTTACTTGAATTTGATTAATTCTTTCTAATTCATATTCAATAGGATCCTCAATAGTGCAAATATTAACCTCAGGCCTGTTCAAAAGCTGTAAAATTGTATACAAAGTAGTAGTTTTACCAGAACCTGTAGGACCAGTAGAGAGTATCATTCCATAAGTTTTAGTAATAGCCAGCTCTAATAATTCTTGATTTTTCTCATTTAAACCTAATTCTGGTAAAGACGTAGGCCTAAATGTTGAAGCTAATAATCTTAAAACAGCTTTTTCTCCATACATTGTAGGAACTATAGAAACCCTTATATCAAATTCAAAATCACCTAATTTTGTCTTAAATCTACCGTCTTGTGGCCTAAAATGCTCATCAATTTGAAGTTGAGATAGAATCTTAATTCTAGCTATTAAAGAAGGATGTAAATTTTTTGGTAATTTCATTATTTCTCTTAATACTCCATCAATTCTAAATCTGACTAAGCTATAATCAGCAAAAATTTCTATGTGTATATCTGAAGCATTAAGTCCCATAGCATAGTTCAGTAAATTATCTACAATCCTTGTAGCAGATACTCTTTGTTCCTCTTCTGTTAAAAAAGCTCTTTCAAATTGAGACACTTCTTTACTTAAAATTTCTTGGTACTTTTCTTTGTATAAAGCTTGATAGTTTATTAATGCTCTTTGGATTTCATCTTCTAAAGCTATCATAGGTTCAATTTTTTTACCTGTAATATTACTTAAAAGATTTATAGTTTCAAAATCTCTTGGGTTAGCCATAGCTACTTGGAGAACATCCCCCTCAATATTTATAGGAACAACCTTTTTTTGGATAGCAATTTGCTCAGGAACTAATTTTAAAATACTTATCGGAATAACGATGCCTTTTAAATTAGCTCTTTTTATTCCTAAATATTCACTTAAAATACTAGCAAAAAAATCTCTATCTAACCATCTTCGACTAAACATCAAATCTAAAGGATTAATATTTAATCTTTTTGATTCACTTTCTATTTCATCCCATGTAGCCCCATCTATAATATTGTTTTTTATAAGCAATTCTTTTAATTCTTCATTTGATATTATCATGGCTTAAAAACTTCTAAAAAATATAATTTATTTTTCATCGTTATATTAATTATTATAAAAAATATGCATAAAAAAACCCAATAATTTTTTAAAGAAATTTTTTCTGAAGATATACTAAGTTTTGATATTATTCTGATCAAATGCCACAAAAAAATTACCAAAAATCCAGATATTAATAAAAAGAAATTTAATGGAAAATCTATAAGAGAAGTTAATATAGGTACCATATAATATTCTTCTTTATAAAATAATGTCTCTTTAAATAATTTGTTAATTGTATAAATTATTAAAAATATAAAAAAAGATCCTATAAGACGCCAAAGTAATTGTTTGTAAAAATGATGATAAGAGTAAGATAAAAAATAGGCGAAAGGTTGATAAGGAGGAAGAAGATATTTAGAAATAGGATGAGTTGCCCAAATTAAATATTGAAGATAATTGATATAAAAAATATAAGCTAAGGAAAATATTATAAAAAATGAAAAAATGAGAAACCAATATTTTTTTTCTTTATTTCTAAAAAATATTAAAATAATAGATGATAAAAGACTAATTATATAGATAAAATTTAAAATTATGAAATTAAATAAATTTTGCATAAAAAATATTATAAACCAATCCTTTTCTCTAATTGAAATAACAGTTGTAATTTTTATTTTTTTATTAATTATCACAGTTTTTTTTAGTAGATTTTTAGAATTCTCAGCAGACTATGCTAATGTTTCTAAAGATGTAATTTCAATTAAAAAAACTTTAGAATTAGCTAGAGAAAAGTCTTTGATAAAAGAAGAATATACTAGTTGGGGAGTTTATTTTGAAAATTCTTCTTCTGCTTATTATCTTTTTGCTGGTCCATCTTTTGCTTCATCAGTAAAAGTTTTTGTTAATTATTTAAGTGAAAATAATAAGTTTTTAAATCCACCTCCAAATTCTCATTTAGAAATTATTTTTATGCCTTCTACTGGTTATGCTACTAATGCAACAATTACAATATCTTCTTTGAATGAAAAAATAAAAGGTGATATAATAATTAATTCAGTCGGCACAATTAATACAAATATTTACAAATGAATATAAATCAAATTTTGCCAGCGATACTTTTAATAATTCTTCTTTTAGGAGGCGGATATTTATTATTCCAAAAAACTCCTATTAAATACACAGCTAATGTATTCACTAATTTGAATCTAGAAAACTTAAAAGGTTTTAATCCACCATTAGGAAATCCTGATGCTCCAGTAAAAATAATAGAATTTTCTGATGCTCAATGTTTTTATTGTAAAAAATTTTACATGGAATCTTTTAAGAAAATCAAAGACGAATATATAGATAAAGGATTAGCTGTTTTTTATTATAGAGATTTTGCCTTTTTAGGGCCTGAATCAATTCAAGCAAGTTTAGCTTCAAAATGCGCCAGAGAACAAGAGAAATTTTGGGAATATATAGATATACTTTTCGAAAATCAATCAGTAGGATTCAACAAAGAAAACTTAATAAAATTTGCAGAAAGACTTAATTTAGATAAAGAAAAATTTGAAAAATGTATAAATGAGGGTAAATATATGGATGAAATTCAAGAAGATATAAAAGCAGCTCAAACTTTAGGAGTTAGAGGAACGCCTTATTTTATAATTAATAATGATATAGTTGAAGGAGCATATCCATACGAATATATAAAACAAATTATAGAAAAATATATAAAAAAATGAAAAAAATAATAATTTATACAACAAGCTGGTGTCCGTTTTGTGATGCTGCTAAAGAATATTTTAAAAATAAAGGAGTAGAATATGAAGAAAAAAATGTTGAAAATGATATCCAGGCAAGAGAAGAAATGATAGAAAAATCTGGTCAATTAGGTGTCCCTGTTATAGATATAGGCGGAAAGATAATTGTAGGTTTTTCACCTGAAGAAATTGAAGAAGCTTTAAAAGAATAATTTTTTATTCTTCTGGTTCAATTCCTAATTCTTTTTTTAATTCCAATTCTCTTTTTCTATCTTCTAATGCTCTTTTAATTTTTTCAAGTTCTATAACAGTTTCTAACAGCCTTTCTTTAAATTTAAGAGTTGCATAAGCTAAATCTACTGCTTCTTCAAAGAAAATACCAACAATATCTTTCTTCACATCTTCAGGGAACTTATCAAAATTTTCAATTAAAAAATTTCTAACATCTTCTTCACTCCCTTCTGCTAAAATTTTGAAAAATTCTTCATATATATTTTCCATATTTATTTTTTAGTAATTAATATTCATTTGATATTTATTTTGAATCCGCCCATCCTGCAACCATATTAATTAAAGCATCCAAAACCCCACCAAATTTATTGCCAAATTTATTGCCTAATTTATTTCTCATGCGTGATTTAAAGCCAGATTTTAATTCGTTTTTTCGCTCCTCTTCGAGTTGTTCCCAATTAGTAACCTTTTGTTCCTGTAAAAATTCACTCCATTCCTCTTCTAATTCCTCCGGAGAATAGAAAGCTTCTTTGAAGCTTAGGCCTTGTCCTAAAGGTTTAAATTCATCCCATAAAGCTTTATTTAAAATATCTATTCCTCCATTTGTAGTATATATTACATTAGCTATCATCTCTCCGACCTCCTTCAAATTATCATAGATTGTATTTAAATGTGTTTGTACCTCTGTTATTTTATTTAATTCATCTACTCGCTTTTGGCTATATGTTCCTCCTTGCAAGAAATCCCAAATTTTTTGTAAAATATTTAATCTCCTTTTAACAAGATTTGTAATCTCATCTTCTTTTACTTCTCCTTTTGCTATCCTTTCATATAGCCGACCTAACTCTGGTTCACTTATTCCATACCTTCTGCAAGCTTCTTTAAGTTGTTCATCAATATTTGAAAGTTGCCTTTCTGCTTCCTTTATTTGCTGAATTTTTTCCGCTAAACTGTCAAACCTATCTTTCCCTACAATATATAACCTAGATAAATAAACTTCTAACAATTTCTTTGTATTTTCAATACCTAAAGTCCCAACCAATTTTTTAAACTTATTAGAACTTCCTACAATTATTTTTATAGTTTCTGGAGTTAATAGACTTAATACTTCTTGAGACTTATCTATTGCTTCTTTAAGTAGTATTCTATAATTATTTAATTCTTCAAGTTCGTTTTCGCTAAAAGCTTCTCTTTTTAATAATTTTTCTATTAACTTTTGTTTATTATCTTTTTCTAAGGCTAAATTTAAAAGCTCCGAAAGTTTTGGATCTTTTAAAATCTCTGCTAAAGAAGGAGGAACAGCTTCAGGGCTTTGTTCATATTCTCCCCCCTTTTTTTGTTCTTGCGCCCTTCGAAATCTTTCTACTACCATTAATTTAATTTTAAGCTATATTTATTTCGATAGTCAAGTTTATAATTAATATTAATGAAAAATAGAGTATTTCTTCAAAATCCGGGAATTTATTATCATTATCAAATATTAGAAAGCTTTGAAGCTGGAATAGAGCTAAAAGGCTTTGAAGTCAAAGCCTTAAGAGAAGGGAAAGGAAGCTTAAAAGGAAGCTATGTTACTATAAAAGATAATGAAGCTTATTTAGTAAATTTTAATATCCCTCCATACCAACCTAAAAATACACCAAAAGATTATGATGAAAATAGACCAAGAAAACTTTTATTAAAGAGAAAAGAAATAAATTATTTGATAGGAAAATTAAAAGAAAAGGGGTTAACATTAGTGCCAATCAAGGTTTATTCTAAAGGAAATCTTATTAAAATAGAAATAGCTTTAGCAAAAGGTCTTAAAAAATATGAAAAAAGAGAAAAAATAAAAGAAAAAGAATTTAGAAGAGTAAAAGAAAGAGCAGAGAAAATAAAATATAGGGCTGGATAAAAACCAGCCCCTTAATCCTAATAGTATATACTCTATAATTCTTTTAATCTAGATAAAATATGTTCTAATATTTCTTCGTGGGGCCCTGGTAAACTTATTCTAAACGGAGCTCCGCTTTTTAGTTCAAACATTTTCACTAAGTTAATTTCTTTTAATTTCGTTCCTATAATCGTAATTTCCTCATTGTTATTTCCATATTTTTGTATGATTATCATGTCAAATCTTTTATATCCTAACATAAATAATCTTGTTATATCCACTTTTTTCTTTGGATCTAATTTTATATAACCAATTTTATATTTACCCCCAGCTATTAATTCTATATTTTCTGAAGCTTCTATTGTATTTCTTTCTATTTCTTCATATAATTTACCGTATTCCTCTAATAACCTTCTCTCTTCACTATTATCTTCACTTTTATAACTTTTAACAAGATATCTAACTATTGTTCTCATTATGTTTTCTTTTAACCTTTCATCTTCACTTAAGATTCCATATTTTAATGATCTATTTAAGAAAATAGATAAATCTGTTTCTTTATATTCTGTAGGTCTATCCGCAGCATTCGCTGCAGCGACCCACTCTTCTCTTACTATAAACCCATTATCTTTCATCAATTGGGGGCAGCTTGGGCTATCCCCAACTATAACTTTTTCTTCTCCTAGCCATTCTTGTAGATATATATATCCCTCATGATGGTCTATCCACAATCTTATTTTATCTTTATATCTTTCAATAAATTCTCTCGTCATATCTGGATTCCTATTATTTACTGCTATGTCGACAACAAAAATTTCCTCTATATTTGCAGGAATATTTATTTTATCTAACAAGAATGGCTGTGTAAAGATTATATTTCTTTCAGATATACCGAAGTTTATTGAAATTATCGTTGCAGATATTACACCATCAATATCACCATGAGAAACCACAAACTTCATAAGTTTCACCTCCTTTTAGATTACTAATAAAATTTTAACATATTTTTAAAAACAAAATATTTTCAAAATTGTGTCAAATAAAAATGGCTGGGCAATTACCCCAGATTACCCAGCCAGAATTTACATTTTTATACTTTTTTATAGGTTTCTTTTATCTTAATAACCCTCTCTGTCTTAATTACTTCGAAAACTATATAGTATCTTTTTAATCTCTCTTCGTATCCTACATAATTTATTGATACTAAATTTTCGTTATATAAATTAGGTTCAATCTTCACCAAAAAATCTATAATTTCAGAATAATTTCTGAAACTAAAGTTATTTAGATTTCGCGAATATTCATATTTTGTACTACCTAACAAAACTCCTTTTAATCTTACTTTCCCTGTTTTTTTATACTCTACCAATCTTTCTAATGTTTGCTTGATATGAAATTCTACTCTAGCTTTAACTAACCTAGACTTCCCTATGATTTCATAAACTTTTCTGTTTTCATCTACAAAATATATTGCTTTATATTTACCTCTATTTGCAATTAATAAACAGGGAATTTCACTATTTATTGAACTTATTTGAGATCTTGGGGGGAAGCTTAATATATGACTTACTAATTTTTGCTGATTCTCGTTCATCATTCTTATTTCCTCATTCAACCTCTCAATGTTTATTTGCAATCTAATTTTTTCTTCGCTTAAAGATCTTATATTTTCTTCTAGGGATTTAACTTCCAAATCTCTACTTATAATATATTGTTCAATTAAATATTCATCTTCGAATTCGTCCTTTATTCTAGCTACTGCTTCATTTATTATTTTTGCTAATTCTTCAGCAACTCTTTTATCTTCTGCTTTTACTATGTCAGGATGAATTACTGCTAATAAATAAGCTCTATGTAAATCTACAAGTCTCTTTAATAAGGCTTTATTTCTCTTCAATATTCCTATAAAGCTGGGGGTAAAGCCTAATATCTCATACGGGTTTTTACCACTTAATTTCTTTACTGTTTCAACAAGAACTATCTCCTTTTTCATTTTAGTCACCTCCAAATTTTATTTTACAAATTTTTTAAAAAAAAATTAAAGCCCTAGCAAGGCTAGGGCCTATGTTTTTGTAGTTGATTTTCTTTTCATATATTTTCTATACTTAACCTATTTGCTCTTCATAATCTAACCACATAAAAAATTCTTCTATATTAGCAAAATTTATTTCGAGATATCTTATAAATTTTAATATCTGTCTTTCGCTATCAAATCTATTAGTAATTATATAGTCTATTAATTTATAGAAGTTATATAAATCTCTATCGCATACATCCAGTATTCTTCTTACCGTATAAATTTGGCATTTTAAATATTCTGCTGCCTCTAGTATGCTATCTATTTCTTCGAAGGTATAACCATATTTTAATCTCCACTGAATTATCCAATAAATTGGTTTATTATAACGTTCCATCATATAAAGAACAGATTCCACATCTTCTCTTTTGAATTTACACTCTACCATTCTATCTATCATCCTTTTTGTAATTCTTAAATATGTACCATACCTCTGATTATATTCTTCTATTAACTTTTGATACCACTCTCTTCGTACCAGTGCTCTGCCTTTTTCTTCCCCCACCTTTAGTCACCTCCTACTTAAATTTTAAAAATTTTTTAAAAAAAATTAAAGGCCGACAGAATCGGCCCTTTTCTTAAGAAAGATAAATTTATAATCTCGATAAAATAAATCTTAAGAGTGCGTAAGAATCTCTCATATAATTTACTATTCTTTTTAACTTTTCCCTTTCTTCTTGATTTAATATTTTCTTTTCAGATAATTTTTTATATTCGTCAGAATAAAGAGAATGTTCTAATAAAAATTTAATTCTTTGCCATATTATCTTTTTTTCGCTATATTTGTTTAACTTCCACTTTTCTAAAATACCACTTATTTTTAATTCGAACATAACATTATCATATTTATCATACATCAATTCTATATTTATCTTTTCTTTACTTCTTAATTGCTCAAATTCAAACTTAATATCTTCTATTATATCTTTAATCAATTTTTTTAGTCTTTCATTTATTTCACTTTCAATTTCTAACAACCTTTCTGTTTGTTCCAATATCATTGTCTTCACCTCCTTATTTGTGCTAATTATATTATAAAAGCATAAAAGCCAGGGCAAAAACCCTGGCCTTTTTTATTTTTTAGATATTCTCATAGCCTTTCCAGGTTCCCATCACTATATAATAATATTCCATCATTTAAATAATATTTAGGCCCCCCATTTTTATTTGTACCCACTACTATATACACCTTAGAATTCTTCTCTAGACCATTAACTAACAATATACCTAAGGATTTATACAACAAATCTTCAGGATTTTCAGGCTTTTTATCTTTAAATTCTATTAATGTATTCCATGCTAACTTAAATATATCTACCTGAGGTTCGTATAAACAAAATAATATTTCTTTAGAAATATTTCTTGACTTAGCTGTGTATACTAATTCTACAATCTTTATCATCCATGCTAAAGTAACCTCTTTTAGCTTTTCTTTATATTTTTCTATTTCGCTTATAGATACTCTAATTTTCTCCGGTAATCCCGGAGGAAATATAAATACTATTTGATATCCTAATTCATGTACTCTATTGGGAGGCAATATGTTTCCTTGCTCATCGCAAGGCACCACCTCCCAATTATTAGGACCAATTATATATATTACCTTATCAAATATGATCTTCTTTCGTTCTTCTTTAGCAGGCTCCTCTGTTGGAGCCTGTTCTTCTGTTAATTTTTTGTATTCTCTAAAGAGATCCTCTAGTTGTTCCATAAAAACCACCTCCATCTAATTTTAGACTGCCAATTAAATTATAAAATAAGTTTATTTTGTCAAATAAAAATCTAATTCGCCCAAAATTTAAAATATAATCAAACATACTTTTTGTCAATTTATATAGCATTTGATTTTTATTTAAAAAATATTATTTAATACCTAAATAATTAAAATCTTTCTAATAAAATTGTTAATTCCTACCCCAATTATTTCTAGTAAAACAAAAAGTACTGATTTAACTATTTAATTATTTATGTATCTTGGCTGATTTAATGTAGTATTGACTTTTAAAAATTATTTAATATAATTAACTTGGAGGTGGTCTAAAATGAGAAGAAGAATGATAGATACTATTATATTAACTATAATAACAATATCACCAATAGTAGTTATACTTATAATCACAAAAACAGATCCATTTTTGGAATATATAGCAAAAGTAAACCCAGAAATTTGGATGAATATAATGGCACCTATAGGAATATTGTTTGGTATGATACTTACTTTTGCATATATCACCTTATTGTTAATATATTCTGAGTATAGGCATAGAAATACGAATAGAAGATAGAAATCAATAAGACAAAATGAGAAATAAGCGGAATATATAAAAATTTTTAGAAAAAACATTAGCCCGCGATAAAAGCGGGCAATATTTTTTTATATTTTTTAATTTAAATTAATAAAAGAAATAAATATCTTTTCCAAACAAGCCAATCTTATTTACCGCATTCAATATTCCTATATTTTGATGATGAAAATGTTTATAGAATAGACTAAAAATAGCTAAAAGCTCTTTAATATTTTTTACCCTATTGACTTTTTTCAAAAAAATTATTATACTAATAACTGGAGGTGACTACAATGAAAAAACACAAGATAATGTTAAATATAGCAATTAGTATAATAATGTTAAATATATTTCTGTTGGTATATGATACTTTCGTAAATACTAACTTTCTTCAATATATATACTATAAAGAAAATACATTAATACACACAAATATAGAAAGAACCTTGAAAATAATAAGTATACTGATGATAATAAATAGCCTTGGACTGTTTTTAATAATTTATATTCACATACGAGATAGAATAATAAAAATCATTAATAAAATCTTTTAAAAAATAAAACCAATACTAAAAGCCCCGCAGAAAATAAATAACTGCGGGGCAAAATTTTATTACAAAAATAGTATAATTGAAACAAAATATAGTCAAAAATATACGAAAAATATATATTTTTTACATCTTGACAAATAAAAATAAGTGATTATAATTATTATTGGATACACTTAAAGTAGTATAAGACGTAAACTCCCCCGGGAGGGGGTTACAGGGAGCTGAGGGACTCCCTGTAGCTCGCCCGGGGAATAGAAAAGGAGGTGAAAGAAGATGGATGAGCTGAAATTGAAACCTCACAAACAACCCCAACCTCAACAACAACAGGAAGAGCAACAACCCCAACCTCAACCCCAACCCCCTACCAAGAAGGTCATTTTGCTTTTTGGTAGGGGGACCGTCCAGTACGATCAGAGTAAGTACACTTTGATCGTACTGACGGGGATCCAACCCCACCCCCTGCACCAACCGGAGGAGTGGCTTGAGTTTGTCAAGTCGATCCTCCGGGCCTTCTCCATCGCGAGGGTGGAAGAAGTGGTTATCGCGGTGGAGAGGGCACAGGTCCCCACGTTGATCTCTCTCACGCGGAACAATAAAAAGTTCCGCGTGGCACCCGCCGTCGTTAAGGACGGAAAGGTGTTCTACCCCGTAGTTTAAGTCCTAACTTCCCAACCCTAACCACCCCACACCGCCCCCCGGCCCGACCCTCAGGGTTTCCCGTACAGGGGGGCTATTTAATTTTATGGAGAAATTTTTAATAGAAAAATTAAAAATTTTTAAGGACTTGACAAATTAAAATAATTTGTTATAAAAATTATTAGCAAACTTGAAGGAGGTGCCTGAAATGGAAAAATGTTTGGTCAAGAGAGAAAGAAAGAAGAAAAATAATAGAAGAGAAATAAGAATTTTTTGTAGAAATTGTGAGGTAGAAATTTTTAGATACATAAAATATAAAGATACAGCAATTTACGATATAGAAGATTTGAGAATAGTAGGTGTTGATTTAGAAGAAGATAAAAAAATTTTAGAAATAGAATGTTGGAAATGTAAAAAAATATATAAAATTCAAGTAGAACCATAATAAATAAAATTTTTTCAAAAATAAACACACACGCACCCTTTTGGGTGCGTTATTCATTTTTTGAAATACATTGTCTAGTCTTATGACATATAAAAATAATAATTATTATATTTATTTTTAGACAAGGAAAAATAGCTTAAATACTAAATTGTTTTACAAAATTTAAAATTTTTGCGAAAATCTGTTTAGCTAAATTTTACCTATAGAAAACTATATCTCTCTTTGAAAAACTTAGAGCTTTAGAATTGATAAATCTTATAGATTAATTTTTAAATAATAAATAAGAAAAATTTTTAATTATTCATAGATATTATGATTGTACATATAAAAAGATTCGTTTATTAATTTAAAAGATACTATGAAAATTAAGAAATAAATTTCTTCCTAATTAATACAAATTTTGAAATTTTAATTGCCTTAAAAATAATTACATTTAATAAAAAACTCAAATATTTTAATTTGATTTTCTATATTTCTATAGAAATATAGAAATTGATATTTTTAAATTTTTTACAAATGAAGATGCTTTATCTATTTGGAGCTTTTATTTCAATAGATTAAAAAATGTAAATTAAAAAACTACCGTTGTTTATGCGTATATCTGTTGATTATTTTGATTAAAATAAAAGTCTTTTTTATTTGCTTTTTAAAACCTTTAGAATACTTTATAAAATTATCGAAGGAATATTTATTTTTAAGAAAATTTGAAATTATTTTTTATCATTTAAAATTTAATCAGAAAGCTAAAAGGAGGTGAAAAAGTTGATGGAGGTGATGAACGAGCTATTATTAGAAGAAATTAAATTAATGTATAAAAATTCTAAAGATGCATTAATAAAGCTTCATGATTTATTATGTAATGTTCGTTTAAGAGTTAAAGAAGTTGAGTTAAATGTAAGATTTTATGAAGAAAAGAAAACTTTTGTTATTATGCCAAAATTATCAAGCTTTGAAGAAAAAATTGATTATTTAATTAAAAACTATAATAAGCTATTTAGTAATGAAAATTTAGAAAAAGAAGATTTGGAATTTTACTTAGAATTATTAAATGAAGTTATAGAAACTTTAGAAAGGACCATAAAAAAACTCAGCTAAAAAGTAAATCGGAGCTGGTATCATCCAGCTCCGTTAATTATTTTCTAATTGTAAGATAGAGGAAAGAAAAAGAGAAGAAGAAAGAATAAAAGAAGAACTTTCATTATGGTATGATTATTAAAATTTAGATTAAAGATAGAATAAGGGGAGGCATTTAACCTCCCCTATTATAATTTATCGCTTAATTTTCCGATATGATGTTACGGAGGAATATCTGGTCTAATTGTATGCGTTCTCTGTACCGGGCAAACTCTTCTAGGGTCCCACTCAGGATGTTTATCAGGATCTATTTTGGGTGTTGGCTTAGGCTTTACTGGTGTTTTCGGCCTTGTCTTTTCTCTTTGCATCACACTTCACCTCCTCCTTCAAAGAGTCTTTTGAGCCTTTTCATCTCATTTTCCTCAGTATAATTCTTATCTTTTATAGTTAATACTTTTTTAGCTTCAAAAATCAACTCTGCTCCTACCATATTTCTATTAATATCTACATCTTCAAAGCTTGAAACTGTTAATATTGCTAACAATAATTCTTCTCTAATCGCAATTGTTACCATTTCTTTATCTAAGGAGAAAATATTTTCTTTTTCAGAAATATTAGGTATTTCTTTTAATATTTCTTCTATAAGCTCATACCCTTCCTCTTTCTCTATAAGTCCGTTTTGTATAGCCAACAATATTCTTGTCCATAAATATCTTACAGATGCAAAGCTAAGACTAAGCTTAACATTTTCAAACATCACCCTCACCTCCCTTAAGGGTTTCCATTTTTTCTATAAAGTTCATTATATGATGTTTTGGCATTGGATTTATATTTCCATTCAGTAATACTGGAATTTCTAATCCTCCTAGCCTTTCTACTACACTTTCTCCTAATGGCAATCTATTGCATTGATTTAAATCGATTAAAACTTTTTCTCCTGTTTTTATTCCATAATCATATAACAAAAATCTTCTCCACCAAGCTATAAATATTTTCATTTCATCAGATAGTTTTGAAGGAGTATAATTTACATGTGGTTTATATAAACCTTGATTTCTATGATATTCTTCTATTGACTTGATTAAAGATCGAGCAAATTCTATGCTTGGTTTTTCTACTATATAAGGATAGCCAATAACATCTATTAATTCTCTGCCATATCTATAACTTAAAGTTAATAAATTTATAAATTCCTCTGCGACAGGTCTTAACAAGATATCTGCTAATGGCTTTTGTAAATAATATAAATCTTTAATATCATTGAAATATTCAACTATTTCTTTTATACCCCAATATCCTTTTCTTAATATATCTACAAATTCTACTTCTTTTATTTTAAAATTTGGCTGAATATAACTTTTAATCCAAAAATGAGTACTTTCTGTATCTCTATTCCTATAAAGAGAAGCTATTATTACTCTCTCATATCTTGAATTTCCTAATACATATATGTTTTCATAGAAATTATATATTTCAGGCACTTCCTCTATTTTTTTACCAAATTCTGTTATATACTTTCCATAATTTTCATAATATAGAGATAGACTATAGTACAATCTTTGCTCTTCAGCTATACTCAACTTATCACAGAAATGAAATAACATAATTTTCACCTCCTTGAAGGTTTCTATTTATATTATAATATAAAGATCAGATTGTGAATTAATTTATTAAGAATTTTTAAATTATAGCATTGACTTAAAATGTATACATTTTATAATAAAAATACCGAACGCCTTGCAGAGAGATAAATATTGAAAACTACACTAAGTAGTACAAATGCCAGAACAATATATTAAAAAATATACATTATTTTTATAGTGGCTATAAGAACAACCAAATAGATCTAAGAAAATATACCTATTAAAGACCTAGATATAGACAAGAAGGATTTGGTAATAAAAATAATTTCTTATGCTTTATATGGAAAATAGCATATAATTTCAAAATCGGAATAAGATAACTTAATACTTCTGTACTTTTTATAGGCTCCATTTTTTATAATAATTTTAAATATAATTTAAATATGGAAGGATTATATCCCTCCCCTTTTCCAGAACAACAACCAGAATTGCCGAAAACTAATAGTGGGTATTATGAAACTATTGAAAGATATTTAAAAGGGGTGCTTAATAAATTAAAAAGCGAATCTTCAGGGCATAGAGGCAAATTTCTTTTGATTATGGGTGAAATTAAACCTTCAAGTGCTATTGATATTGAGATAAAAACTCAAGATGATTTCGAAAAATATATTGGTGCTTTTTCAAAAGCAGAAGAAGGTTCAGGTTTAGAAAAATATTTAGAATCTCTAAGAAGAGAATGGAGCCAACAAACATTATATGCTCAAAAACGATATAAACACACTCAAAGAACAATAGAATCTCACTTTTTAGGACAAATTAAAGGAAAATCAGTTGAAAAAATTATCGCTAACTCTTTAATTAGTCTTAACCCTAAACTTCAAAATATAAAATTTATCGGAGTTCCATTAATAGACGATTTAATAGGCGCTGGAGATATTTATATGACTATTCAATTAGAAAATGAATTAATTATTTTTGCTATAGATATAACTTCTTCTATAGAAAAAAGTAGTGTCTTATATAAATTATCTAAAGAAATGGGGAATTATCCTTTCTCTTTATCTTCTATCAAAAATAATTTAAATATATACAGAATAGAATTAGCATTAAATGACAAAGAAATTCAATTAAATTTAGATGAAATTAAAGAAATAGTAACCAGGGGAACAAAATTATTGCAAGAAGAATTAAGAAAATATAACATCAGTCCTGAGGGTATAATACAAAATATTCAAAGATATGAAAATGATCCTAGATTCAGTCAAGAAATAGACTTAGAAACATTTATTAACTTCTTTGTTGAAAATACAATACTTCGAAATTATAAAGATTTCTTGACAGGTTTATATTGCCTTTATTCAATAAAATTTATATTAGATTATTCATTTAGAAAATTATCTAAAGATGATAAAGAAATAATAAAAAAATGTTCAGAAGTTATTGAGGAACAATTATCTTTGCCTCAAAGTTCTACCTTTCATTAGTTTTTTAATTTGCAGTTAGTGATTATTTTTAATATAATTTTATTTAGAAGGGGGTGATAAATGGAATTCGAGGAGGAAAAAAGGTAAAAGGGGCTGGTGGCTTAGCCCGCCTTAAGGGCTAAAAATAAATGCCAACCAATCCTTTGCCTATGCTTTAAGCTAAGCATAGGGCTTTACAGGAATTCAGTGCTAGGCTGGTCCTGTAGGGTGACGGAATCCTAGCTAGAAGTTAAAAGGTTAGAGAGGAGCCTTTTAACTTCGAAATTAAATATTCCTCTCAGGCCTTAGTCGTTTTGCCGGTTTTTGAGACTAAGGTTCAAATTTAAAAACCGGCTATACCAGTAGAACCTTTTACCTTTTTTTCTTCGACAGGGGTTCGATTCCCCTCACCTCCACAATTATTGATTTAAAATCTTAAAAATAAAACTTAAAAATAAAAGACATTAACTTATTTAAGATATTTTGAGATAAATGAGAAAATTATTTAATTTTATAATACTTGTTTTTTAATTTCATTAAATATTTGTTGGGCAATTTTATGATTCTGTTTTAAAAATTCTCTAGCTGATTGGAAACTGTTACCTAATTTTAATTCATTAAAAAATAGAGAAGTTCCAGTTTTTTTAATAATCCCGTATTTTTCACCTAAGTTTAATAAATCAGCTTCATAAGATATTCCTTCACCATAATATATTTCAAATTCGGCTGTTTTAAATGGAGGGGCAACTTTATTTTTAACAACTCTGGCTTTTACTTTCGTTCCTATAATTTCTTCGCCTCTTTTAATTTGGCCAACCTTTTTAAGTTCAATTCTTACAGAAGCATAAAATTTTAAAGCCTTTCCTCCTGGAGTGGTTTCTTGAGCACCTACCATTGCTCCGATTTGAGCTCTAGTTTGATTTAAGAAGATTAAAATTGTTTTAGTTTTAGAAATTAAAGCTGTTAGTTTTCTTAAAGCTTGTGAAAGTAACCTTGCTTGCAAACCTATAAAATGGTCTCCAATTTCTCCCTCTAATTCTGCCCTTGGCGCTAAAGCAGCAACGGAGTCAACAACAATAACATCAAAAATACCGGATTTTACTAATCTCTCTACTAAATTTAAAGCGTCTTCTCCTGAATCCGGTTGAGAAATAATTATTTTTTTAATATCTACACCTATTTTTTTAGCATATTCTGGATCTAAGGCGTGCTCTACATCAATAAACGCTACATTCCCGCCCTTTTTTTGAGCTTCAGCTATAGTTTCTAGGGCCACTGTTGTTTTACCAGAAGCTTCTGGTCCAAATATTTCTATGATTCTCCCTCTTGGAAGCCCGCCTACTCCTAAAGCTAAATCTAATGAAGGAGAGCCAGTTGAAATAACTTCAACATCTACTTTTGGCATTTCTTCTAGTCTCATAACAGCACCTTCGCCAAATTCTTTTTGTAATTCTTTTATTAAACTATCTAAGTCTTCTTTAATTTCTTCTTTTTGTTTCTTTTTGGTCATTAATTTAATTATATTACCCTTTTTGCTTAATAACAATACTATTAATTTTCGTAATTTATCATTAAAAATTTATTATAATATAAAAAATTTTTGAATAAAATAGAATAAAATAAATAAAATAATGGAATTAATTAGAGGTTTTTATGAGACAGAGCGAAACTACAATTTACTGATTGATGATTTAGATAAATTAATAGAAGACGAGTTGGGAATTGAAACAAAAGTTTTTAATTTAGAAAGAAAAATAGAAAAATTGTCTCAGATTTATGACTTTTTGAGAAGAGAATCCGCGAATAAGCTAAAAGATAGTTTTTTATCCGGATTAGTAGATGAAGAGTTTAGAATTAAACCAGATATTTATAGCTCAATTTATGATGAGAGAATATTAACTTCAGATTCAGAAAAAATTTCGAAGATTGAACAAGAAATAAATGAATATCTAAGTAAATTAGATGAGGATAAAAAATTAAAAAAACAAGTGGGGAAATTAAAATCAGCAATTTCTGAGCTTACAAAAGCTCTTTTTTGTGATAAATTATTCGGAGAAAGATTTATAGTAGTAAGAACAAGTTTATATGACAACTATATTAACGGTATTGATGAAGTATTTTTAGAGAAAAAACTAAGATCCCTTTTGTCGCTATAGATATATCTAATTATGAAAAACTAAAAGAAAAATCTTTTGATGTAAGAAAAATAAAAAAAAACAAGGAGTGTTATGGGGTAAAATTTTGGGAGGCAGTTATTTAAAATACGGTTGCCATTTAACAGAAAATAATAAAATAGAAATAAATGGATTGGTTCAAGTACCGACATTGAGCATTTCCTTAAATTTTGTTGATATTCTAAAAATTATTAAGGCATATCTTGAAAATAATGAAAATGAGATAAAAAGAATAGGCAAGGAAATACTGATGCGAGTTTTAGAGTTTTTTTGAAAAAGAGTTCTTTGAGTTTAATGAGCAAAAAGAAATTGTTAATATAAGTCAATCAGCTATAAATAACTTTTTGAAATATTTCGAACTTTGGATTGTTGAAAAAGATCATATTAATACGTTAAGACAATTTAAAAAAACTCTTACAAATATGACGATTGAAGACTTTTTACAATTAGACACAAAAATTTTGTCATTATTTGAACTTACACAATTATATTACGGACTAAAGGCAAACCAAGAAATTAGTAGATTTAGATTGGAGCGATTAAAAATAATATATTTAATTTTAAAAGATATAGTTGACTCTCTTTAAAAAGGAATCTCCCAAATATCAGAAGGGGGCTCTTCAAACTCCTTTAATTCCTCAGGAACTTCCTCTATCATCTCTCCTGGTTTAGGACCAAATCGAATTGTTTCTGCGATTATTTCTGTTTGTGATCTTTTTGTACCATCAGGCGCTAACCATGTTCTATAATGCAGTCTACCTTCTACAAAAACTAACCTCCCTTTATTTAAATAATCTCTACATAATTCAGCTAATCTTCCCCAGGCAATAATTCTATGATACTCTGTTTCGGTTTTTTGTTGTCCTGTTCTATCTTTGTAATTTCTGTTTGTAGCTATATTTATTACAGCGATAGGGGTACCAGAAGGAAGAATTTTAAAATCTACATCCTGGACTAATCTTCCTATTAAAAAAACCTTATTTAAATTCATATTTGTGATACTTGCTCTACTCTCTCTTTATTATTTAAAACTTTCCTTTTAACTATTAAGTATCTTAAAACATTTTTAAAGAATTTTAATTCTTCGTTAATTTTAACAGGTGTTTCTTTTTCACCATTAAATAAAACATAACCAAAATATCCCATAATCTCTTTTTGAATAGGGTAGGCCATCCTTTTCTTTTTTAATCCACTTTCATAAAAAACACTCCCTTTATATTTTTGTATTAAATCGATTATTTTCTTCAATTCCTCTTCTGGGTTCGCGTCTATTTTTATCCAAAAAGCTAATTCATAAAAAGGCCCAGTCATTTTGTTAAGATTTATTCTAAATTAGATATGTTTGTTTATTATTTTAAATGAAATTTAAAGTCCCTTGCAGCACCTACTCTCGCGCCCGAAGGCACTACCATCGGCACTGGGCCGTTTCACCTGCCTGTTCGGAATGGGAAGGGGTGGTTCCAACCCAGTTATACAGCCACAAGGGACTTAATAATTATAACATTAAAACAGTTTTTTTACAAATAAGATGCTTTTGACTAATTTATCAGCAATTTTGTTTTCTTCTCGAGGAATGATTTTAATCTCTAAATGTGGAAAATCTATTTTTAAATTCCAAAATCTTATAAATAATTTTTGTAAATTTTCTTCTTTGATTTTGTATTTTCCTAAAAGTTGATTACCAACAAGCTCGCTATCTAAATGCAAAATAACTTTTATATCTTTTAATTTTTTCTTGCCAAATATTTCCTTTAATTTTTTAAGAGCATAAATAACTGCTAAATATTCAGCTTCATTATTCGTTGCCATGCCAATTTTTGCTTTGTAATGATTTCTTCTATCTCCAAAATCTATAACAACCCCAATTGCTGCTTCTCCAGGATTATTTAGCGCTCCTCCATCTGTCCAAATTTTTACTTCTTTCATAATCAAAATTATATTAAACTTTTATCTAAACGAACTGGATGTTTTAAAAGAATTATTTATTAAATTAAAAAATCAAAGCATCAAGAAAATTTCCTAAGTAATGTAAGACACAATAATAAAAATTTCTTAAATTTTCTTAAATTAAAAAACCCGGAGCGGGTGATTTAGGGCGAGGGGGTCTGAGGGTCATCCCGCTCCGGGTTAGAGTGTTAGAGTAAGGAGGGGTTGTCTAGTTTTCTATTATTTATTATACCATTATTATTTCTTTTTGGTAATAAACTTTCTTAAAGGGCAATTTTTATGTTTACATCTTGCAGAGCAATATTTTCTTCCATAATCTATCAATTTATAGGGCAAATCTCCCCATCTTTTATGTGGCACTATTTCCATTAAATCCTTTTCTATTTTATCAGGATTTGAATTTTTAGTTAAACCAAATAATCTACTCAGTCTTCTAACATGTGTATCAACAGCAATTCCCTCAGCCTTTTTAAATGCATTCCATAATATTATATTTGCAGTTTTTCTACCAACACCAGGCAATTTAAGTAATTCTTCCATTGTATCCGGTAAATTTCCATTATATTTTTCTTTTATAATCTTTGCTGCTGTAATAATATATTTAGCTTTTTGTTTATATAATCCTAATTTGCTTATATCTTTTGCAAATTCTTTAATATCTGCATTAGCATAATCATCTAGAGTTCTGTATTTTTTAAATAAATTTTCTGTAACTTTATTTACAACATCGTCTCTATTTCTAGCAGAAAGAACTACAGCAACATATAATTCCCAAGGATTAGAAAAATTTAATGCAATTTTAGCTTCAGGTATTAATTTATCAAGTTCAGCGATAATTTTTAATGCTTTTTCTTTTAATTTTTTTATATTTCTTTTTTCAGTTTTCTTTTTTGATTTTCTAACACTTTTTTTTGGCATTATACTTTTTTCCAATTAGTTCTTACTCCATATACTCCATCTTTATATTTTACAATTTCATAATCTTCAAATAAAATTGGTTCAACTAAATATAGACACAAAAATACTTTGAAAAACAATTCTCTTATTTCAGTTTCTGCAGAAGGGTCAGTTCTCATCTCTATGACGTGTCTCCATGCTCTAATATTTGCTGTTACAACTATCGGCGCCTCTGTTTCATTAGTAAATATCGCTCTTGCTGTTTGATTAATTTTCTTTCTTAATTCTGTTTTTATATGATCATCATCTTTTGTAGCTTTTAATATTTCTAATTCCTCTTTTTCTTGTTTTTCTTTCAAAATTTTGTATATTTCTTCATATTCTTTTTTAATTCTGTCTATTCTTTCTTCAAAAAGTTGATGTAATTTTTCATCATTTTGAAACTCTTTTCTTTCTACAAATCTAATAACTTCATTAGAGACATATCTTTGACTTTGTTGAGAATACGCAAAGCCAGCTCTATGTCTTATAAGCTCATGAGTTAAACTTCGAGAAATTCCATAAAATAAAAAAGTGTAATTTGCATGTTCTAAAACAGATCCATGGCCAGAAGACAAAATTTTATCAAAATATTTTCGAGCATCTTTATTCCATGTTCTTTTAGGTCCAAAAGACATATAACAAAGTTGGGCAGAAGTTTTTATAAGTTGAGTTCCAGGAGTTAATTTATCAGGATCATTTAAGTATTCTTCAAAATTATTTTTATATCCTTTTAAAAATTTTTTCATACTTTCAATGTTAATTTCAGGTTTAGAAAGCATAACTACACCAGAAGATCTTAAATAAGGTGTTCCATTTTTAGTGTAGAAAACATCAGAATTTATTGCAGGGAAACCATTGTTAATTTCTCCTTTTAATTTTTTAAATAATCCTAAAACTTCTTCGTATTTCGCCATTTTAGTAAATTATAATAATTATTAATGGATGTAGTAAACTTAGGAGTAGTTATAAATAATAAAGACGAAGTTTTAATAGTTAAAAGAAAAATACCAGAAAAAGGTAAAAATAAAAATATATTAATTTGGGCGTTTCCAGGAGGTAGACAAGAACCAGGAGAAACAAGAGAATCTGCAGTTGAAAGAGAAGTATTAATGGAAACAGGATACAAAGTAAAGGCTATTAAACAAATTAATATAAGAATACATCCTGACACAGGTGTTTTAGTAATTTATCATTTATGCGAACTTTTAGACGAAAATCAAATACAATCTCCTGCAGAACCTCACGAAGTAGAAGAAATTAAATGGGTTAATAAAGAAGAAATAAAAAATTATTTTACATCCGATATAGATCCAGAAGTCAAAAAACTTTTAGGCATATAAAATATTACAATCTTTTAACAAATTTCAGTCCCCGGGACTATACATACATATGTCCTTATAGTCCC
>CAZZNB010000046.1:0-2677 GCA_964655375.1 uncultured Candidatus Saccharibacteria bacterium
AGCTAATAATCATATTCTTGATTTTGACGAAGAAGGACTTTTAGAAACAATAACAGTCTTAAATGAAAATGGAATTTTAACAGTTGGAGCAGGAAAAGATAGCAACACAGCTAAACAACCAGCAATAATAAAAGATACAATATGCAAAGTATTAATTTTTAATTATGGTGATATTTCTAGTGGAATTCCAATGCATTGGAAAGCTGACGAAAATAAACCTGGTATAAATTTAATTGATATTAATTCTAATAAAATAAACGAAATTATTCAACAAATAAAAGAAAATATACAAAAATATAAAAAAGAAAATGATTTTGTTATTTTCTCAATTCATTGGGGGGCAAATTGGGGATACGAAATTTCAAAAAAAGAAAGAGAGTTTGCTCATAGATTAATCGATGAAGTAGGTATTGATATAGTTTTTGGACATTCTTCTCATCATTTTAAAGGAATAGAAATCTATAAAGGGAGATTAATAGTTTATGGAGCTGGCGATTTTATTAACGATTATGAAGGAATTGGAGGATACGAAGAATTTAGAGGAGATTTAGTATTAGGATATATGTTAGAGATAAATCAGTCAAAGATTGACAAATTAATTTTACTTCCTTTTAGAATTAAAAATTTTAGATTAAATTATTGTAGCAAAGAAGAACTAGATTGGATTTTTAATGTTTTAGAAAGAGAAAGTACAATTGAGGGTGATATATCTAAAGAAGAACAAAAAGTATTTATTAGATTAGAGAGATAAAAAAAACTGATATAAATAAAAAGTAAAGGAAAGAAAACGGAAGGCAGTAAAAATTGGGAAACGTAAATCAAAAAGTTTATTGACAATAAAATTCAAAAACAAGTAATTTTATTACATCAAATGTTAAGGTTTCTGGTAATTCTTCAACTTTGGAAATCACTTTAGTTAAAACATCTTCTATTTTATCTGCAAATTTTTTATCTTTTTCTTGAAATCGAACAGACAATTCTTTTAATCTTTCCAAAAATCTATCTACTCTTACTTTATTAACTTCTTGAATAAATTGAGTTAGATCTCCTGTAATTAAAGCGAATCTTAAATATTTTTCTAATTCTTCAATATTTTCATCATAATTTTTTTGATTAATTTCTTTTAATAAATAGGCTACATTATAAATACATAAAGCAAGCATTTTTCTTGAAGGATATCCTGCAGTGAAAATTGCTTCTTCAATTTCTTCTTTAGACATTTCTTTTATTATTTTCGTTACTATTTCTTTGCTGAAATAATCAATAGCGCTTTCATAAAAAATTTCGTCTTCTGCATATGAAGGTAATTTTAGTAAATATTTTATACCCGATAATTCATCTACTATTATAAAATCTTGATATTTAAGAAAACCTGTTCTATATTCTATAACTTCAGAAAATTTAAATTTGGTATTATAAACCTCGTTTAAACTACTTAAAATGCTTTCCATCTCATAAATATTATCTTGTGAGGTTAATTTCTGAACTTCTGATACGCTCGTACCTATGTAATGTAATACTTCATGAGTGATTTTTTCAGCTATAGAATATGAATTATCGTTGGGATCTTTTATCACAATAAATTTAGGTTCGAAAGTATGAGGATCAATATAACAAATGCCTGCTGTTTCTTGTATTTTGGTTATAATTGATGAAGGTTCTAGAATTTCTGCAAAAGAAATAACAGGAGGAAGATATTGAGATTTAATAAGGTCGGGTAAATTAGAAAGAATTTTGTCTAATTTTTGTTCTAAATGTAAAGATAAATTAAAATTGTTTTTAATATATTCAAAAATCTTCTTTGTTAATTCTAAAATCTTTTGTGTTTCTGGTGATTGATGTTTAAAAGGACCGCTCTCGAAATGTTTCATTTCTAAGTTTTATTTTTCAAAGAGTTAAATAGTAAATTTTAAATCTAAACATGATTCATAACCTTTTAAAAATTAATTTGCTTAACATTTCATTAAAGAGAGCTGCATAAGCAATACATACCGAGAAAGTTATCGCCCAATAATTTTTAAAAATATATTCACTGATGAAAAAGATGATAAAGACAGCAATTGTTCCTATAATAACTTCTTCTTTTTTAGCTTGTTTATCTAAAATGGAATCAGTGTCTATGATCTTTTCTTTAACTAAAGATAAAAGCATAATAGAATTTATAATGTTTAAAATAGGAAATATAATCCAAAAACCTTGTGATTGTTCTAAAGCATATTCACCTGCAGCAAACCCAACTAAACCAGTAGTATATACTGTAAAATATAATATTACTTGTTTTTCTGTAATACTCATAGGTTTTTCAGAAAATGCATGATAGATAGAAAGAAACCAACCTGCAATTAACATGCAACAAAAACCTATGATTATCAAAATACTAATAATTCCAGCCCAAAACTCTGCTTTAGGGAAACTATAGATAGTATTCATAACAATTTCTAGACGCTTTAATAATTCTAATAAAATTTCTCCCCAATACTGATAATTATGATTAATAATTACCTCAATAATTATCCCATTAATTACCACCAAAAATAATGATAAACCGATTAAAAAAAGAGAAACTTCAGTATATTGAGGTATAATTCCGATACGCTTTAATAAATCTTTCAGCTTTAATAAATATTCCATATTTCACTATCCTTTCTTAAAATTTCTATTAATCTATTATACTTTG